>CAYYIQ010000379.1:0-1511 GCA_964472005.1 uncultured Bdellovibrionales bacterium | reverse complement strand
TATGATATTTCCAATATTCAAGGAAAACTGGCGGTGGGATCGATGGTGGTATTTATCGGGGGAGTTCCTAATAAAAATCAGTACCGCAAATTTAAGATAAAATATAAAAATTCGCCAGACGATTTTATGATGCTTAGGGAAGTGCTTTCTCGTCGATTTAAAAAGATAGAAGGAGGAATCTCGGATGAATCTTTTAAAGAAACTCCCGATTTAATCTTGATTGATGGGGGATCCCCACAGCTTCGGGCTTTGTCGGAAATGATTGCGAAACTTCCCAAAAATATAAAAGTTATCGGACTTGTTAAAGGTGAGGAAAAACTCGTTTTACCAGTCGGAGGTGAATATAGAGATGTGGTTTTACCAAAAGATTCGGCCGGATTAAAGCTTATGATGCGGGCTCGTGACGAAGCTCACCGTTTTGCGATAACTTATCATCGTAACCGCCGTAGCAAAGTGCTTCTTTCGTAAAAAGTTCTATAACCCCCCATATTACCCATCTTGATTTTCCCTCGCCAGTTTGTGACCACATTTCTAATTTCCTATGCTTTCCTCTAGCATTCTTTAATTTTGGAAATGTTGTTTATTGTTTTTGTCTACCTTTGCATGAACTCGTTTTTTTTCTGGGTGCGCGGCCGGTCCTGTCTTGCCAATTAGGGATTACTTAATCAATTAAGTAATCTTTAAAATGTGATATAAAAATAATATACGAATAAAGGTGATCTAAACTATAAAGTAATGTGGTCAGGTGGTTACAAATTGTAACCGACTGAAAGTATCTGTAGCTATTTGTGACTGGGAACTTTATCCAAAATCTTGGATTTTAGCTATTCACCAATATGAAGCCCAAAATACTTTCTCATCAATTGCTGTTTATTGATGAATCTGGAAAACCCGAAGTATATTCCGCGCGAGGAGAAAATCTCGTAAAGAGTAACAAATCATCAAAATACCTCGTTTTAGCCGCCGTAAGATCTGATAATCAACTTCATTTACAACAGCAGATAACGGAGTTTAGACTTAGCCTTCTAAAGGACCCTTCCCTTACTAGTATATTTTCCTCCGCTTACAGTTTAGATAGTTTTCACGCTCAAACAGACTACCCGGAAGTAAAAACAAGATTTTACAAATTTATTCCTGAGCTTCCAATAAAAATAGATGTTTTAGTTGTCGAAAAACTTCTATGTTATGAACCACTTAAAAGTAGCCCAGGAAAAATGTATGGGGTAATGAGTGGACAACTTATCAAAAATCTTTGTCATCAGGCTCAAGAGACAGAGATTATCTTCTCTAGAAAAGACAGTAAACTTAAACTGCGAAAGGAACTGGAAACTGAAGTTGAGAGAGTTCGGCTTGGGTATATGCAAAATCATCCAAAGCTCAACCCAAAATTGAAGCTGAGTTACTATCACAATCCCCATTACACACACGGTGGCTTGCAGGTTGCGGATTACATCGCTTACGCGGTTTATCAAGTACTCGAAAGAGATAATCGCGTTTGGTACGAGATAGTG
>CAYYIQ010000378.1:0-1580 GCA_964472005.1 uncultured Bdellovibrionales bacterium | reverse complement strand
ACTTGTAATCAGTAGGTCCCGCGTTCGACTCGTGGTGTCGGCACCACATTCTAAAAGCCCCGTAATCGTTAGGTTGCGGGGCTTTTGTCGTTATGGAGGGTAAAAAATAATTTTGAATCTGGCTACTCATTATGGTTTTAGGGCACAACTTGGGCCCAGCAAGTAAAATTGTAGCATCTCCCATCCGATTCCAGCCTTCGGAATTAACTAGAAATAAGAAGTCCCGTTTATATAAATAATCAAACTAATACAGTGATAGATTTTTTATTTATTTATGTCAGTCTAAGAGTTGATTAAAAATCTTTCAATTTGACTACTATAGAAGGGAAAGAAAATATGAGTTTTCCAATCACACCAAAACTAATTGACCATACTACTTTTGGCCCAGTAACTAAGATTAGTTCTTCTTCGCTGGGAACGGGTTTAATACAAGACCAGCCGGGAACATTAGCTTTAATTCAACAATTTGAAAGCACTGTTAGCGCCGATCAAATCAGTATTGATAGCGCTGGTTACATTATCATTGACAATCCTCGCCTCGCTAACTGGGTTGACAATGAAAAAGCGAATACAGCAGCATGGATTAAAAACGGTATTTGTGGAAAAGGCTGCTGAATGGTCAACATAGCACCTCATCTAACTAATACTTATTTAAACTTGATAATTTTACCGACTGAAAAGTGTAACTTTAGATGTACCTATTGTTATGAAGACTTTGAGATTGGAAAAATGAAGCCTGAGCTTATAGATTCTGTTAAAAAGTTGATAGACGCTCGGATTCAAGATTTGGATACGTTGGAGATTAGTTGGTTTGGTGGGGAGCCCCTGTTAGCGAAAGAAATTATTTACGACCTAATGAACCACGCTCAAAAAATTAAAAAAGTTTTTGGGAAAACTCTCAAATCGAATATGACAACTAATGCTTATTTGCTAGATTCAGAGTCGTTTAAAGAGCTAGTTGACCGAGGAGTAAATGTTTTTCAAATCACACTTGATGGCCCATCTATCGATCATAACAAATCACGGATTCTTGCTAATGGAGGAGATACATTTAGTAAGGTAGTACGGAATTTAGAATATATTTCTAAAACATCATTTGATTTTGAAGTTTTATTAAGAATTCACTATCACCCTCGAAATTTAAAACAATTAGAAAGTTTATTTAGAGAGTTGCCTAGTAGTATTGTTCAAGACGTACGGTTTAAGTTCTTTTTTAAAGCAATCCACCATTTGGGTGGAGAAAATGATAGTGAGTTCAGTGTTTATTCTGAATATGAAGAGAAAACGTTAACTCAAAATCTAAATGAGTTGGCTGTTAAATATAGTTTTAATTTGTGTGAAGATCAAAATTCTCAGTATGTGTGTTATGCAGCCGCAGCTAACTCATTAGTAATTCGAGCGAATGGAAAGATAAATAAATGCACCGTTGGGTTGAATGATGACATCAATAGCGTAGGTGAATTGCTAGAAGGTGGAATTCTCAAGATGAACAATGAGTTGTTTCGGAAGTGGATAAACCCTTTACTCGAAAGCAATGAAACGGAGATGGCATGCCCTTACAATTCGTTAAAAAAAGAATC
>CAYYIQ010000377.1:0-1592 GCA_964472005.1 uncultured Bdellovibrionales bacterium | reverse complement strand
GGAAAAATTTAACAAATTCCTAAGTAGTTTGTTTCTAATAGCACTAAGTTCTTCACTTTTATTACGAACACACAGGACATTCTGAGTGTTTATCGGAGAGGTTACAAACATTTATTTCCGATACCTCGAATAAAAGCGGAGCGCCTTTATTTTTAAAAACGAAAGTATTTTCGGATCGCCATTAAACGGAAATCTTAAATATCTTCAGTATATTAAAATCGGTATATTAATTGTAATTCTAAATAGAATTATTGCTGTAAATAATGAAAGAAAACAAAGACTTAGAAATTTTATTCCATGCCTATAGTTTAGATAATCACTTTTCTTCAACAAAAATCTCAAGATTATTCAAGTTTTATTCTGAAAACATTGGGGCTCAGAGGGAGGCTGAGGATGTAACTTTCTTTCGTGAAAAATTAACAAAACTAATAGGTGTCCCGAGCGAAGCTGCATGGATTCAAGCGAAACATGAAATACGGCATGCATCTGATATTGGAATCGAGGTGATTAGTTTTTTAGATAGAAGCTATCCAACTGATCTATTAAATATCGTTGATCCACCTCTAACTTTATTTATTTCTGGAAATTTAAAGGTTAACAACATACTTTGGAAGCAACTAGAGTTATGGTCGATAGTCGGGGCTAGAAATGCTACCCAGTATGGTACTATAGTTTCAAGGCATTTGGCGACAGAAATGGTTAAAGCCGGGATTACGGTTGTCAGTGGACTTGCATACGGAATTGATAAGTCTGCACATGAAGGTGCGCTGGTGGGACGCCAGTTAGCGTCAGAACCATCTATCCCAACTATTGCTGTACTAGGATCGGGATTATTAGAAGTATACCCACGTTCTCATAAATATTTAGCCGAGGAAATTATTGAATCAGGTGGTTTTGTTATAAGTGAATATGGTCTCAATATGTTACCTCGAAGTTTCTATTTTCCAAGGAGAAATCGAATTATCAGCGCTTTGTCAAAGGGGGTCGTTGTCGTCGAAGCGAAAAAAAGAAGTGGTAGTTTAATTACTGCAAGAATGGCAATCGAGCAGGGTAGAGACCTTTATTGTGTTCCAGGTCCAATTGATTCTTCTTTGAGTGATGGAGTAAATCAAATGATTAAAGACGGCGCAGGAATTGTTAGTTCGATTGAAGATTTTGTTGAAAGCATTGCCCCTCCATTTAGAGTTAGCGAGAGTAAAAATACGAAAATAAATTTGGCTAACCTCAATTTAAGTGATTTACATCTTGAAATTTTTAGAGAGTTGCAAATCAATAGCTATAGCTTCGACGATCTTCTTGAAATCAAGGATCTTGACGAAACCGAACTCAGAAAACTGCTCTTTGATCTCGAAATTAAGGAATTAGTGGTAAAAAGAGATGGAATTTATGAACTTAACCAGTTAAATTCGTTTCAGAAACTATAAAATTCGAAAATTGTGAATTAAAGATTGACTTTATCCGTGATTTTCAGCAATCTCCCGTTCTGAAATAATTTTAATTATGGTGGATGTAGCTCAGTTGGTAGAGCTCCGGTTTGTGGTACCGGCTGTCGTGGGTTCAAGTCCCATCTTCCACCCCATTTGACTCAAAGA
>CAYYIQ010000376.1:0-1602 GCA_964472005.1 uncultured Bdellovibrionales bacterium | reverse complement strand
GGACCCTCCACTTTGGAAGCATTAAAGAAAGGTGTTTCAGGGGTTATGATTGGCCGAGGTGCAATGGAGAATCCATTCATATTTTCTCAGATAAAAGATTACCTAGACGGTAAAATCCCAGTTCATAAGCCATCGTCTGAGTTTATTAGGGCGTTGATAAGATATTACGAACTCTTGATGGATGACGTAGGCCCAAGAGCAACGGTTGGCAAAATGAAACAACTTATTAGCCAAGCGTCTAAAAGAATTCCAGGAGGCGCCGAAAAACGAAGACAGCTTTGTACGATGAGTGATAACGAAGATATTCATATAGGCTTACGAAGATGGCACGAAGAACTGCTAGAAAAAAATTTGAAAAACAATGACTATGCAAATCAGGATAGTGAGTATCAATCTGAATCACAGTTCTACTCAGGTCAGGTATGAGTTTACAAAAGAGTAATCAAGACTCCCCAATTTTTCTTGAAATTAAAAAACTATTCTTTTCGCTTGGCAGAAATAAAATTCTTAATGGCATAGACCTTGTTCTTAGGGATAAAGAGAAGATTGGATTAATCGGACCAAGTGGTTCTGGGAAGTCAGTTCTCTGTAAAGTAATCGCAGGAATTTACGGTGACTTCGAGGATGAAATAGTTTGGGGAGCGGACGAAATACCAACAATCGGCTTTCTATTTCAAGAAGGGGCGCTATTTGATTCGTTAGATGTTATCGACAATGTTGTCTTTCCACTTAGAAACGGCAAATCCCGACAAAAATACGCGTCTTTGTCAAAAAGTGACGCTCGTGATAAAGCTGCTGAAGTAATAAAGCAAGTCGGACTATCAGCTGCTTTAGGAAAACAGGTTAACGAATTGAGCGGCGGGATGCGTAAGAGAGTGGGGATTGCAAGAGCACTCGTCCATGAACCAAAGCTTCTACTCCTAGACGAACCAACAAGCGGTCTAGATCCGGTTACAGCGAATACCATAATGGATCTAATTGATCGCCTAACAAGCATCAGAGACTGCACAACCATTATTGTAAGCCATGATCTTCGAAGACTCCTACCAAGAGTTGAAAGAGCTGTTTATCTTAATGAAGGCGTCGTGATTTCTGATGGCCATATAACCGATTTGGAGCAGCATGCTCCGGAGAAGGTTCTTAAATTTATAAAAACAAGGTTTGATTTTGAGCATGAATCGAGAACACAATAATAGACGACCAAAAAAAAAGTACAGTAGTTTTTTAGACGGAATAGGCTTACCAAAAGTCGAAGAATTTAAACCAGATGCATTTCAACTTGCAGCAATTGAATCAATTGCGAGCGGTCATGACACATTGGTGGTTGCCCCGACAGGGACAGGTAAAACGTATATCGCAGTGCAAAGCATTGCAAAAATCGTAGCTTCGGGAAAACGCGCAGTTTACACTGCTCCACTTAAAGCATTATCGAATACAAAATACGTAGAACTTAAAAAGAAGTTTGAACCAGATTTCAGCGTAGGGTTACTTACAGGGGATCGAAAAATTGATGGTGACGCGGATATTGTCGTCGCTACAACCGAAATCTATCGTAATGAGTTATATAATTACGGTGACAATTATTCACTCGTAGTTTTAGAC
>CAYYIQ010000375.1:0-1614 GCA_964472005.1 uncultured Bdellovibrionales bacterium | reverse complement strand
CGGACAAGCTTAAAACCATTTTTATATTGGGGATCGTAATCGCATCATTATCAGATCGCTTTGGAGCGATAATTGGTATTCAAACGTTATTCTTTGCCTTGCTTCCCGTACTAGAAAAAAAGAAGCCTCATTTTAAGTTGTTATTCGTAGGTATGCTTTTTATACTGATAACGTCATTGATATTGAATTTTGTATCAGATTACGAAGCGAACAAGTCGTTCTCACAATCGCTCCATCCCAGTTCATTTTTAGAAAATTTTAAAGTTGATACTTTTAGAGAAAACTTCTTTGTATTTCTACTATTAACTTTCGTTGGACTCGGAACGTTTTGTTTTTTTAAGCCAACTCTACTACCCTTGCTTTTAGTAAACATATACCCAAATGCGATTGGAAATTTGGGTGGTGCAGAAAAAACAGGGTTTTTGACACACTATCATACAACTTATTTTCCTGTTTTAGTTTTTGTCGGGCTTTTGGGATTCGTTCAGTTTGCTAACAGTTTTAGGAGGTTAGGAAAATATGGTATTGCAACGGTATTGGGAGTTCTGACGGTTCTGAATATCTATATTGTAACAACGATGGTTCCAGGTATTAAAAACTTAGATAGACCGTTAACGTCTTATTTATCTGTCTTAGGTGGGATTGGTAAGTTATATGATGGTCAATACGAATACTATCAAAGTCTGATGAAGGTAAGGGATCACATTCCGGTTAATTCGAAGGTCGTTACTACGGAACATGCTTTGCCGATTATCGGACTCCAATCAGAGGTTTCATTGGTTCCTCTCGGACTTGCTGACGCTGACTACGCATTTTTGCCTGTTATTAGAGAACCGCACCAGGGTATCGGCATGAGAATAGGTGGTTCTTCTAGTTACCTAGGTGAGAAAGATACAATGTCGCAAGATGATTGTATTAGTCAGCATCTTGAAACTTATGGTTATGACATGGGAAATATCAAACGTTTTGGATCATGGGCCTTGTTAAAGCGAAATAAATAGAGAAGTAGGATTATTAAAATGCAGGACGATTTAATAGAGTTACGAAAAAACGCAATTGAAGCTGCCGTAAAATTTTTTACAGCAAATGAAGCCGCTAAAAGTAAAGAGTTTACTGCTGGTCTTACGTACATTCCAGTTTCAACAAAAGTTGTTGATGAAAAAGATTTAGCTGCTCTCGTCGATGCGAGTTTAGATATGTGGCTTACGACAGGTCGCTTTGGTGCGAAATTTGAGAGATCGCTACCCAAATATTTTGATCTAACTGCCAATGCGCTTCTCGTAAATAGTGGATCAAGTGCCAATTTATGTGCAGTGTCAGCTTTTGGCTCTCCTCTTTTAAAAGATTTTAAATTCCGACCGATAGAAGATGGCGCAGAAATTATTACGTGCGCAGGAGGATTTCCGACTACTGTCAATCCGATTATTCAAAACGGTTGGACACCTGTTTTTGTTGATGTTGATCCAGAAACATTAAATGCAAAACCAGAAGATGTTCTTGCAGCAATAACACCGAAAACTCGCGCAGTCGTTTTGGCTCATGCGTTGGGTAATCCCTATCGTGTGGATTTGTTTGTTGAAGAATGTCGTAAACGAGAAATTTTTATCATTGAAG
>CAYYIQ010000374.1:0-1616 GCA_964472005.1 uncultured Bdellovibrionales bacterium | reverse complement strand
TTTCTAAACCGTCCAAAGATAGAACTTGCTCAAGAGAGGTAACGGCTAAGTTTTTCGAGCGCAGTATGCGCTTCGAAAAAACATTTGGTTATATTTTTTTACCGAGTTTTTTCAAAAACTCATCTTGTTGTAAGTTATCGTCAAAAACATTTTTAGGGAAGATCAATGTTCGATAACCAACTTTAATAAAAATATAATCTTCCGCTTGCCCTAGTTCATTAACACACTCTAATTCATACGATTCAAACGCATTGTTGTAAATCAAATTTAAATGGCTTTTTGTTATTTCTAGGGTTTGTGTCCCTAGTAATACTAGCTTAGGCCTACTTGGTAGATTCTCGTGAAGTTGTCGCACATAAGCACCAAAAGTAATCAGCGACAAAAAGTTTTCGACTATTTTTATTAACTTCCAAAATGCTCTTTCTGCTCTATATTCTTCTGCGACATTCCAGTAGCTTTCAAAAGCATTCCGATCACTTTCAGATATTTCGTAGGTAAACTTCATTCACTCACACTGAAAATATAACGTTATAAATTTGCGAGTGCGTCAGCACTTCGCAAAATTGAATTGTTATACCAATCACCGAGTAGTTTGGAAACATTAATCCTGCTTCCAAACCTAGTATCTGCAATAATACATCTCCTCAGTTAATGATTATTCGATGTCGAAAATTTCATAACGCCATTGGAATTGCTGCAAAGACAGCTGTAACAATTAGTAGATCTCCTCGAAGAAGTAAGTTTCTAACATTCAAAGGTATGCCTTGATCCCTTGCTTTGGCGTTTGTTCTAATAGCTACGATCATTAATATCGAAGCCATCAAAGTGAAAGCGACAACAAAACTCCAGTCTTCACCCCATACATACTCTGATACCAGAACCGGCAAAATAAGTGCAGCTTCTAAAACAAAAGGAGGAATTTGAATTTTGCCGATTACTTTTTTACCAAGGGCTTTGCTTGTGTCAGAATCCATCATGCCCATAGCTTGATTTCTATACCAGTAGCCAGCAACAAAAAGAATTACCGACAGGAAAAAGCTGATTGAATATACTAACATGGCGATAGAACTTTGATTGGTATAACGGTTTAGCACACGGGGCGATAGCTCCCGTGATGCGTATTGTTATACCGCGTCCTACATTTAATCGTTAGTAATAATTATCCCTTTCTCCCAAAAATCTTCAACTTTACGCCAAAAACGTAATGATTCAGGGCCGAGAAACGCTTCAAATTGTTCAGGTATTGTTGAGGAGTGGATATTTGTATTTTGCAAAGTTTCCAACAGACCTACCGTCGCAGCTTCTTTTACGTAGGAATCTCCTTCGATGAGCCATTTTTCGATAACGGCAAAAGCATCTGCAAACTTTGAAATTTCGCCACATTCAAGTTGAGTAACTAGATGACGTGCTAGGTCACCAAGCGCAGGATATAGGGGAAGCTCTTCAGGCTCATCTTTCCACTCTTGCATAAGCTCATCCCATGACTTTTGAAACGATGGGAGCACATCGATCAATTTTGGAATCATTTCATTTTTAGTAATCATTATTGATAGCACTTAGCGGTATAACGGTTAAGCACACGAGGCGTCAGCTCTCGTGATGCGGATTGTTATACA
>CAYYIQ010000373.1:0-1660 GCA_964472005.1 uncultured Bdellovibrionales bacterium | reverse complement strand
AGAGTTTGACGCTAATTTACAACAAGGGATACCTTGCTTTTAAAGAAGACCTCTAGAAGCGGATGCTCACCTGTATTGCCAATAAACTAAACATAGAAACGACATGAAAAAAACATTTAATCTAATCCATCCCAAAATTAAAATTGATCGACAATTCGAAGCGAGTCGCTTTGAAATAAAGAAATACATCAAGCGCGAAAGGAGAAAAGCTCTGCCAAGTGGGTCCGACTTCTGGGATTTTGACTGTCGATTTGGAGACACAGACCAAGACGCAAAGGTCATTCATCTGGGTGATATCGGCAAACATATAACCGATGTTCAAGAACGAGGCTTAACATCGTTCTATCTTGAGATTATGGCCAAGCCAGCTTCTCGTGAAAAGAAAAGCAACCCGGGGCCAATGGCAACAGACGACTTATGACTTTACTCTAGTATTTCTGGATCTTTTAAGGACTTCTTCTTTTCAGACTCTAGTCTTCGTTTGACCTTCTTTATATCCTCTGCCGGTGGCAGGCTTTCAGGTTGAATTCCTCGTGAGAGGAGTGTTTTTCTTACTGCTTGATTATTCGTAACATGCTCTATTGATATTTCATCTTGAGTAAGAAAATTATTTTCTCGAGCATTGTGAATAGTAATTTCAGTGGCAAAATCTTTTGCTTTTAAAATTATTGTAGGTGCAAAATCAGCTAAAGGACGACTATCTGGAATATTCCATCGCGATTTCATTTGTTTAGTTGAGCGACCAAAAAATGCCGCATCTCCTTTGCTACGAATTACACCAAAATTCTTATCACCTCCTGTCTGCTGATAAATAACAGACGAAAGTTCTTTTTCAGAGTGGCTTAGTTTGTTTCGCGCCGAAAGTCGTTCAGACTCAAGAAGCCGTTCCTCAATAAGTTCAGCTCGTCTAGCCTGTAAGGCAAAATAGGTTTGAGCAAAAGCTATCTCTTGCTTTTTCGGATCACCGTTTTGAGCAATTAGATAACAAGCATAACGGGTCAGCATTACATCGTCGATTTCACGCTGTCCTCCTGAACCAAGCTCTACCATTTTGTTGACATCAACAAAATGGTCTCGAATGGACTGTTCAGACACATCACAAGCCGTCTTTGCTCTTGATATAACTAAAGAAAAGTTCCTCCATTCTGCATAACCAAGGAGATGCTGTAAGTCTCTCGCCAGCCAGAATTCAACACCATTGTCAGTCTGTTGAGCACAAGATTCAAATGATGATGTTAACTGACGAATTAGATCTTTTTTCACTATTTTATAAGCTGAAAATTCGGTTTTTAAGGGAAATAAAATCAGCCAAACCTGGCCTTTTCTAGTTTTTTTTCTATACCTCTTGCTCTAAAAAATCAAGTGCTTTTATTCCTGCTCTCTAGCTACTACCACCAGATTACATTCCGTCTAAAAACGTTATCAACGATAACCCGCCGAATTGCTTTAGTCCGGTTAAAGTTTAAGCGGCGAAAAACATAGTAAACCCGAATCAAATAACTTTATTGTGAATTCCTGGAAACTTGCGAGGCTATTTTGTAAAAGACAGTTAAAGCTAAAAAGCAAAGTAACCCGGGACCAGTAGCTACAGAAACCAGTAGCTACAGAATCAACTTACAAAATCTGGGGGAGTTTTTTCTAGCCCCCTCGGAAAGGAAGC
>CAYYIQ010000372.1:0-1690 GCA_964472005.1 uncultured Bdellovibrionales bacterium | reverse complement strand
ATCATGCATTTACATTAGTATTTGATGTTAAATTGAAGATTTAAGATTCGCTAAGATTAAATGAGATGACTATGGCATTAAGTGAAATCCAGACTTTTTAAGCCCGTTCTATTAGAATCATGTGATTTTAGTTAGTTAAGGCGCTGTAAATAAGATATTCATTTATTATAGTACCTTAAGTTCTCAGCTTGAGAGGGAAGTGGGACTCTCCTAAATTGTTTCTTACTTGAGTAATGTTATTGAATCGCCAGTTAATGTCGCGATAACTGAAACTGGGCCTGGTCCAAAAGTTCGATCGACTAGGGCTACCCAACAAAGTACGTTTCCACCTTTCATTGTAAGTTTGGAGTGCACTTCCAGACACGATCTTCCTGTTGTGATTACATCATTAATAATGACAATTGTTTTGCCTTGGATGGAGCTGATGTTGATATCACCGTTTTCCGTTCCTTCTAACAGAATGACATCTGGTCGTTTAACTTGTTCACCCATCTTATCTGCAACTGTTTTACCAAGGTCTACCGCACTTCCTGGCATTTCGATTAAAATATCTGGCTCACCGCTATCAATAATTTTTTCGGCTAGATATTCCGCGCAAAATTCAACATCTTCGCGGGTCAAGTCTTCAACCCGGTAAAACGTATTTGACTCACAGCTTTTGGAAAGTTTTACAGGAACAGAAAATCTTTCAGTGATGTTTTCGAAGAGATCTTTAAATGAATTCATAAGTTAAAAATGTCGTAGTAAGTTTGTTGTACGTTTAAACTCTTTATATCGCTAGTTTCTATACAGTTCTTAGTTCAAATTTCAAATTATGGGAATTTAAACTAAGATCTGCAAACTCGTAACAGATCGACTAAGGTCTCAATTTTCTTTAAATTATATCACAAAAAGGAATGTGAATATCTGTCATATTTAGTTTTGGGGGTTAAATGGCTAAAATTAAATAAATCTAGATAATTAGGTATGTTTCTTTGATGTTTGCCTAATCCAGTCATCAGCTTATTTGGAGTAGGCGAGCTGCCGTGACTATTGAAAAATAGCGAGGTTTCATTGGATCGGTAGCCATTTAAAAGTTAATCAATTTATTCCAATACTTTATGGTTTTTTGCAAATGTGCTACGTTTTGGCCAGAATTTAGGAGATTAAAATGGACCGCAGAAAAACAAGAGAAGTCAGGGTTGGTAGCGTAACATTAGGGGGAGAGAACCCGATTGCTGTGCAAAGCATGTGTGCGACCAAAACAACGGATTTAGATGCTACTGAGAAGCAAATAAGACTCTTGTTGTCGGCAGGGGCAGACATTATTAGAATTGCCATAGATAGCCGTAATGATGTTTTGGCTCTAAAAGAGTTAAGCCAAAGAGTTGCAGCGAATTTTGTAGTTGATCTGCAAGAAAATTATCGTCTTGCAAAGGATGTTGGGCCATACGTAAAGAAGTTTCGATATAATCCAGGTCATTTACATCATCATCAAAAGTCAGTTTCTATTGAAGATAAGGTGAAATTTCTTGTCGATACTGCGGGAGAGTTTGATTGTGCGATAAGAATCGGAGTCAATTTTGGTTCTCTTGATCCAGCACTAAAAGAGCAGGGGACAAGTCCAATTGCTGTAGCTTATGAGTCCGCGCTCGACCATTGTGCCTTGATGGACAAATTCGGCTTTGAACGCTTTGTAGTTTCTCTTAAG
>CAYYIQ010000371.1:0-1701 GCA_964472005.1 uncultured Bdellovibrionales bacterium | reverse complement strand
GTGTTTGGTCGAGCCTTGCTATTTGGTTTAGCTGCTCGGCAGTTTGGGTAATTACCCGTGCTGCATCCCCTTCTGCGACTCCACTTAATATTAATAGTCCACGGAACTCGTTCCAATCTTTGGCTCTTAACCATATCAAAACGGTTCGTGAAGCTTCTTCTAGCACTTCGCGATCATCTTGGACGCCTGGCATTCGAACATCGCGGATCTCTTTCAAATGATCTTCTATTTTATCCTGAAGGTCATAGGGTAATATTTCATCTTTCCCGCGAATGTAAGGTCGATGCGCATCTCCGCAAATTGCAGCTACGATTGCAACAAGGTCTGTTAATGATTCCTTGTTGATAATTCCAGCGTCAATTAACTCGGCGAGTTCGATAACCAAAGTCGTACAAAGATTTGCTGCCCAAAGGCCCTTTTCGGAAATCCGATCTTCTTTGACATACCCGAGCTTCTCTAAACCATCGAGAGATGCGCTCAAAAGCGATGTCTGTTGAATTTCCATATCATCCGCTTGTCGACGTAGACGCTTTATTCGCTTTTGCAGTTTTTTAATTCTTTCAGGTCCACCGCCATTACTCTTAAGTTTTTCTAAGTCTTTCTCTGCTTGATCGGCTTCTTCTCTTAGTAGCACACCTTCTTTTTTATCTAAGAATGTTGCTAGGCTTCTCGCGACTGTAAATCTAAGCCCGTCCGCTGTTCGATATCTTAAAAGATTTAAAACCGTACTTGGACTTGGAAAATATGAGGACTTTAATGGCTCTGGTGGTTTTTTTGCGATGTCCCGTAAGACTCTAGCGTCACAAAATCGTGACGGTGCTGCGAGACAAAAACCAACCGTGTCCTTTCCTCGTCTACCCGCTCTCCCAGACATTTGTTGGAATTCAGATGAAGTTAATTTTTGATAGCCTTCTGCTCCACGACGAGTGTGAGCTGTAATCATCACGGTTCTTGCTGGAAAATCAACTCCGGCGGCGACTGTTCCGGTTGCCACAAGGATTCTTAATAAACTTGCTGCCATCAACTCTTCAAGTATCAAACGCCACATTAAAAGCTGGCCTGCGTGATGGGCTCCAACTGCTGATGTTAATAGCGATGCGTACTGTGGATGAGAGTGAATTAAAGATACATCTAGATCATAGCGAGACGCTATTTCTTCGATTTTGTTTTTAAGCTCTTTTTGCTGATACTTTTCAATGTGCAGTTTTTTGTTACTTGCGACACTTTCAACGTCAAGGTCACATTGATTTCTAGAACTTCTGAAAACAATTGCTGGGAGCAAATTCTTGGTTTCAAGTTCTACTATAATTTGTGCTAAAGTTACCTCATGCATTACTTTCTTCCTCCGCGACTTCCGTTATAATTCCCGCGGCCTCGTCGACGGCTATTTGCTTGAGAATCTCTTTTCTCGGCGTAAAAATCTGTTACTTCTTTTAAGATTTCGCCTTCTCCGTTATCAAGTGGCATTACGCCTAGCCCAGGATGCATAAATCCGAGTCGTAATTCCACCGGTCGATGGAATTCTTGAATGATATTTACCTTTTTACCTCGTACTTCTTCAATCCATGCAGATATTTCATCCGCATTTGAAACAGATGCGGAGAGCATCAAGAGAGATGAATTTTTTGGTGACAAAATAATGCTTTCTTCCCACACCGGTCCACGTTGTGGATCCGATAGATAATGAAATTCGTCTAAAAC
>CAYYIQ010000370.1:0-1701 GCA_964472005.1 uncultured Bdellovibrionales bacterium | reverse complement strand
ATTGAAATTAAAGGCAAGTCTACAATCAAACTAGCTGGCCATGGGATTGAAAACAAGAAACTTGGTGAGTTCGGAGATTTCTATGTAAAGATATACGATGGTGGCGAAAAATCGACGATTGATCGTATTAGTATTTCTAAACTTTTATCACCTCTACATGCGGACAGCTAAATTTTCACCAATTGCCCATAAAAAAAGCACCCGCATGGGTGCTTTTTAGCTTTAACGTTAACTATACTTCCTCTAGTTACAGTTCATCAAAATTGAATCTATGTTCAAATTCTACAATGCACCTGCGTTGGGAGCTAATTGATTAATGAAACTTAAGACGCTACTTTTGGTTAATGAAGTATAAAGAGTTATATCACCTGGTCGACAGATATTGTCTAATCTTACAGATGGATCACTTTGAGAAACCACTCCAACAATTGCCCGTTGTCCATTTCTATCCACAACGAGAGGTCCACCTGAGTCACCTTCACATGGATGAGCCTGATCACCTTGAAATCGAACGATAACACTATTGGACGTTAATCCGGCAACGATAACTTCACCAGCTCTTGGCGAGCTATCTATCGAACCTGGAGAGCGTTCTCCAAATCCTCCAATATATGCGGACTCACCAATTATAGGATCAGATGAGAGTAATAATGGAAGTGGATTAATCGGAATATCAATCGAGGTTTTGACAATTCCAATATCGTCGATTCCCACATCACCAGAATCATCGTACGAACTAGGAACAAAAAAGTTACGACTCAAAAACGAACCCGCCGTCGACTCTACCACTACAGAGATAATATCACCTTGAAGGCAATGCGCTGCTGTCAAAACTGTATTTCTATCAATAACAGTTCCTGTACAAACTCCTGTGAACCCTAACCCTTCGATACTGAGGCGTACTAAAGGACTATTCTGATTTCCGACAGAACAGACCTCACCATTCGCGATTTTAGTCCTCGCAAAAGAAAACGCTTGGCAGGAATCTAACGACAAACTTGGTGTTGGATCACTACTGCTGCCTCCGTCTGATTTATCATCAGAACTTGACGTACAAGAGATTATTCCAAGCGCTGTAATGAGAATTAAAAACAAGTTAATAGACTTCATTTTATTCCTAATAATTAAGAGTTATTTCCTACACGGTAATCAAATCATTTGATCGGATGGGCAAGAAAAAACTTTTGTTAAAAAATTTAATCGAATAAATCCTTCGAGTCTAAAGTTCACAGGATCCTCCGAATGTTCATAATTTAAAATTTCCGTTTTGGGAATTTAATTTATGATTTGAGTAACTAAACGAAAATCAACTGAATAATATCTATCCACAATTATCTAACAACGATGAATCTAAGAAACACCTAATTTGAAACCGGACATTCACCCTCAGACTTAATAGAAACCGAATTCCTTTCCGCAGAACACGAGCTAGAGTAAGTCTTATCGTCACAACCACAAACAGGCATATAGATTTGAGTACAAATTTCTGGGATTTTCACACATTCTCCTTTCAGACCACCCTCATGGCATGTTCCATTAGGATATTTGCAATATTCACCACCTGAGCACTCCGAAGCGTCAAGACAACCAACGTCTACTGATCCGTCTCCACAAGCGGATGATGAAAATAAACAGATTACACTAAACACTATAAAAATACTATTTCTCATAATACATCAGTATCAAAAGATTTTATATATT
>CAYYIQ010000369.1:0-1708 GCA_964472005.1 uncultured Bdellovibrionales bacterium | reverse complement strand
TATTTCAAGGCGCGCTCCAACGAATCCCGTTAGTAAGAGCTTGTTAGAATATTTGAAGTATAATTTCTGGGATCAAAAGAATAAATTTGCATATTCATATGGTGTCTTCTCGTTGCGTGACCTAGCAACAGATGAAGAACTAGATACTGCATTTGAAAAAATACTTTTGCTTTCTAATAGTACGTTATTTACTGCTTTAATCTCTACTGGAGATCCTTATTTTATCGAACAAGCAGCTGAACGTCTTGCACCTATCGCAAAGTTGGACGAAATTATACCATTGCTTTCCAATGAAAACCCTAAGGTTAGGATCGCTGGTGTAAAAGCTTTAGCTGGTAAAAATGATATTAACACATTACAAGTGATCTTAGTTAATTACCGTAAAGAAAAGGATCCAGAGGTTATAAAAGTTTATAATGAAATCCATTGGGTGACAAAAAATAGAGATCTTCCCAAGGATAGTTCGAGTTCAGCTGGATAGATAAATATTATGTTCGTTATTCAGGTCGATTTTAATGACGGTATTAGTCAGATAGAGAATGTCTTAATTCGTAGGCTATTTGTTAAGGTAGGTACGGATGATTCTAGTCATCTAATATTAGACGGTGTTCCAGGCTTACCTTATGAATTAGGAATTATTCGCGGCCTTGGGTCCAAGTTTAAATGTAAGGCGCTATTTTTCAAAGGTCAGAAGGCTGTAAGTTTTCCTTGGGAGAAAGAGTACGACAGCATCTCCCAAATTGAGCTAGGACAAGTTACTCTCACTATAGTTTCTGTTCCCGCGCAAATTGCGGAAAAAGATAGTAACTCGGATCAACTATCGAAATCTTCCAATATCTTAAAAGAGTTAACAAATATTGGTAAAACAGAAGAAAACAAATTCCCTGCATTATTTTCACTCTCTGAACCGAAGGTTGCGATTAGTGTTGGCGATGTTGATAAGGTTTCTATTGGGAACTCTAGACATTGTCTGTTTCGATCTGAATATTTTAGTGGAAAACAAGAATACGCTACTATCGACTTTCGTGATGGACCGACGTTTAAACGATTAGTTTTAGGCGATAAGGAGTTGATGCAAATAAACGGAGAAGACGTACAAGATAGTAAAAAACTAGAACCTAAAGATAGGGTGAAGTTTAGCTCCGGTCTGGAATTAATGTACCTATCTTCCGAGGAAGATTTAAATGATGTATCAGAAGAGTTTCCCGATATTTTTCTTTCATCTTCGAAGAAGCAGCATCGAAATATTAGGGCGATCTCAGGTCCGATTGTTCCAGAAGTACTCCCAGTTAAAGTTGGACAAACCGTAAGTATTGGACGAGACGCCAGCCATAATATTTGGATTGATGCAGCTTTTATTTCACGATTGCACTCTACTATATATGTGGAGTCGGAAGGTTATCTAGTAACAGATTTTAGTACGAACGGTGTTAAAATAAATGGCGAAAGAATAGAAAAAGGCAAACAGGTTTTTGTCGGTGATAAACCTACCGAAGTTTCTTTCGGACATGGCGCAACCATTCTGTTATCTGAATTTGATGATAATCGATTTGAACGTTACTTGAACGGCGAAAAATCTTCGGAGCAGGTTGAGAAAGAGGAACTTGACGTAAATCTGACTCAAGACTTTCCAATTGATGATGCAAGGCTAGAAGGAACAAAATTTGAAAAAGCTATTTTAGATTCTGCGTCAGCCAAATCACCTTCG
>CAYYIQ010000368.1:0-1763 GCA_964472005.1 uncultured Bdellovibrionales bacterium | reverse complement strand
AACTCAATTTCTTCTGCTGGAGTGCTAGAGTAATGAAAGTAATGGTTTAGCAGTTCATTTGAAAGGTCCGGTCTGTTTTGAAAATCCAAGTCCATTCTTAAAAAAGCAATGTCGTTTAGGATGTCGACGCGGCGAATAGAATTGCTAAACTCTATGCAGTCAATGACTGAAATCTCACTTGGCCAATAGCAGACATGTTCTGCACGTAAGTCCCCATGGCCATCAATTATTAGATTGTTGTCTTGTCTAGATGATAAGAGGAGTTTGTTATTTTTTAGGTAAGTGTCGCAGTAAGAGGAGACAGATTTTAATATCAAGCTGTCGTCCTCGCTAACTAAGTTTGAATTTTCTTCATTGAAAATACTGAAATTATCTTCAGCCAGCCGTTTTATAGTTAGGTAATAGTCGGTTGTTGAGGGGTGTTTTGATTCTATCTCACGTTGTTCTCTATGAAACGTCGCGAGTCTTTTGGCTAATGGTAAAATATGATCTTTAACTGTTACTGAGTTGTTTTTAATAAGATTATCGAGCAGATTATCTTGCGGGATCGTTCGCATTAATACCCCAACCTCGATCAAATTGACCGGGCATTTCTCGTTGATTTCTACTTCAAGCGGTTGCGCTATTGAAAGCGGGGTGTCGGAGGTAAATATTGGAAGCAAGCCAAGATATATGCCCTCACTAGTGCGTTGATTCAATACTACTTCGTTGACTGCAGATTCCCAACGGCTGGAAATCTTACGGTGGTCGACAAAGGGGAACTCAACACTTTTCTTAAACTTCAGAACAAATTGTTTGCCAATGAAAAGTAGTGAGATATGAGTTTCAATAATTTGTGAGTCTTCAAATTCGCAAGGCAAAATTGAGAATAAATTAACTCTTGATATTAGGGATCGAGCCGCAGGGGATAGCCTTTCAAATTGTTTGCTTGCAGTCTTCATACGCGCCTTTGAGAGTTCAGCTAAAGATGGTGCGAATATTATACTGAGCACACTAAGAAAAGTGTTGTTGATCTTTAAGCTATCACTCTTTTTCTAGAAACAAGGTTTGAGTTGGATATGCGAACTCTATATTTCTATTGTTAAATTGTTCAAATACTTCCAAGTTAATCTTTTCTTGGATATCCATGTAAATGTTGTAGTCTCTGCTCAATACGTAATAGACAATTTCGAAGTTTAGTGAAAAATCACCAAAGTTTTTGAAATGGGCTCGGTCAAAGCGCACCGTATCGTTCGATTCTACGGCAGCTCTTACAATCGATGGAATTTCTTTTAATTTTTCACTTTCCGTTTGGTAAGTGACGCCGAGTGCAAATACTACTCTACGCTCATTCATGCGTTTAAAGTTTTGTATTCTGCTGCCCAGGAGGTCTGCGTTGGCTACAACGATCTGTTCTCCTTGAAGGCTTTTTATTCGTGTTGATTTGATTCCAATTTTGTCGACGACACCAGCGTTCTCACCAACAACAATAAAGTCACCGACTTCAAACGGCTTGTCTAGAATGATTGAGATAGAGCAGAATATGTCACCCAGAATATTCTGAACAGCCAGTGCGATTGCGACACTTCCAACTCCAAGTCCAGCGACAAGTGCGGTAATGTCGAGTCCTAAGTTGTCAAGCATCAGTAGAGAGATTACTGACCAAAGTCCAAATCTTGCGAAAAAGGAAATGGCACCGTAAGCGCTAAGCCCAGCTATGTCTTCAGTTTTTTGCTTCTCCTCAACTGCCTTCTTTATCCAGAAGTCGATTATCGTGTTACCCC
>CAYYIQ010000367.1:0-1787 GCA_964472005.1 uncultured Bdellovibrionales bacterium | reverse complement strand
TATTTGACATCTTATCTGTGAATTTCTAAACACCTGATGTCCTTCAGAATCAATATAAACTAATTCGCCAATAACTCTGAAACTTTGCTGAATCCTGCTGAAGGCTTCAGTAATTTCGGGAATGGTTGAATTATACGTTAATCCCCGCCTCGAATAAAATTTAAAACCGTTTTTCATATTTTCAATAATGACCATTGTTCCATCCATCTTTACTGTTCCAATATAGAAAGGACTATCTAAATCAGGTTCTTCAGCATTCAAACAGAGCATTGGCTTAAACCATTCTTCCAGCTTAACTTTAGTTTTTTTATTTGCTTCCATTTTTAATCACCCACGCCTAATTTCTGAGTATTTCCGCTCTTTTTTAAAACGATTCTATTTTTGTGTTTTCTACGGTTTGCCACTTTAGGCGATTTATGTTTTTTAACATGATACCGTTTATGTCCTCTAGCCTTCCAATTAATCGGACTCTGTTCTCTCATTTTTCCCGCTTTAGAAAGTGAACCATGAGTTCCCTTTTTTACATGACTACTACGTTTTCCTTCAGATTTGTCAGTCATTTTCATTCAACCTCGTAAGTTTTAAATTTAATAAACCCATTGTTTGTTATCTGTATTTCATAGTATTTGCGGTCTATTGAACATAAACGACAACCCAATGCTCTAACGAAATGCACTAAATCCCATTGTTTAATCTGTTGGTCTTTAGGTTTATTTCGATTTAAATCTTCCTTCAATTCACTCATTGCTTTCTTAAAGTCTATACAAATTGTTCCGTCAAGATTGTGTCCGATGCCTACGCCACCAGCAAAACCGAATTTATCCACATCTTCCTCACTACTTCTCTGAGAAACGAAAATTGCAGTTATTCCGTGCTGTTGATTATATCTTGCAAGTTCCATGACACGATACTTTAATGCCCCACGATAGGAATCAAGCAACGTCAAACTGTCAACTATAAGCAAGTCCACCCCCTTCAAAATCTCTACAAGATAACGGTAAGTTCCAATAAAAGTACTCCAATTTCTAAGCTCACTATTTGTAATTGTGTCAAATACGAATAGGTTATTACGAATTTCTTCCCAATCTAATCCCATAATTTCTGCCTTTTGGCGAAATCTTGATTGAAGGTCAAATCGTGCACTTGAACTTTCCCAACTATCCTCTGAAGTAACAAATACAACACGTTTACCTTTACTTGCACATCTTAAAGCTATCTCTTGAACAAGAATAGATTTGCCAACTTCTGGATTACCCACTATTCCCAACTGAATAACCATTGGAATTCCATTAGCTATTGAATCATCTTCTTTCAGAAATAGTTTATCAATAAACGTTCCAGTTTCAAAGAATTCCATCGGTTTTTTCGCATCAATTTTAGATTTTGGTCTTGAAAATAACGTTCCGTATCGTTTAGCTTCTTTTTCCAGTTCTGATTTTTGTTTAAACGGTTTATTTGCTAGTTGCCAATTATCTTCTTCTCCTTTAGCTGAGTTGATAGCGACTTTAACTGCATTTTGTAACATTTCCGCTATTTGTTGCGGAGTCAAATTAACTGCGGATTCTTCTTTTTTAGACATTTTAATCAACTAATAATTATGCACTAACCTCTTATAAACCTTTCGATTAATCAACTGATTAAGTTTCATTAAGTTTTGTTTTCCCTAACTCTTTCTGCTTATCCTTAATCTTCTTAATACAACGTTTATATTTAGCTTCTGACCAACCATATTTCTTCTGCATACTTCTACATATAGCATAAGGATTATAAGAAGACTTAGAAGATTT
>CAYYIQ010000366.1:0-1811 GCA_964472005.1 uncultured Bdellovibrionales bacterium | reverse complement strand
TATTTCAGACACGTTGGAATCTAAAACGAGATGGAAATCGTAGACCGAGAATTCTTTTCTTGGCTGATAGAAATATTCTTGCAGATCAAGCATACAATGCGTTTTCGGCATTCGACCAAGATGCACTTGTCCGTATAAATCCACTCGATATTCGAAAAAAAGGTGGTGTACCGATGAGTAGCAGTTTGTACTTCACAATTTTTCAGACTTTCATGAGTGGGCAAAACGGCTCACCGTATTTTGGGGAATATCCACCAGATTTCTTCGACTTCATAATTATTGATGAATGTCACCGAGGTGGTGCAAATGACGAAAGCAATTGGCGAGGAATCTTGGAATATTTTTCACCCGCAGTTCAACTTGGATTAACTGCAACCCCAAAACGGAATGATAACGTTGATACATATCGATATTTCGGTGAGCCCGTATACATTTATTCTTTGAAAGAAGGGGTTAATGACGGATTTCTTACTCCTTTCAAGGTGAAGCGTGTTCAAACGACAATGGACGATTACGTTTATACTTCGGATGACCAAGTTATCGAAGGCGAGGTAGAGGAAGGAAAGATTTACGAAGAAGCAGATTTCAACAAGATTATTGTTATTAAAGAGAGAGAAGCGAAGCGGGTAAAGGTTTTGCTTAACGAAATTAATCAAAACGAGAAAACCATTGTTTTTTGTGCCAACCAAGATCATGCCCTAGCAATTAGGGATCTAGTGAATCAATTGAAAGATAGCAAGGACCCTAATTACTGCGTTCGTGTTACTGCAAATGATGGCGCTCGCGGTGATCAGTATTTGCGTGAGTTTCAGGATAACGAAAAAACGATTCCAACAATATTAACGACTTCCCAAAAACTTTCAACAGGTGTTGATGCTAGAAATGTTCGTAACATTGTACTGATGAGGCCGGTTAACTCGATGATAGAATTCAAGCAAATTATCGGGCGAGGAACACGACTCTTTGATGGAAAAGAATTCTTTACAATTTACGATTTTGTTGATGCATACAAGCATTTTTCAGATCCGGAATGGGACGGCGAGCCTGTTGAAGAGGAGCCAGTGGTGCCCAAAGATACTGGAATTTTTAAAGAACCTGGTACAGATTATGGCCTACCTGGTGATGGTGAAGGACCGGAAGAACCAAGAAAAAAGAAATTGGTTATCAAATTACGTGATGGAAAAGAGCGAGAGATTCAGCATATGATTTCGACATCGTTCTGGAGTGCCGATGGGAAGCCAATTTCAATACAAGAATTTATGGATAAACTCTTTGGTGCAATGCCCGAGTTCTTCAAAAATGAAGAAGAGTTAAGAAAAATCTGGTCAAACCCGACAACTCGAAAGGCTTTTTTGGATAAAATCGCAGAGATTGGCTATGGAAAAGACGAACTTGAAACGTTACAAAAGATGATAGATGCAGAACAAAGCGATCTGTTTGATGTATTGACGTATATTTCATTTCTCACGCAACCAATAACTCGAGCACAGAGGATTGAGCAGTCTAAAGGCATTATCCTGGAAGGATTGGACGAGAAGCAAAAGGAATTCCTAGAATTTGTTCTTTCCAAATATGAGGAGAAGGGTGTTGAAGAGCTCGGGGAAGAAAAGCTACCAATTCTTTTAAACCTTAAGTATCACGCAATCGCGAATGCTGAGCAATCTCTGGGTGATGTTGATCGAATTAGGGCAATGTATTTTCAGTTGCAGAAGAATTTGTATGCCAGTGCAGAAAGAAGTTCGTATACAAATCGATAATAGATTCCCCCGTGCTTACGCACATGTGACTTCGTCACAGGCAGAACTACGTTC
>CAYYIQ010000365.1:0-1839 GCA_964472005.1 uncultured Bdellovibrionales bacterium | reverse complement strand
CCAAATTCCACTTACATGATATCGAGACTCTAAACTAATTTGAACATTTCCGTTTAAATTTTTAAGCTGATAACTACCCGATAGCATTTTGAAAGGACCATCGAATAAATCAAATAGATAACCTACTCTAAAATCTGCATCAGCTTTGAAGGTAAAGCTAAAAATTCTAGGAGGATTCCATACAGTAACTTCTTGAATAAATCTTCTATTGTTATCAAAGTAAGCGATTCTCAGTCCTCCAACGTACCTTCCTTCTATCTTAGCTCTAAGTGGTCGAGGAATTCCAATTATCGTTAAAAAAAGCGGGTGAGGAAATTTTGCTATATTAACTTCAGTAATATTTTCCCATACGTATTCAATTGGAGCTTTCACAACGATAGTGGATTTAAGATTGTAATACTTTATCATCAATTTTCGAATTAGCGATAGGCATAGAACGGCTAAGTTTTCGCAGTTGCGCAGCAACTTGCGAAAAACGCATTGTTATCTTTTGACATTTTCGTACCATATTTTTGGAGCATCTGCGAATTCAGCTTTTCCACCATATGTATCATGGAAAAGGCAGTTATACACCGTAACCTCTGATGGTTCTGCAAGCTCCATACAAATTATGTTCGGCACTTTTTCATTTAAAGTTTTTAATTCAATTTCTTTATACCCATTTTCATCCAATTCCTGGATAAAAATTTCTTTTAATTTCTCATGGTTTTTCAGAAATGCTGATTGGCTAAGCTCGCGCTTTATTTCAGAATCTCTATTCACCAGCTCTATGCGACTAAAATAAGAATACCAAAACGGCAAAACTGCTGAGACTTCTAGTGATATTTTATAGAATGGTTTTTGCATCTCTTCAAGACAATTCACAATTCCTGCGTGGGATAAGATTGGCATTTCTACATCTTCTTCACACACGAATTCGTAGGAAAAACAGCTGTCGTAATTCCAATCCGTCAAATTCCGTGAAGCGAAGGTCGGAGCTTTGCATTTCAATGCATTGATCATTGCCTCGCCATATTCTCCATATCTAACTTTAGAACTGGCAATATTGGCACTAACTTTTTCTGCATTATTCGCAAAAAGATCTGAGAGACTATTTATTAATTTTTCCACACCCCACACTCTTAGAAAGATAACGTTTTAGTTGAATTGGGCCGACGCAGTCGGACTCAATTCAAACGTGTTGTTATATTTTATTATAATGGAAAGAAGCGCAAGAAGAAATTGTGTTTATATCTTGATTTCCAAAATACAAATAAAGTACTCAAAGAATTCTCCCTACTCTCAGAGATAAGAGAACCATCATTGCCTTTTCCTAAAGAAGCGAAAGATTGATTTTCTATTTCCCGACCAAAGGATTGTCCATCTGGTTCCCGCTTAGTTGGAATGAATGTAAATAAGAATTTTTTATTGTTCCATTCTAAATTATTCTCAGCTTTAGTTATAGTTAAAATTTTTCGTCTATCGAATCTTGATTCATAATCAATTTCGATTTTTGAACATTCTTCTTGTTTGATCTTAATTATAGAATTGGGCATTGAAAGTAATCGCGGAGGGAAGTTTATTAGTGTCGATCCCGCTGTGACAGGATATTGGTTTGTCAAAATGTTTTTAACAGCATATGAACCTGTTAAATCAATACAATTCATATCTTCTGCTGACATTTTTTCTGGCCAAAACCCGTCGACTAATGTGGTCTCAAGTTCGTTTTCTAAAGTACATCCAGCCAGAAGCATAGAAGCCGCGAATATTAGTAATTTAATTCTCATATATACTTCAGGAAAATATAACGTTAAAGTTTTGCGGGCGCGGCACGCGCTCCGTCAAAAACGTATTGTTACC
>CAYYIQ010000364.1:0-1848 GCA_964472005.1 uncultured Bdellovibrionales bacterium | reverse complement strand
TATTTATCAAGGTCTTCTGTGGGAGCAAACTGGGTAGGATTTACGAAAATAGTCGTAACAACCACATCCCCTATTTCTTTTGCTCTCTTAATCAAACTTAAATGTCCCTCGTGCAAATAACCCATAGTAGGGACACATGAAATTCGCTTATTACAAGACTTCATTTCAGAAACCCTGCTTTTTAGCTCTAAAACGGTTTTAATTACTTCCACACTTACGCTCCATTAAATGGTAATATTATAAAAGCAGATTAGTCATTGCCAATAAACGATGACAAATCATCTTCTTGCATTTCGGAAATAAAGATCTTGTCTTCGGTTAACTCTGTTATCAATGATTCAATTGATTTACCAGTCATAGGATCCACCCAAAGTGGAGAGACATCTCTAATAGGTACTAATACAAAATCTCTGTCACATCTTCGAGGATGTGGTATTTTCAAATCCGACTCATCGATTATCAAATCATCCGCACTTATAATATCCAAATCAATTTTTCGGGGGCCCCAAAAAGCAGACAAAGTTCGATCTCTTCCCAACGACTGTTCGATTTCGATTAATTTATTTAAAAGTACACGAGGGTCAAGCGCACTTCTTAAAATCAACACTCCATTAAGATATGGATCCTGTTCACCATGTACGGTGGTTGGTAAAGGCTTAGATCGATAAATCTTTGAAATTTTTTCGATCGTACCAATCTCACTATTTAGTTCAGTAAAAACATTTCTAAATGTTGAGAGGACATTGCCAATATTCCCACCGAAGGCAATAAAATAGGTAATTTCTTTTGAGGTTTCCAATTGTCTTTTTCTACCTGACTATTGTTTAGTTTGCTGATGAATTTTGAGTCGTTCATTGAATAGCACGACACGCCTCCGCTATTTTAATATTGTTTTAGATTTAAATCTACAGGAGAGTAGCCTTTAGGTACTTATCCACCAACACAACAATGTACTCCCTTTTTTACTGTTTTTTCGGTACAACTGCTGCCTTATCAGCGATTTTCAACATACTTTTAAGCATTGCGACTTCATGGGTCCGAACTATATCGACACCATTCTGGCAAAGCCCGAGCTCAACGACCTTGGTTGCAAAATCTATTTCTAAGTTATTTCCCATTTCTCTGATAAACTTTTTACGCGAGACACCGTAGAGTAGTCTGTGGTCCTTAAACTTTTCTTTTAAAATTTTAAGATTCCTAATAACTTCCCATGAGTATTCGGTATTGGGACTTAAAAAACCACCCATACCTGGATCTAAAATTATTTTTGATTTATCGACCCCATTTTGAAGCGCAAATTCTATACGCTCTTCAAAAAAATTGGTTATTGTATCAGTAATCGAACTGTATTCAATTGGCTCGCTTGAGGCATGCGGAAAATTTATCCCCACTCGTGAGTACATAATAACTATTTCAGCTTTGAATTCGGCAATCACTTTGAGCATCTCAATATCAGCCCTGCAGCCTGAAATATCATTTATGATCGACGCTCCCTTCCCTAAAGCATATCGCGCGACGTCTGACCGAAAAGTATCGACGGAAACTTTTATTTTATGTCCATAATTTTCAAAAAAATCACTTTCCAAAATTAACCTTAGCCTCGAAATTTCATCGTCGTTGGACACCAACACGCTTCCTGGCCCGGTCGCTACTGCACCAAGATCAACAACATTAGCACCAGCGGCTATCAAATTTCGAAAATGCTCCACCGCCTCAGCACGAGTATCATACTTGCCACCATCGCTAAAAGAATCGGGGGTAAGATTTACAATCCCCATAATTTCCACTTTTGAAGCCATATTGCTTAACTATCACTGTTTAACATTTGCCATTGCAGATTGGCAGGAA
>CAYYIQ010000363.1:0-1870 GCA_964472005.1 uncultured Bdellovibrionales bacterium | reverse complement strand
GGGGTCTTTTCGTCCAACTATGGTTAGTGAGCATCTTTACTCACATTGCAATTTCGCCGAGTACTTCGTTGAGACAGTGCCCAACTGATTAAGCCATTCGTGCAGGTCGGAACTTCATAATTAGCATTACATTTCTATAATGATTAGACTATACTTTCATCTTGTTATCATCTGTAGGAGATCTAGTCGTTTAAATTTTTTGTTGCCGAAAACATTAATGTTTTCGCTTAATTCGACGATCTGCCTTAATCCTTCCGCTGACAAATGATGGTTTGAATAAATTAATTCGCAAACTTGAACAAATCTTTCAAAATCATTTTTTTTGGAAGTCATTAAAGGATATTTTTTAAAATGAGGTATGATAATTTTAATTAAATCATCAATACTTCTCACTTCAAACTTATAATTTTGGTCTCTTCGAGAAAATCTTACTCCACCGCACTTAAAATACTTGTGAAGAAAGAAAATTACTTCTTTACTGCGTTGATGTTGACTAACGGAAAAGCTAGGACGGACTTCAAGGCCGTATCTCATTTTTTCCCTTAAAGAAAAGGAAATTTGGAAACAGCCTTCACCATCAACGAATCCAGTAATATATGATTGAATATTAATCATAGATTTTTTATTGAAGAGATCTCCCTGGATGACTTTTTTAACAAGAGCTGACGTGTTGCTCTGATCTAGTGGTCAAAGCCTTGCCTTTCGGCTCAGTCGTTACAGGTCCCGATAATGGGTTCCCGCGGTATTACCCGAATTATAGCTTATCGTATAATTTAAGGGCTCCACCGTTACGAGTCAGTTTTCTTGAACGCATCACTGCGTTTTCGGGCAAGTGGTTCCCTATAAATAGGGTCCGACCATTGTTTACCCGACAAGGAATTTCGCTCTGTGGCTTTCTTAATATTTCTATTAAGCATGGACTTTATCTTGCTCGTGATATAAATAAAATTATATTTATATTTTAGAGCCCCAGTGTTAAGTCTCTGAGGATCATTAATTAATAATCCTGCGTCTTGCCCCCGTGTATTAGTGAATTTTTACCGAAACAAATTTTCTGGTATCACTAATCTTTTGAGGATTTTAACGCATTTTACTGAGTATTTTAGACAATTTATGGCTTTCACCATAATTAGGTAGCAAATTTATCTGTTTTACCGCTGTAATCGTCCCAGTCCTTTTGCGATCTAAATTAATAAATAGCAAAACCTTAGGACGATTATAGTTATCGCCGGCGTTCATCCGCGCTTGGATTCAAAGCTTCGCCTTGCGGCTAACCTCTCCTCTTGACGTTCGGACACTGGCCAGGCATCACCCCCTATACATCCTCTTACGAGTTAGCAGGGAGCTGTGTTTTTGGTAAACAGTTCATTGGGCTCTTTAGCTGCGGCCCCATCGCTGGGGCAGGCCTTATTGCGAACTTACGGCCGCTGTTTTGCCGAGTTCCTTAACGAAGTTTCTCTCGTACACCTTAGGCTCCTCGCCTCATCTACCTGTGTCGGTTTTAGTACGGTTACTGTTGCCTTAGCCCTAGAGGTTTTTCTAGTCAGTTCCGCCGCTTAAATTGACTCAGCCTTGCGACTTTGTCTCTTCACGATCTCTTGAAATGTCGCCCCGGATTTACCAAAGGCTATTCTTGAGACTATGAGCGTCCATATCATAGAACGTTTAAACTTTGAAACTGCGTCCCCCCATTGGAAAACAACAGTAGTGCTGGAATATTAACCAGCTCATCCATCGACGGCACTAGCACTACACTAGTTTGGCCTTAGGACCGACTAACCCTGGGTCGATTTTCGTTGCCCAGGAAACCTTAGATTTTCGGTGGGCAGGGTTTTCGCCTGCCTTTTTGCTACTCATGCCAACATTCTCG
>CAYYIQ010000362.1:0-1883 GCA_964472005.1 uncultured Bdellovibrionales bacterium | reverse complement strand
AGTTGACAACATTAATTTATAGCACCCTTTTCCCTTAGCATGTTCTGATGCAAATTTCATCATAGTTTTACCTATACCGGTTCCCTGTGAATTTTTGCTAACTACGATATCACCAAATGAAGCGGACTTAGAACCACGATGAGTTAAATGCTGCACGTAGGAAAGGGAAAAAGTACCAAGTATTTGACTGTGGATTTCTGCCACAAAAAGTTCCTGCCGATTGGATTCCAATATTTCTCGAAATATAGGTGTTGCTCCCTCTAGAGAGAGCGATTCACCATCCATATCTGGTTGTGCGTATAGCTGCAATATCTTAGGAAGATCCTCCTCGGTTGCAATACGGATGAAAATTTTTGGTGGAGTCGTCATATTTTGGTTAGGAGGTATAACGGTTTAGTTTTTGCCGTCGCTCCGCGACTGGCAAAAAACGCATTGTTATATTTGTATAAATCTATACCATAGTAAATCAAATTAATAGTGGACACCCATCATTGACCAAAAGTAACCTTTTAGAAAACCGATTGATGTCCAATTATTTTGAAGCAAAATGAAAAAATAAACAAATCTACTTGCGAGGTTGTTTATCCTTTTGCTCAGTAATTGCTTCCATTCTCTTGATCCGTTTATCCATGTGTTCTGCAAGAGATGTCATAAATTTTTCTTCGCTATCGCAGCGGATACCAAAAATACAAATGGCTAAATTCTCACCAAATAGAAACTTAGTAATCTTAAAAAACATTGCTTCCTCCTGTAAAAGGTCAAAAAAAGATGTGCCACTGACTAATGAAACATTGATATCATTAGCCCGAGCACCCCGTTTTACTTCTACTCAATACTAGATTACCTATTACAATCGTTACAAAAATCACCTTAAAATAGGTTATGATAAATATTTTGAGTGATTGACATATAATATGTGCAAAATATAACGTTAAAGCGCACGGGGCGAAGCTCCCGTGACGCGGTTTGTTATATGCCATCTTTATGTTTTTCAACAATTCTTTTAAGTAAAAAGATGGTGAAAGTACCGAAAATCAGAGGGGCGATTAAGCTTTCGAACCAAAATATCATGCAAAGCGGGATCATAAGAATTATTCCTAAGATGCATGCAAATATTGCTACCTGAAGATTCTTATGTGGGGCAGCAAAAAATGATAACAATGTTCCCGTGGTTAAAGCCAATGTGGCGGATACACTAAATATTATTCGAAAATATATATTTGGAAACTCTGTTCCGAGTCTACATGCATTATTCGGGCACAGAAAATTAATAAGCTGCTCGCCAAGAAGATATAAAAGAAATCCCAGAAATGGCGAACAAAGAATTATGGCACAAGTGAGTATCCAACGAAAATTAATCATTACGAAAATGCATATAACGTTAAAGTTTTGCACGTGCGTTAGCACTGTGCAAAAACGGTTTGTTAACTCTTTTCCCATATTACACATCAATTGTCATTACTGCGATCCCCAAGAAATTCCAAATAATGGAGGCCGGCCAAACGCAAATCTTAGTAAATACGTTATATCTCCATGTAGGGGCAAGTATGCATCCTATCAGAATCAAAGCCAATACAGACCATTCGAAAAATTCACTTAGGGAATAAGGGAAATTTGCTCTAGAAAAAACGGCAAATGGCCCCGCTATAATATAAAAAATTCCACTGCTTAATTTGGTTGAAAGATCCCAACTCTGAACTACTTCGTTGTTTGACCAGAAAATTTGAAAGTAATGCCAAACAAGTGATAGGCAGGTGACAAAAAGAAATACTTTTATCGAATATGTCCGGCTAGATTTTGAATTACCCATAATTTTCGCGAAAAGAGTTAACGTTAAAGCGCACGGGGCGAAGCTCCCGTGACGCGGTTTGTTATATGCCATC
>CAYYIQ010000361.1:0-1902 GCA_964472005.1 uncultured Bdellovibrionales bacterium | reverse complement strand
ATCTGTAAAAACATTCGCGGAGATTTTAAACTCTTTAGGAAAACAACATTCATTAGTAGAATACGCAGCTCTTAGGATGTCGCTACTATTAGATAAAATATACTTCAAACGTGAGCGCAATGGATTCTCATTTAAATCTGAAAAAGAAATCAGTGATTCAAAAACGATCGTTGCTGAAAACTTGAAAGAAGAGTCAGCTCGTCTTGCATTACATCTGGCCATGAGACGCATCCTAAGAGGCGATTCAAAAGTTTCGCTCCCCTCATCTGTCGAAAAGATTGAAAAAATTGCGGCCCTCGGGAAAAAAGCAGAAGATTCTAAAGCATACTCTGCTCTAATAGAGTCTCTTTGCGAAGAAGCGAGAATTTGTGATCATCGCACACCTATTGACGACAAGGCCTTTGCTCTTCTAGTCAAGATTGGACACATCGATCAAAATCATAATCTAACCCCTATTCGACTCAATCATCCGATAACATTCTCCACGGAAGTCCGAGAAGAGGCTCAAAAAATATTTCAAGATTTCAGGCTACATTCCTTTAGTCACCGAGAAGAAGTTAAAGACTTAAAAATCATCACGATTGACAGCAACGACACTCAAGATTTCGATGACGCGCTATCGATAGAATCAAAAGACGATAGACATATCGTTGGCATACATATTACCGATGTCAGCGAAATGATCTTAGAAGAAACTAAACTTGAAGAAGCTGCCAAGCGCAGAGCGACTTCAATTTATTGTCCTGACCAAATTTACCCGATGTTACCAGATTCACTTTCAGAAGGAGTATTAAGTCTGAAAGAAGGTAGTAAACGGCCGTGCATCTCTTTTTACGTAACGTTGGACTCAAACTTCGAAATCATCGAGAGAGATGTAAAGTTGACGATATTATCTGTTACTAAACGGCGGTCATATTCGGAGGTCGATCAATTTCTATCGGGAAAGGTTCAATTGCCAGAATCCGAAGAAATCAACAAACTTTGGGAAATCGCAAGAGCACTTGAAAATAGACGAATTGATTTAGGTTCAACTATGTTCTCAAGAAGAGACCTTTCACCAGAACTAAAAAATGGAAAAGTAAAATTAGTTTCTAATAGCGACGACACTCCAGCACGCAAGCTAGTTAGCGAGCTGATGATTCTGGCTAACGAGACCGCCGCAGGATTCGCAATAAATAAAAACATACCTTTTATTTTCCGCACTCAAGCCCCGCCTCTGGGAAACATTGAGACCGCTGTTTCGACAGTTCCGGAAGGTCCAGCAAGAGAATACGCGAGAAGAAGCCAATTGAAGAGATCTGAAATTCAAACCTTTCCTGACACTCATTTTAGCTTAGGACTTCAGGCATATACCCAAGTCACTTCTCCAATTCGCAGATATTTTGATTTGATCTTAGTAAGGCAAATCAGACACTTTATTCAGACCTCGGAAATTAAATATTCCAGCGAAGACCTAGAAAGGATTATCTCTGAGATCACACCAAACCTCGACGAGGCCTCTTTGATTCAACGTGAGCGGAATCGCTTTTGGCTGTTAAAATTCATTGAACAACTTAAGGTGAAACAACTAGAGGGAACCGTAGTTAGAGTAGAAGGACCGCGACCACTGGTCGAAATCGACAACATAAGCCAAATTTTTTCATTTTTGCCGAATAAAAAACTCGAAAAATATCAAACAAGGCTCAAATTAGGCGAAAAAATCACTCTCGATATTACAAAGTTAATTCCACATAAAGACAAATTTTATCTTCAAGAAACTGACAGAACTGCATGATTGAAAAAATCTTTCTAGGATGGGATGAACCCTTTTTATGGCTAGTTGAAAAACACCTGAGGGAAACGTCGAACCTAAAAGACAACTTAACTAACAGCAAGTGTAAGACAAGAAGAATACTTACTCCT
>CAYYIQ010000360.1:0-1908 GCA_964472005.1 uncultured Bdellovibrionales bacterium | reverse complement strand
AACACATCCACTTTTAATCTGACTACGTAATCTTCCCTGAGGATAAGTTCATAAGGAATTAGGAGACATGAGTCAGTTCCCAAATGAACGAACGTTATTTAGTTTTCTAGGATTAACACCAACAGAACGTTCAAGCGGAGATAAAGAAATTAAAGGTCATATCTCTCGACAAGGTAATCCAAGACTAAGACGTCTCCTTGTCGAAGCGGCTTGGGGTGCAATGAAATTCGACCCATATTGGAGAAAAGAATATCAGAAGAAGTCTTTTAAACTTGGTGGAAAGAGAGCTATCGTTGCTATCGCTAGACGACTCATCGGAGTTGCTAGAACACTTGCTAAAACAAATAGCGTTTATAAACAACCAACTTTCGAAGTGGATAGAGCTGATTGATAATTTTGAATATATTATAGAATTTTAAAGTTAAAGGAACAAAAGGGAAATTCGTTTGAAGTGACTTAAATAGATTTACGCTCAAGACCACGTAACATTATGCTGTGGTGGTTATAGATACTATCTACGTCCCTGAGTTTATGGCTTGAGCTCTTTTTATAAAACGATTGAATAACTTGTGGCGTTCCTATGGGAATGACTACGAATAACAGGTTGTCTCTAAAAAGATTTTTTCTTCCTTTTAACTTTTTACATAATTTTAGAGGTTTAGGTTTCGAGGATTATTCTCGGGGGAATATAGTTTTGTTTAATGCTTGACTATACACATAACAGCATAAGTTTTTCGGGAAGTCATTTCAAATTGAAACTCGAAATTTTATCATATTTCCAAAGAAGTACAAATGAGTTAATTATAGCAAAAATTGCTCTCGGCTTTCTAAGTACCCTATCGTTCTACAGGCAACCCACTTGGCAAAATTACATGTAAAAATCCTAATAGCAGCGGGCTTAATATTTATTTTTGCATGCTTATATTTATTGTATTCTTTCTTCATTGTATTCACTGGAGAAGAAGTTATAGGTCAACAGTATATTTGGGATAAATCAAAATTTTTGAACTTAGATGGTCTAGGAGTATCGCAAAAAACGAAAGACATTTTTACGCCGAATAGACACATTGACGAAAACATATTGATTTGTGATCAATTCCCAAAGAATGTGGTGCATACAGTTGCTTGGCAACTATTTTGTGGCAACCATTCTGGTGATGTCGGACCATGCAAATTTTCACGTAGTTGCCGAAACCCACGATACGTTGAATTTACGACAAAAAACAATATCCACATTAAAGAATTAACATTCCATTATGTTTGGGGACTTAAGGATAGAAACGTACGAGTATTCTACAATTCAAATAACCCAAAAAACTACCGTGTATTAGACTTCGCAGGAATGTTTTCACTACCGTCGATACTACTTTTATTTTCAATTGCAGGCGTCATTTTCGGATTTTTAGTGAAAGTCACTGAGGACGGATACTTTTTCGTGAATAGATCCAGGGAGAATCCAAATCTTTACTTAGTAGCACTAGCTGTAAAAATTTCACTGATCGATGGCAAACTTGAAACCCGAGAAGTTCAGGAAATTGGTACTTTAATAAGAAAATTTTCTAGACCCGAAGACAAGATAGAAGCTTTCAAAATTATCAGATCAGCCAAATCAGATGATTTGGGATTTGATGACTTAGCTAAACTTTATAAAAGTTCCGTTAAGAATAGGGAGGCGGAGCAACGACTTGCCTTTGAGTTTTTGGTGTCTGTAGTTTCAGGTTTTGGAGAGCTTGATAAGCTAGAAAAAGAAGCACTTAAGTCAATTGCTTTAATTTTTGAACAGCCAATACATCTTCTAGAAGAGATATTAGCAGCTCAAAGAAATTACAAAAACTTTAACAAGACTAAAAACTTTCAGGAAGAGCCCAACTTCGACAAACGCTCTTGGGATACGCATTTTACAAAGTG
>CAYYIQ010000359.1:0-1918 GCA_964472005.1 uncultured Bdellovibrionales bacterium | reverse complement strand
ATGGCAGTTTCCATCCACGGTAAGACTGCCCAAGAGTTTTTCATTCGACAAGCAATAGTATGGTTACATCCACGAACTCACATGACGTTTATTTACGAACAAATACCTAACTATGATCTCGCAAATTTAAAAAATCGCGAAGACGAGGAATACACTTTCTTAATGAGCGCCTATGATTTTGAGGCTAAAAAACGTATAGAAGAGGGACTAAGAAACGGAAAGAATTATAAGATAGTTCCACCTTTCCAAATTAATAAGAACGACGAAATTTTTCTACCTATATTGGAGTGTTAGTTGATGAGTAAGATTGGAGTGATTGCATTTTCAGGTGGTTTAGACACATCATTTCTTGCGTCCTACGCGAGGGATCAATATGGCTTAGACAAAGTCATCACTTGTACAGTTAATACAGGTGGTTTTAGTCCAGAAGAAGAAGCGAAAATTGCTGCCAGATCAAAAGAATGTGGTGCGGATGAACATGTACTGGTGAACGCCGAGCAAGATTTTTACGACGGTGTGATCAAATACTTGATTTATGGAAATGTTTCGCGTGACGGATATCCATTATCCGTGGGTAGTGAAAGATTAATCCAAGCCACTAAAGCTCTTGAGACTTGCGGTCAATTTGGGGCTCAGTACATCTTTCATGGTTCAACGGGTGCTGGTAATGATCAATTTAGATTTGATACTGCAGTTCACGTTCTTGGACAAGGTCGAGTAAAGTGTATCGCGCCAGTTCGTGAACATAATTTTTCTAGAGAGTTTACTTCTGGATATTTGAAAGAACGTGGTGTTCCGGTTGAGTCAAAGAATACTTCTTATTCCTACAATGTCGGTCTATGGGGGGTTTCAATTGGGGGAAAGGAAACTCATTCCTCTACAGGTTTAATTCCAGACGATGCGTGGTACAGTCAGCCCGAATCTTCTCTTACGGAGGCAGAGGTAAAAGTAATTTTCGAAAATGGACAACCTGTTTTTCTAAAGTATAACAATGAAAAGGCAGACGGACCAATTGCAGTAATTAAAAAATTAATTGAAATTGGCAATTCATTATCGATCGGCAGACATTATCACGTGGGTACTTCAATTCCAGGGAAGAAAGGACGTTTGGCGTATGAGTCGCCTGCTGCAGATTTAGTTTATGAAGCACATCGAACTTTAGAAAAATTAGTTCTTACTCAATCTCAAATTCAAACAAAGCAATTTATTGCCAATGAGTTGGGAAAATTTATCCATGAAGCCAAGTTTTTTGATCCGTATTTACAAGATCTGAAAGCATATTTAACAAGTAGCCAAACTAGGGTTTCTGGAGAGTCTACCTTGTATTTAAAACAGAATGCTATAACAGCGGCTGTTGCCGATTCAGCTTTTAATTTGTTAGCTGCTAAGGGCGCGGTTTATGGTGAGACCGCTGGAGCATACACGGGTGCAGAAGCAGAAGGGGCTGCCAAAATCTACTCCTTGGAACAGGTGCTCTATCATCAGATTGCAACTGAACAAAAATAATCATTTAATAGAAAAAGGTGCTTGGGAGTGGGAAGTTTTCAAAGTATAGAAAAGTTTTGTCGATGAAAGAAGTCGTTCGAAACATTTCTATCGCCTCAATTTTCTTAGCATCTGCAATCACATTTCTATTTTTAGATACATCAAAAGCATTAATATTTGGATTTATTTGTGCCGCAATAATTCCAAATATACCAACATCTTCCATTCAAAAACTAATAAAAAAACTTCTTCCAATTTGTGTCGTGGGTTTGGGTTTTGGGATGAACCTTGCATCCGTTATCAAGGCTGGCACAGAAGGCGTTTTCCTTACGATATTTACGATCTTTGCGACTTTAAGTCTTGGGATAGTTCTTGCTCGAGTATTGAGTATTGATAAGGTGACGGGCTATCTTGTGTCCGTAGGTACAGCTAT
>CAYYIQ010000358.1:0-1950 GCA_964472005.1 uncultured Bdellovibrionales bacterium | reverse complement strand
CGAAAGCATTTTGACCAGTGCGGATTTATTTAGAAAGATAACGGTTAAAATTTGCGAGCGCTTCGGCGCTTCGCAAAATTGATTTGTTATCTGTTCCGTTCATAAATTACAAGGGAATTCTTTTTTACTGCTTTACTGATATTGGGCGTAGATACCTCTTCATCAAGAAGTTCAATTTGTAAATCAATTTCAATGAGTTCCTGCAGCGAATTCAACAATTTAGATTTTTCACAAATCCAGGTAGTAAATTTATCTTCATCTTCCTGCTTGTAAATTTCAAAAGCGAGATCTAGGTCGCTATCGCTTCGTTCGGTACCAGCAACTCTACTTCCAAATGCCGTAACTCGTTTGACTAGCGACTGGCTTTCAGCCCAATCATGAATGGTTGTTATAATTTCTTGAGGGATGCCTTTTTTGGTTTCCAATTTTTCGACCCCGATATTTTAAGAAACAGATAACGACTAAGTTTTCGCAGTTGCGCAGCAACTTGCGAAAAACGGATTGTTAATTGTCTTCCTTTAAGTTGAAAGTACCCTCGTTATTCAGGATTAGGAAGTGATATTTTTCCTCGATGTCTATAACCCTAACTACGGTATAATCTTCGGGAGCTATGCCATGATCGAAATTCCTCACTTTTTTATAGCTATTGGCAAGCAAGTTCAAATCACCAAACTCTACCTTAATTAGTGTCAAAAATGGAGCTATATCAATATGTATTGGGGCTTCAGACACAAACTCCCACACCTGATTACCCAGAGACGGGATTGTAAATGTCATACGAAGTTCGTACTCGCTGTAAGATACGACTTTAGCCTGCGTATCCGCTCCGTTTCGGTTTAAAGTCTGACGGATATTTTGAATCATAAAAAGACAATTAACGGCTAAGTTTTCGCAGTTGCGCAGCAACTTGCGAAGAACGATTTGTTATTTTTTATCGGCAATTACTCGGACCGAATAAGCGCCAGTCGAATTCCTAGTGCAATCAAAATAATCCCCATTGATCTTTCAAACCAATGTCCAAATCTTTTAAACCCACTTCTTACCTTATCTCTTGAAAAAAGATAACTCAGGCTACTAAACCAAACTATCGTCGCAAAAGCCATCCAAACTCCATATCCGATTTTCACTATAGCAGGCGTTCTCGGGCTAACTGTAACTGAAAAGACAGCTAAAAAAAACAAAGTTGCTTTGGGGTTAAGTGCATTAGTCATAAAGCCGGACCAGAAGGAATTAAAAGGGGAAGGCATCTTTTTTAAAACTACATCATCAGTTTTAACTTCCGTGGGCTTTGATTTAATTGCCGCAAAACCAATATATACTAAATACAATGCACCAAGATATTTAACTACATTAAATGCGATAATTGATTTTGAAATAACTATTCCAAGACCAAGGACGCAATATGACACATGTAGAAATATCGCCATACCAATTCCAAAACTCGTCCATAGCCCTGATTTTCGACCGTAACTAATGCTCTGTTTGAGCATTATTGCGAAGTCGGGCCCAGGACTCGCAACTGCAAGAAAATGTATTAACGCTATGGCTAGAAATTCATTTGAGTAGGTTGGCATAACTATTCCCCAAAAAATAACGGTGAAGTTTTCGCAGTTGCGCAGCAACTTGCGAAAAACGATTTGTTATCGTTTTTTGTTATTATTAACGTAAAAAATCATTATGCACATCCATAAGTCGATAAGCGAAAGTATTATTATAGTTGCCCAGTAAGTCCAATTATCAACATCTCTGGTTAGCAAAACTTTCTTATACCAAATTTCGCCATAAAACACGGAGTAAAGAATATAAGTTGAAAGAAACAAAGGAAATGCAACGCGACTTCGAATAAATAAAGGCTGTTTTTGTTTTTCGTCCACCATGAGCTTACGTAAAAAAGGATAACGGCTAAGTTTTCGCAGTTGCGCAGCAACTTGCGAAAAACGTATTGATATC
>CAYYIQ010000357.1:0-1957 GCA_964472005.1 uncultured Bdellovibrionales bacterium | reverse complement strand
TTGTAGTTTCTCTTAAGAGTTCTAATCCAGAATCGGTTGTCGAAATAAACTCGAAATTTGCTAAAGAATGTCCTCAAATACCGCTTCATTTGGGAGTTACCGAAGCGGGTATGCTTCCAATGGGAGAAATCAAGACAAGAATTGCTTTTGAGCAGTTACTTTCACAGGGAATAGGCGAAACGTTAAGAGTTTCTTTAACACTTCCGGACAATGAGAAAGACAAAGAAATTATCATTGCAAAGAAAATAATAGAGGACGTAACTTCCGGTCGTTACCGGAGTGTTCCTAAGCATCTTCCTGCTGGTTTAAATGTTATTTCATGTCCATCTTGTTCAAGAGTAGAGAATAAGGCCTTTGTAGAGTTAGCTTATAGAGTTAAAGACGCTGTCGAATACGCAAAGGAACATAATATAACTATCGCTGTTATGGGATGCAGAGTGAATGGACCAGGTGAGACCGACGAGGCAGATCTCGGACTCTGGTGCGCCCCAACATTCGTAAATTTCAAAAAAGGCCACGACCTCATCGGTAAGTTTTCCTACGAAGAAGTCGTAGGAAAACTTAAAATAGAAGTCGATAAGCTAATCGCAACAGGCCCCACCGTATAGGTCTATTTGTGCCGACCACAGAGACGTATTGGTACAGAGAAGTAATCTCGTCTCTGTAGTCGACTCTCTCGCCCTGCAGAATTCTCACGTAAATGCCTATACACCTCCCCCTCTGCGCCTTTGTGGTCGCCTAACTAGAACGAATATTCGATATCATTGAAATTATTGCACTTAAATATTTTATTGAAGCAATAACACTAAGGTTAAGGAATAGTTTATGCCGACCTTGGTTTGAGTGTCTTTTTTAAGGTGTTTTATCAAAGGGCGGGGGGGGTAAGACATTGATTGGATCGAATAGTTATAAAGTAGTAAACAACTATGCGGTGCAAAATTAATGGTTTATAGGAAGGAGACGAAAATTTTTTTGAACTCCAACTCTAAAGAGTTAAATAGTGTTTTTCGTAGATCGAAAACTAGGTTTTTTGTCAGTTTAGCCTTAAAGGCAGATAGGTAATGAGTAAGAAGAATCGAAAAAATAATTTAGGCCGATTCGGACCTCACCAGAGGGCTGGATCTTCTTCTATGTCCGTTAAAAAAGTTAACGAGCCTATTCTTATCGAGTTTTTAAAGATTTCTTCTGAAGCACAATCACACGTAGCTGACTTTCTAAAGAGCGAGAACATCAAGGGACAAATTCTTGGTGTGATAAAATCTTTCGACGGGACATTCAATCCTGTTATCCATAGTGAAAAATATCAAAACCCGATCTTAATAAGAAAGATACCAAAAATATTTTCTACTCACGCGGAAATACAGGAGTACATACAGCGTAACAATAGCAGTTATTCAAATCTAGAAATTCTTGATTTGACATTTACCGCCTCGGAAGAAAATCTAATTTTAAAAAGAACATATTCTTTGAATACTTTGCAGGACGCATTGAGTTCCTCAATAGAAATTTCTTTGTCTGAAGTACTTTTGACTCTTAGAGAGACATTAAAAATTACGACAGAAGCTCATAAGAATGATTTTGTACATGGTCATATACACCCTGGTAACATCTGTTTTAAAACCAATTTCTCAGGAAATGTTTTAGATGCTGGATTGCTATCTACTACGATTCAAAAAGGGTTTATTAATTCTCCAGTGATCGATATCGTCGCGCCAGAGGTTTTAAATGGTGCCCCATCAAAAGCATCTGATGTATTTGGATTTGCTTCGACACTGCAAGCGATTTTGGAATGTCCAACTATATCAAGGAAACCTCATGAACCAACACATGAGGAAACACTTGCGGTATTTGGGCCAATTATCGAAGCGGCGTTGCATGTTGAGGAAGAACAACGAATTAGTTTACAAAGCTTTAGTTCGATCTTTTTCGATTTCGTACCTATGTTTTTTCCTGAGGA
>CAYYIQ010000356.1:0-1984 GCA_964472005.1 uncultured Bdellovibrionales bacterium | reverse complement strand
CTGCCTATGGTACAATTTCGCAAGCAGTCGATGCAATGAAATTAGGTGCTTATGATTTTATAACAAAGCCATTTTCTTTAGAAGACATCGAAAGTGTTCTAGAAAAGGTAACTAAGAAGAATAGTTCAGCTTCTTTCGCCAATTCAGAAACTAAAAGACCTAATAGAGACACTGTAGCAATTGTAACAAACTCTGCGATAATGAAAGAGGTGATTCAGACCGTTACCCATATCGCTTCTAGCTCAGCTAATGTCTTCATCCAAGGTGAATCAGGGACAGGTAAGGAGTTAATAGCTAAACTTCTTCATATGAGTAATAAAAACGCTACGGGCCAGTTTGTCGCAGTCAATTGCGCGGCGTTACCAGAAAATCTACTCGAAAGTGAACTTTTCGGTCATGAAAAAGGTTCGTTTACTGGTGCTGTTTCTACTAGAATCGGTAAATTTGAACAGGCAAACAATGGTACGATTCTATTAGACGAAATAACTGAAATGCCATTGGCATTGCAATCGAAACTTTTAAGAGTGTTGCAGGAGAGAGAAGTAGATCGGGTCGGCGGTCAGAAACCTATCTCAGTAAATGTTAGAGTGGTCGCAACAACCAACCGTAATATTATTGACTCCGTTAAAAAAGGTGAGTTCCGAGAGGATCTGTACTACAGATTGAATGTAATACCTCTATACATACCTGCATTACGGGAGAGAACGGGTGATATTAAACTTTTAATTGAATACTTTATAAACAAGTTTTCAGAGGGTGCGATAAAACAAATCAATCCTGAAGCACTTAATGCACTGCTTTCATATCGTTGGCCAGGTAATATTAGAGAGTTGCAGAATGCTTGCGAGCGTGCGGTCCTTTTGTGTCGCAAGGATCAATACAATTTTAATGATTTCATCTTAGATAGAACAGCTTCGAATCAAGCTGATCGTTGTGATTCGCAGACCCAAGGTCTTCAAGCAGGTATTACTGTGGCTGAAGTTGAGAAAAAACTAATTTTTGAGACTTTGAAAGCCACTGAGAATAACAAAACTAAAGCTGCTGAAATGCTTGGTATCAGTATTCGAACACTTAGAAATAAATTAAATGAATATGAAAGCGGAAATGAAAACTGCAGAGAGTTTGACGCGGAATAGGTAGTAGTGACGAGAAAATGGCGATAAAATCGCCTCAAAGTTAGGTAAGTCCTTGGTTTGTATAGAAGGTCGGATGACGTAAAATTGGCACGGAATTCGTAATAGACTAAGCGATAGATTTTTTTAGAAATAGGTTTGAAATGAAAATATTTGATTCTACATTACAGGCGATTGAGAGAAAGCTAGACCTATCAATTAAGCGTCACGCAATTCTTTCAGGAAATATTGCAAACCAAGAGACTCCAAATTACGTTGCGAGAGAATACGATTTTGGTAGGGAAATTGAATCGGCATTAGGTAGTGACTCCGATACCATTACACGGACAAACGGACGTCACATGGATATTGGGGGTAGCTCAAATTCACATGTGAGTATCGATAAATCGACTCCCTTTGGTGCAGATGGAAATAACGTCGATCTAGATATTGAAATGGGTAAGCTTTCTGCTAATTCCCGAGACTATAATAGTTCAATCAATCTTCTAACTGTCAAACTTAAAATGTTAAAAGCAGCTGTTTCCGGTGGAAAAGGAGGATTTTAATTATGTTTGATAAAGTTTTTGATATTGCTGCAAGCGCGATGAGTGCGAATCGATTAAGAATTAATACGGTCGCAAGTAACATTGCAAATGCCAAGACAACTAAGACAGAAGAAGGTGGCCCATATAAAAGAAGGGATGTAACTTTTGCAGCTATCGATGTTCCAGCAAATTCTTTTGATAGTGCATTGGATGAAGCTTCATTAAAGTCGGTTAGAGTTACAGGCGTAGTCGAGGATCAATCTGAGCCACAGATGATCTATGATCCTGGACATCCAGATGCTGATGAAGCGACAGGAATGGTTGCTA
>CAYYIQ010000355.1:0-1989 GCA_964472005.1 uncultured Bdellovibrionales bacterium | reverse complement strand
ACTCATATTTTCAATCACCTGGATCCCCGCGTTCGCGAGGATGACGGGAAAAAATTCAACTTGTATTACTCGGATAACCTCAAAAGCGGGAATCCAGAAAGACTATTTCAAACTTCAAGGGCACTGTTTTAGCAGAAATAGCGGTTGGTGAACGTGCAGAACTCATACAAATCCTGGATCCCTGCTTCCGCAGGGATGACGGTGGGATGTAGGGATGACGACTGGACGCAGGAATGACGACTGGATGCAGGGATGACGGTGGGATGTAGGGATGACGGCGGGATGCAGGTATGACGGCCGGATGCCGGGATGCCGGCGGGATGCAGGAATGACGGCCGGATGTAGGAATGACGGCGGGACTCAGGGATGACGGAGAGATGTAGGGATGACGGCAGGGAGCAGGAATGACAGTGAGACGCTGGGATGGTGACAAAGAACTCGGTCGGCTATCGATAATTAACTGGCCTTTCCGGAAGTGAAAAAACTGTACTTACCCTTTCCTGTCCCTTCTTAAATTCTCCAACCTACGACTTTTGGAAGATCATCTTCACCAAACAACAATTGGTTACTCTTTTGATAGTCTACTAAAGCTTCCTTAAATGTATCTGTACTTCGACCAAGATATTGACCGACGAAATGTTCAATCGAACAATAAGCATGACTTAGAGCTCTCTTTAAATCTCGATCGACAGGAGTTAGCTTGTCTCCATTCTCTATGAAAGCCTGTCTAAACATATCATACAATTCCTCAGCTGAAGCACTCTCATCCCAGACCATTGCTTCAATTTTTCGATGTGCTTTCGTCCTTCGATTCTCCCTCAGAACGATAAACCTCGAGACAAAAGCAGTTCTGATCGCAATTCTTCGTGCCTCAGAATGATTCCGCAAATCTTCCCTTTCACCTCGACTAGGTGCAAGCGAAGTCAGAGATATATATTCAACTATTGCCACAAGCGTAAACTCCAATTTAGAAAGCTGTATATTTGAGCTATCGACAAATAAGCTAACAACCTAAAGGTCGTAGGCAACAAAATAAACTTCAAATCCAAACGGTTATTCAATAATTACGGAGACTTAATTAAGGCAGTGAAAAACTAAGAGTTTCTCTTAATTTTATATAAAAAATCTTAATCTGAATTGGGATCATCCTAAAAGTCTAAATTATCATTTAGCTAAAGATTAATACTGTATCTTAATCTTCAATTAAGGTACTCTATTCTATAAGTGTTTTAATTGAACGCTTATTAAATAGAATTAACAAATGGGCCATTAGACTAGGGACGATTTTTTAACATGCGATTTTTTATCTCGACAATGAAAATTTCTACATATTTGGCTGCGGCCGCTGTCCTTTCAACCGCTTTTATTTCTTCGAACGCTAGTGCTCAAGTCTCAATTAGCTTAGGTGCTCAAAGCTATTATGATGACAATATCTTTCTAGAAAATGGCAAAGACCGTCCGTCGCCTGTCACTTTTAACAGTGATTTACAATCTGGACTGCCAACAGGCTTCGGTAGCCTTAAAAACTTTAATGGCAAAGAAGATAGCGACATAGTTACTAACCTTTACACACAGTTCAGCGGTAAACTTCCTGTAGCAAGACAATCAATAGACTCAAGTTACAATCTCAGAGCAGGAACAATAATTTTTGCCGACTTCTCAAACCAAAACAGATTTACCTTAGACGGAGATGTTACTACTTCACTCTCAAAGAATGTTTTGCCTGATCCTTTTAAAATAGAATTAAGAAACGCGATCCAGTCAAACTCAAACAATCTAGCCGTTGCAAGTGGTACAGCGACACAGTCATCTCAAAACTACCTCATTTCTTCGACTATGGGGATAAATGACGTCGACTTAACCAGAAAGACTTCATTAGATTTGTATTACTTAGCTTCTTACCAAATGTTCTTGGGGCAATTTTATTTAAATAAAGACACTGAAAGCGTCAACACTCAACAACAAGGAACTGACTTCCATTCTCACAAC
>CAYYIQ010000354.1:0-2023 GCA_964472005.1 uncultured Bdellovibrionales bacterium | reverse complement strand
AACAGTTGGAGCTGGTGTTGTAGCTGAAATTATAGAGTAATAATTTCGTTATAACTACATCTAGTTACAGGATCTGTAACAATAGGACTTGGATTTATCCAAGTCCTATTAAGTTTCTTAATTCTACGCCCGTGGCTCAATTGGTAGAGCATCGGACTCCAAATCCGAGGGTTGGGGGTTCAAGTCCCTCCGGGCGTGCCATTAACTTGTAAATAAATTATTTAGAAACTATTCTTATTTAAGTATTGAGTAAGTAAAGTTAAGAATTGTTCCAGGAAGTTTTTGGTAAGTCGTAAACTAAACCTGAAATATGATCAAATTTAAATAAAATAAGGATTATTAAAATGGTTAGTGTAAAGTTTTTTAAGGATGCCTGGTTAGAATTAAAAAAAGTTCAAACACCAAGTAGAGAGGAAACAATAAAATCGACTGCCGGTGTTTTTGCTATGTTGATTGTTTTTGGGTTGTTTTTGGGAGTCACCGATTACGTAGTAGGAAGTTTGGTGAGAGGACTGTTAAATATTGAATAATCTAATTTAAGTGGTCGCGTGCGTGGAATATGTAGCGTAACTCCCGACCATTTTGATTGAATTATGTCGTTAACTTAAAATTTAAAAAAATATATTTAAATTTGTGTTGTAGAAGGTGTAAGTGTTTAAACTTAATAGGTAATTATATTAAAACTAGCATTTTATTAGATAAGTCTTCCTAAAGTGCTGATTATTTTTTAATTTTTTATGCTCATCTCGTTGATTTTTAAAAATTTTTGAGGCAGAAGACACGCTCCAAAATGATAAATTCCCATTTAAATGGGGTTATAAATCTTTAAGGCTTTTAGATTCGTTATGAATGACACATTAACCGACCAAACAACTCCAGAAGATAATTCTGGTGAAAATCCTAATACAGAAGGTAATGTTATGCCTGCGTCCAAAGCTGAAACAGCTTCAAGTGAAAACGTTGAAGCGGTTGATAGCGAAGAGGAGGATAATTCTCCTGAACCAGCAATTGCACGCCCATTTTCATTAAACAGCTTTTCTAAGTCAATGCAGTTTAAGAAAGAGGTTGTTGAATCAAATTTAACACCCGAAGAACTTGCAGAAAAAACAGCTCTCTATCCATGGTATGTCGTACATACTTATTCTGGGTTTGAAGCTAGAGTTAAGCTTTCTTTAGAAGAAAGAATTCGGAATGAAAAGTTACAAGAGAAATTTGGAAGAATTATCGTTCCTCAAGAACAGGTTGTTGAATTAGTTAGAGGCGAGAAAAAGACATCATCGAGGAAATTTTTCCCTGGTTATATCTTGATACAGTGTGACCTAACTGATGATTCTTGGCACTTGGTAGCTAATACCCCTAAAGTAACTGGTTTCGTTGGTGACACAAGAAATCCAGTTCCATTGTCTCCTCAAGAAGTACAAAATCTATTTGATCAAATGGAAGGTGGAGCTAAGAAACCTCGACCGAAAGTTCAATTTGAAGATGGTGATTCAGTTAAGGTTGTAGACGGACCATTTGCTGATTTTAATGGCGTCGTTGACGAAGTTAAGCCAGATAAAGGAAAATTAAGAGTACTTATAAGTATTTTTGGAAGAAATACGCCTGTCGAGCTTGATTTTGTACAGGTAGAGAAAGTATAAGAGCCGCAATTATTGCGACGAAATTGAATAATATTAGTTTTAATTAGATAAAAAACAAGGAAGTGAAATGGCTGCTCCACAGGGAAAAAAAGTAGGTACTGGTAAGAAAGTTACAGGTCTTGTGAAACTTCAAATACCTGCTGGTCAAGCAAATCCATCTCCACCAGTTGGACCTGCTCTAGGTCAACAAGGTGTGAATATTATGGAATTTTGTAAAGCGTTTAATGCAAAAACTCAAACTCAAGCTGGCACTATTTTACCAGTCGTGATTACAGTTTACGCAGACAGAAGCTTTTCATTTGTTGTTAAAAGTCCTCCAGCATCTTTCTTAATCAAGAAGTATGCAAAAATAACAAAGGGTTCTAGTGAGCCAAACAAGACGA
>CAYYIQ010000353.1:0-2054 GCA_964472005.1 uncultured Bdellovibrionales bacterium | reverse complement strand
ATCGTAGAAGCTTGAATTGAGTTTGCATTGTGGTGATGGACACGAGAATGCTCAACATTTGCCCCTTCCGCAAGCTTGAAATCAATTAGGCCACTAGTGAAAAATGCGCGATCTGTAACTGAATATACATATTCAACCAATTTAAACTCGGCATTTTTACCTACGTTTACGTTTACTCTGGGAGTTACGAAATCTAGTGACGTAGAATCCTCAACCTCACTTTTAGAGATATTTAATGAAACGATCTCTAATTCAAGCTTCGAATTATCTTTTACATCGATGCAGGTAATCTGAGAAAATGTTGCGTCTGACAATATCTTCAACGGCGAATCGTTAGATTCGTTCGTTAGCTCCGTTGAAAAAACTCCTTCTGGAATTTCTTGTGAGGATTCATAAACCTTAATATCGCTATGATCCAAATTAGAAAGTTCTGCGCTAAATTTACCGTTCACCAAAACACACTTTAGTGCGTAACCACTAATGCTGTGCACTGAATCAATCCCTTTCACCATTTCTGGTTTCTTCAAAGGCTTCAACACAGATTGTAAATTTGTGTATTTAAAATCTTCGTTTTTAGGAGTTATTGGCTTAGAAATTTCAAGTAGTTTAATTGCCTCAGCACGAACTTCCTTAATATTTGTACTGTCAATATTTTTAGAGTTTGTCGAGTTCAGGGCGCTCGCAATTGAAATCAAAGAGTTCGGTTCCATATCGAGGCTTCTTCCTTCGGATGCTAAAGTCGTTTGTTGTATATCCATAGTTCTAAAATAAAATTAAGGTAATTTAAGGATTCGTACTAAGCTGCAGCCATTTCGTTATCAGCTTTCATCCAACCATAGCCTTTGTTCTCTAACTCAAGTGCTAATTCCTTCGTACCAGAATGAACAATTTTCCCATCAACCAACACGTGAACGTAATCTGGAACGATGTAGTTTAATAGTCTTTGATAGTGAGTAATCACTAAGAAAGATCGGTTCTCAGAACGTAAACGATTTACTCCTTCTGAAACTATTTGCAGCGCATCAATATCGAGCCCTGAATCTGTTTCATCAAGTATTGCAAGCTTAGGCTCTAAAACTGCCATTTGTAAAATTTCATTTCTTTTCTTTTCACCCCCCGAAAAACCCTCATTCACTGCACGTTTCAATAAATCTGGGTTTAGCTCAAGTTCCGCAGCTTTTTCTACAATCAATTTCTGAAAGTCGCGAACTTCAATTTGAGGTTGTTCTTTATATTTCCGAATAGAATTTAAAGCAGTTCTCAGAAAATACGTACCATTCACACCTGGCAGCTCTACTGGATATTGAAACGCAAGAAATAATCCTTCTCCTGCTCTTTGATCTGGGTCTAAGTCAAGCAAGTCTTTACCGTTAAACTGGACGTCACCAGAAGTGATTTCATATCCACCTTTCCCTGATAGAACATTAGCGAGAGTACTCTTTCCCGAACCGTTTGGCCCCATTATCGCGTGCACTTCACCTGGCTTAATATCAAGATTTAAACCTTTTAAAATTTCTTTTTCGCCTTCAACAGTGGCATGTAAATTATTTATTTTTAACATAGCTACTAACCTACGCTTCCTTCTAAATTAATTGATAATAGTTGACGAGCCTCGATTGCAAATTCCATCGGTAACTCTTTAAAAACTTCTTTACAAAATCCATGAACGATCATGGAAACAGCATCTTCTGTCGGGATACCTCGTTGATTACAGTAAAACAACTGATCTTCACCAATCTTTGATGTCGTAGCTTCATGTTCAACTTTTGCTGTTGGATTCTTAACCTCAATATAAGGGAAAGTATGCGCACCACAATCAGACCCAATTAACATCGAATCACACTGAGAAAAGTTCCGAGCCCCTTTGGCACCTTTCATAACTTTTACCTGACCGCGGTATGTATTTTGACCTCTTCCCGCTGAAATCCCCTTGGAAATGATGGTGCTAGTGGTATTTTTACCAATATGTATCATTTTGGTTCCGGTATCAGCTTGCTGTTTTTTTGATGTCAAAGCGACGGAATAGAACTCACCAACGGAATTATCACCTTTCA
>CAYYIQ010000352.1:0-2055 GCA_964472005.1 uncultured Bdellovibrionales bacterium | reverse complement strand
GAAAGTGAAAAGACGTTGGAGTGATCCAAAAAATCGGTAATTCTAAGCTCTCCAAGGTGAGGAGGTTCGTGTGTTCCTAGGGTTCCTAACTAGGTTTTACATTATCATAGTGAGAGGTAAAATGTTTAGAGTAAAGGATCGAAATCTGATTTATAAGGTTTAGGATTTAATCACCAAAATGCGTTCGTTAATATTGCTAATTTCATGTTTCACCCTAGGTTCAATGATTGTGCCTAGTCTGGCTTGCGCTGAAGATGATAAAGAAAATGTAAGCGACGTTAATCATTCGGTTGACGATGATGAGAATGAAGATGAAGCGAACAGTATCGCAATCGAAGCTCAAAGCTTTGCCGATCTTTTCCGTTCTCAAGCCCAAAGTTCATTCAAAGGAGTTGTGTTAGGAAATATATTAGCTTTGACTGATGATTACGTTTACGTAAAGCCGATAGAACGAGATTTGGGAAGGATGTACATTTATATCGACAATAAAACAATGTTTTCAAAGATGTCGCATGGAAAACGACAGCGAGGGAAAAAAGAATACTTAATCGACGGGGAGAGGGTTGCCGCAAGGGTTTTAATGAAAGAAGGTATTATTCTCGCAGATGAGGTATTTCTTGTTGAAGGAGATTTCGAATCGCGATCTAGGTATCGTAAATTAAGTTATAAGAAACGAAAATCGGATGAAGACGGCGGCGCAGAAAAAGGAGCCGCGTCCCATGGTGCAGCAAAACCAAAATCTGGAGGACATCACTAATGTTTGTGCGGTTAATTATATTTTCTATTGTTATGCAGCTTAGTTGTTCGAATGTTTTTGCAGCTGACGAAACGTTGATTAAGAAGACGACTAAAAACGTCAAAGTCTATATTCCAGGCACCCATGACGAAAAAGAAATCGAACTGAGATTTGCTCAAACCGCTACTGTAAAAGTTTACCTTTCAAGTCTTGGAGATATGGTTGATAAATTTATGGTTAGTCTCCTAGATATGGAAACAAACGTTATTCATGCAAGCAAGCTGAGTGATGTCGATGGTATCGTTGTGTTTAGAAAAGTACCACCCGGAAGTTACGCGGCATACGTTAATACAAGGGTGAAAGAGGATGGAGAAAGATATAACGTAAGAGTTGGAGATATCTTTCTATCTAAATTTTAGTCGTTGATGATGTTTATCTCAAAAAGAATCTAGAGCGATCGAATACCTATTGCGCAAAAAAATCTTTTTGAAAAAATACAATATCAAATTGCACTTGTTTGATAACTGTAAATTCAGATTTTTTGTTGTTGTGTCTGATTTCGCTAACAAATGTTTCACCAAGACGTTGGTTGAGTTTTTTATGAAGCTTTACCAAACCATTTTTTACTCGGACGTGTATTCTTAACTTCGGAGTGCTTGGGCGAACTTCTGTATCGCTTAGAAGTACTTTTATAAATCTTTTGTCTGGTAGTTTTACACTAAGGCTAGTCTCGGTTTCTGAGTATAAATCAAATTCCAGCTCTTCGGTTAAAAAACTTTTTATTTCGCCTAAATCATTCGCCGCGACTTCTATTCCATCCAAGGAAATTAAATATTTATCATAAATTGATTTTTCTCGGTTACTTCCAGACCATAGCAGTACGATCAGTATAATAACCGAATATGTAGCTACGATTTTAATGAAATATGAATTTTGCACGTTATGACTCTAATAAAATTATTATAAATATAAAAGTTATAAATTATTGAATCAAATTTTAGTTCAAATAACCTTGGGAAGTCAGCTTGTCCGAGTTGTATGATAATATAGGCCCGTCAATTAGCGCCCCACCGTTACTGCATAGTAGGCGGGAATTCAGGTGGACTCTCTCAAGCCCCAGGACTATTGATTTATAAGAGTTAGTGATTGTTGTGCGTGCAGAACGCATGCAAGTCCTGGATTCCTGCTTCCGCAGGAATGACGGTGGGGCAATGGACTGTCGATGAGACGGTAAAATTACAACTTGCTCTGGGAGCCTCGTAGGGGGCGTGGATACCAAGATTTTGGATAATTGCGAAGTTTACCTTGTTAAAATTTCG
>CAYYIQ010000351.1:0-2056 GCA_964472005.1 uncultured Bdellovibrionales bacterium | reverse complement strand
ATTCTTTCTCGGTGGTCTCCCCATCATTAGAAAAGAAATTGAAAGAATCGACGGCTCATTCTAGGATCTCGTATTCGCTAGTTCTTCCTAGTTTCCATTGTTTTAGGCCTTCAAGATCGAGTAGGTGGCGCATCTTAGGATCTTCGTAACTCATTTCCAGGAGGATCTCGTTAAATCGTTTTTTTAATTCTGCTTTGCTATTTGATAGTACGGTGAAGTTGCAATGATCGTAAGTGGGGGTTTTGTGAAGGATTTTAACGCTGTCGTTGCTAATTATTCCACTTGAGATGAAAGAATTGAGATTACCTTCAATAATACACGCGGCATCAGATCGATTATTGATTACGTCCTTAATAGCTTCTTCTTCTCCACCAACATGGTCTCCGTGTTTTCCTGCTAGAAGATTATGTATGATTTTTTTGAAGTCTTTACCTTTAACTAAACCTTCGTCCTTTAATACTTGTAGTGGAATTAACGTTGCTTGAGGTGAATCAATCGCGCCGAAGGATATAGTTTTATCTTTCAAATCTTCTAATGTTTTTATCTGAGAGTCGCTTTTAACTACAAAGATGGAGCTAAGGTCGCAATCAGAATCTCTCATCGAAATCGCTTGAATCTCAATGTTTTTTGAATCAGCTATTCTTTTTGCCCGGATCCAAGCCAGTGGTGAGTTCCAAGCTAAGTCAATTTCACCTTTGAAAAGCGCTTCGACCTGGGTCTCATAATTTGAATAGAGTATGAAATCAAAAGGCAAGTTGTTATCATTAAAAAATGTTTTAAACCCTTCCCAAATTTCGACGACCTTTGGCGCGTAACAAACAGCACCTAAAATTAATTTTTCCATGTTAGCTTCCGTTAAGTTTTTAAACCTAGTATCACACCTGCAAACCGTATGGTGCAATATCTCTGTGGTTAAACCACTAAAAAAGTGGTAACCCGCAGACGATCTTCCCGATGAAATCATAAAGCACGTCGGTAGTTGGTGCCATTACTGAAGCGGCTCTGCTATCGCGGAAGTTTCGTTCGATTCCAACGTCTTTTCTAAAAGCTGCACCACCGCAAACTCTCATTGCAATGTCGCATACTTCTAAAGCATTTTCGCTAGCGAGAGCTTTAACTTCTAGTACTTTTAACATTGTATCTGGAAGTCCGTTTTCGATTGAGTCAAGTGTGCAGTCTCTTAACGCAATGCTGGAATCAAGAAGTATTTTTGCTTTTGCAAGATATGCACGGATCGTTGGAAGATCAGAAAGATTTTGGCTTAGGTGGGCGTGTCCAGTGTTCTTAACGTGATTGGATGCACCATTTAATGCCGCTGACATAATGCCAATGGATACGCTTGCATTCAATGTTACGAAAGTTGGGAGAACGACACCCATCATAATATCAAAGCCTTCACCGTCATTTCCTAACATTGAATCGGTGGATATTTTAACCTTTGTTGCTGTGACTGGACTTGATTCATTCCCTCGCATGCCTATTCCGGTAAAAGGTCGATCTACTTTGAGACCAGCCGAATTTCTTTCGAGATACCAAATTGAGCTAGGATTTTCACCCTTTAGTGGTTTGCTGGACCAGATGTAGCTGTCTGCGTGGTTGGCAGATGTTACCCAACTTTTATTCGCGTTCAATTCAACTTGATTGTTGTCTTTCTCGCAGATGTTTGCCGTCCCAATTGGTGCCCAAAAGTGACTTCGTGAACCTGACTCAGAAAATGCAAGCGTGGAGAGGTGGTCTCCTTTAGCAAAAAGTTTTTTTAGTTCTAAAGATCCATGTTTTTCAACTACTACAGCTGCGCAATAGTGCATGCAGGTAATCATCGCAGTCGAAGAGCAAAATTCGGCTAACTTTTGACAAACTTCTGCAGCGTCTCGAAGTGACCCTCCTGCACCGCCCAATTCTTTACTACTTAAAATAGAAAGAAACCCATTATCTTTTAGAGCTTGAATCGATGCTTCAGGAAAAGCTCCCGTTTCGTCAGTTTTAATACCTACTTGTCTTACGGTTTTTTCAATAATGGAGGATAATAGTTCGACATTCATTTGATAATTGCTCT
>CAYYIQ010000350.1:0-2075 GCA_964472005.1 uncultured Bdellovibrionales bacterium | reverse complement strand
AGGCGTACACAACCAGTAAGGTGACTACTCTACTAGTTTTGTAAGCCTAATAATTTTAAGAATGCCGTCTCTAAGATTTAAGTGCGAACCTTTCGCTTGGGTAAGCTACTGAGTTAGCGAACAAATCTTTAGAAAACTAAGGATTTGTAATAGTAATGATCGTAATGCCCAACTGGCGTAACTCGTTTTTGTTTGAGGGTGTTTTTTTATTTACAGCTAGTTTTTATGCTTATATAGAAGGAAAACAAAGGGATTATGCAATTATCATATAGCTTTTCGTTATCACACGATACGATAAAACATCAGCTTTCTATTGTCATATTATGATAAATATTATACAATATTATCTGTTACAGGTTGCAAGCCTGCCTGTCTAGTATGCAGGTTACAAGTTACAGGTTTAAATTCGTAATCCCTGCCTACCGCAGGCAGGCGTAATTCGCAATCAAGTAATTAATGAATCATTTTTATAAATAAGAAAAAGCCAAGACCTAAGTCCTGACCTAGAATCCTCCTTCGTTTCCCTCAGACTTCGCTGAGGACTTCGCCTCCTTTATCCGACTTTGCTGGATTCCCTTCAGTCGCAAAAAGGAGGTTCTTAATGAAAACGTTCCCTCTTTGCTAAAGAGGGTGAGGGTGATTCAATATGTTATTGAGTAACGACTTCTGTTGCTTCTGTAGGAATAGTATCGGTTGTAGCGGTTGACGTAGTTCCGAAATCCACGGTTGGAGCGACATCCGCTCATTCTACTGCTTCGAATTGCTGAGCTTTTTCGAAGTTGAACATCGCAGCGACGATATTCGCAGGAAATCTGCGGATATAGATATTCAAGATATTTACGGCGTCATTGAAGTTCTTTCTTTCCACGGTGATTCTGTTTTCCGTTCCTTCAAGCTGTGTCATAAGATCACGGAACGCTTGGATGGATTGCAACGTAGGATAATTTTCCACAACAGCCAACAATTTAGATAATGCTGACGACACCTCCCCTTGCGCTTGTTGGAATGCAGCGAAAGATTTAGCGTCGTTGATATCAACAGTGACTTTGGTTGCATTCGCTCTAGCGTTTACTACGGCAATCAATACTCCGCTCTCTTGCGCAGCAGCGCCTTTTACCGTGTTGACGAGATTAGGGATAAGATCCATTCTTCTCTGGTACACGTTTTCCACTTGCGACCATGCGGTCTTAACAGTTTCATCATACTTCACTATAGTGTTGTATTTACCGATGACAAACAATACGACAACAACTACGATAGCTAAAATGATAAGTAATGTCTTTTTCATAAAAAAAATTTTTTATAAAGTAAAATTATGTATTTGAATAATTATTAACCTTAGTACATATATCAGAAAGATAGTGATGTACGTCTTGGATAAGCGAAGGGATCTTGCGCTCCTCCACTTTATCGTCTATAAGATAGTAAAAAATCTGACTATTACAAGACCAAGCGACGTCGAAGAGTGAAATCAATTCTTTCATATCCTGCGGTATTTTTATATCAGGAGATTTCAACAATAACGCTCATTCCCGTAAAATCTGCATACCCGGCAAGAGATGTTTCAAGAAAGCCCTTCCCTCGTCCTGAGATAAGTAATCCTCCCTCAATTGGATGCGTTTATTGCGGATTTCGAGTTCGATTGCGGATCTAAGATCAGATTTTGTGTATTTTATATGTGATAGTATATCATTTCCATAAAAAATCTCAGAATGGTTTTTTATATGCAAAAGTTTTAGACAGAAGACATCATTTCACTCGTTTATGTCATCTTGTGTCAAGATTATGAATTTTTCACGAGCGAAGAAAGACCTGATGGAGTTTAGGAAAACGAAGTTTACCTCCTCGACAACAAAAACAGGAACATGGACATCACCCTTTTGGTATAGATAGATAGATACCAGTCAATCTTTCAATACACTGACGATATTTTGAAGCTTTTTTGTAGTCATGGGTATAATATAAGAAATGTAAAGAGAATTTAGAATTTAGAACTTAGAACTTAGCACTTAGAATTTAGAATTTAGAACTTAGAACTTAGCACTTAGCACTTAGCACTTAGAACTTAGCATTTA
>CAYYIQ010000349.1:0-2087 GCA_964472005.1 uncultured Bdellovibrionales bacterium | reverse complement strand
ATACTCCCCTTGGAAACGGAATCACTCGAGGCCGATCTCACAACAAATTAACGGTAAAGTTTTGCACGTGCCTTCGGCACTGTGCAAAAACGTATTGTTACATGATTTTTTTTTAATAAGAACCCAGCATACAGGTAAAACAATATTATCATCAATTACATCTTTTTCGATTTGGCTAGGTTCTAAAATCAAGGCCAAATAGGCATGTCCATCCGGATCTTGCTCAACTGGAGTTCTATATTTTATAAGTATATGCTTATTCAGCAATGTTGGATTTCCATATTCATTAGACATGCCAAATGTAAATGGATCTTTAAGTTCTACCAAGAACCACCCTCTACTACTTTCCGTATTGCTGAGCAACTTTAAAACTTTTCCATCCCTTGGTAAAAATTCTTTAAAGCTATCTCCCTGATCGTAGTAATCTATTGTTATAGTTTCGCCAATCATACTCTTAAAAAATCATGTAACATATTATTGATCCACTCTTCCATATCAGCATATTGACAAAGTTCCAACATATATTCGCCTTACGACAGTCAAACAAGTCACCTAAATTACTAGCTTTATTCTTTGGGAAAATTAAAAATCTTTACCGATAACAGGTTAGAAAGTCGTATATTATCGAGGCCTATTTTCTAGGTCGTATATTATCGATATTCAAGAATATACGACTTTACTACGAGCTCTGGTCGCAAACTTATTTTTTAAAACACGAAACATCATCTGGCTTAACAATAGAATTACGCATGAAATTAATCCCAAAAACAAGCGCGGTCATTCGTAGAAAAGGTTATAGCTTATCCACCGAGAAGGTTTATGTTGGATGGATTAAGAGATTTATTCGTTTTCACAATCTTAAACATCCTGCTGAAATGGGTGAAGTTGAAATTATTCAATTCTTAACGGATCTCGCTGTAAACCAAAACGTTTCTTCGACTACACAAAATCAAGCATTAAACGCCCTGTCATTCCTTTATAAATCTGTGCTTGAAATAGATTTAGGAGATTTTTCTAGCTTTCAAAAGGCAAAACGTCCCAAATTATTACCTGTGGTACTCTCTCAAGAAGAGGTGCTTTTGGTTTTACAAAAACTCCGCAGCTATGACAATCAAACTTACTACCTTATGACATCGTTACTCTATGGTTGTGGTCTTAGACTGAAAGAATGTCTAAGACTTAGAATTAAAGATATAGATTTTGACCGTAGTGCTATTTTCGTTCGCCACGGTAAAGGAAAAAAAGATCGTTCGGTTCCTCTACCTACGTCGGTTCGAGACGAATTAAATCTGCAAATCAAATTCGTTAAAGAGACTCACAAAGTTGACTTAAAAAATGGTTTTGGCACTGTTTTCTTGCCGAACGCTCTGAGTAAAAAGTATCCTAACGCTGAAACTTCGACTGCTTGGCAATACCTTTTCCCAGCTCATAAAATCTCAAAAGATCCACGCTCAAATGAATCAAGAAGACATCATTTAAGTGATTCAATTTTAATCAGACATATCGGCAAGGCTGTTAATGATGTAGGAATAAACAAAAAGGTTACAGCTCATACCTTTAGGCACTCTTTTGCAACCCACCTCTTAGAATCCAACCAAGACATCCGAACAATTCAACAACTCTTGGGGCATGACAGCGTTAAAACAACAATGATCTACACTCACGTAAGCAACACAGGTGCGACCGGCACAAAGAGTCCGCTAGATAATTTAGAAAAGGCGTGTGATAAAATTATAGAGGTTGTCGAGCAGCCTACCGACGCCAAACTACTTGAACCAAAGGATTTTTCACTCATCAACCTCTTGATTAGAGTGATTAAAAAGCTAACACGGGGATCGAGACCCTAGCGGATTAATTTTTTTAGGCGACCACAGAGGCGCAGAGGGGGAGGTTCTCGTTTCTTAAGTAAGAACTCTGAAGTGCCAGAGTATTTACTGTAAAAACGAATTCCTTACTCTGTACCTCTGTGGTCCTCCCAAACAACAAAAGCATACCCTTAATCTATTAGGGGAGTTTTAACGCAGAGCAAACAGAGCAAACGGAGAGGGGTTGGAGGGGCGTGGGGCGTTTGAGTTTAGAGTTCTTCG
>CAYYIQ010000348.1:0-2111 GCA_964472005.1 uncultured Bdellovibrionales bacterium | reverse complement strand
CCCAGGTCTTTTGCCTTTTTAATTGTTTCCAAAATGAATTCCTGATTTGCTCCTTCGCCCCAATAGATTCGCAATAGGTATTTTTCGAAGGCGCTAGTTGAAAGAGGTAAAGTAATGGATTCAACTGTAAGTTGGTAGTTCCAACTTTGCAGGTAGTTAAAATCAGCTTGATTTCCTAACCCTTCAAGATATTTAAGTTCTTTAAGTTTTTGCAGCAAGGATCCACTATTCCCACCAGAAGTGCTCGCTGAGGAATTTTGACTAAATCTGTCCGCTAAGGTCGTTTCCAGTATGTACTGAGCAAAAAAAGATGCTTTTGTCCGATTAATTTCTTCTCTTGTATCGTCCATTAGTCTAACTGAAAGTGCGGTCAAGGTCATAAGCCCTAGGCCCAACAATGCGATTGCTACTGCAACTTCTACAAGTGTAAATCCACTTTCAGGCGATTCGCCAAAATTTTTACGCATTGTTTAGATATTTGATTATAACCTTTCTTTCAAAAGGTTTGATTGATAACAAAATGTCTTGGTCACCTGTCGTAATTTGAAGTTGATAGTCGGAGCCGGTAATTGACTGGTCGATGGGTAAATAGTTTAGATCACTCGTACTATTTTCTTCAGCTCCCGTGGTAATTTTTTTAAGCCTGACGTTTGGTGGAAAATTTACACCTTTTACCAGTGACGGATAATCAAGCGGTGCTATTCGCCGAGCAATGTTCGTCATATCATCGAAGATTTGGAAATATAACTGGATATTTAGAGGCAGAAGATCGATTTGTTGCTCTTTGTTAAATTCGTCCCCAATGTTTTTCAAAGCATTTGCAGCACTTTGGTTTGATCTATCATTCCTTTGTGAAGTTGAGCGTAGGTTCTTTAGAGTATCGACTTCAACCGTCTGACTTGGGACCTTCTTAGCGATTTGCCACACCCTATAACCAGAGCCGTCGGGGTAGAATTCAATTTGATAATTCACTTTTTTTGCACTAGCGTCATCGAGAAGAAATTCAATTCTATTTGCCAGTTCTCTGATTGATGTAGTGGAGCTCCAAGAGGTATTTAGATCAAATTTAGAAATAAAAAAACTTGATACTATGGCTAGGAGCACAACTACAGCTCCTAGCTCAATTAGTGTGTATGCAGATTCACTACTATTCTTAAACTTCAAGATTTTAAATTTCAAAGTTCATTTAAGGTCGCGAAGTAACATCTTGTGCTGGGCCCTCTCCTCCTGGGACACCATCTGAACCAAATGATGTGATTGAATAACTTCGGCCGTCGTTTTCAGACTTGAATGAATACTTATTACCCCACATATCCTTAAGTTCATCTTCTTTGATAATTGGGTTGAATAACTTTCCTGATTGTCTAATTTGAGAATTGGGTCTGATTAAATCTTCTAACGAAGTAGGGTAGGAATTGTAATTTAATCGATATCTAGATATTTCTTGTTTTAGGGTTTCCATTCTTGTCACGTTAAGTTCAGCTTTCGCTGCCTCGCCTTTGGAAAATACGCTTCCGGCAACTACTGTGAAAATTAAACCAATTAAGACAACCACGACCAACAATTCGATTAGTGTTAATCCGCGTTCGTTGTTTACAAACTCAAGAGATTGTTTTTCTTCTGTTTTCATTATTATCCTTCAATTTATTCAATGTTAGTTTTAGAATAAAAAGACAGATTTGTTAAGGGGTTTTGTTTGAGATCGAACGGAAAGAATGAAAAAAAATGTAGCGCTTTAATGTCCGATAGACGTGATTTCTAACATTGGCAACATTACAGCTAATAGTATCCCACCGACGACTACAGCAAGAAATACGATTAATATTGGCTCAAGGAGAGATGTCAGACCAGCTATGCTTGCGTCTACCTCGGATTCGTAATTTTTACCGACCCTTAATAACATTGAATCAAGTTCACCTGTTTGTTCTCCTATTGCCGTCATATGCACAAGCATTTTCGGAAACCTATCCTGTTGCGCGAGCATTACTGAAAGAGATTTCCCATGTTCAACTCCTTCTGTTGCGTTTTCTACGATCTCTTCGAGGTAGACGTTTCCAAGGATATCCTTTTTAAGAATGGAAAGGGCAGTCAGCAATTCGACACCACTCGCA
>CAYYIQ010000347.1:0-2146 GCA_964472005.1 uncultured Bdellovibrionales bacterium | reverse complement strand
TGCCAAGTATTGTTGATGGTTTATTTTCGGGTCGTGCTGGTCTTCAAGCGCACGGAACTGCAATTTCAGTTCTTGCGGATAACATCGCGAATCAAAACACCACGGGTTTTAAAGCGGCACGTGCTGACTTTGTAGATCTTCTAGCGGGTTCGCTAGGTGGTGGTGGTTCTGTTTCTACTGGGAATGGAAGTAGCGTTGGGAAGGTTACACGTATTTTGAATCAAGGAACATTTGAGTCTACCGGACGGGGGCTGGATGTCGCAATTGATGGTAACGGTTTTATTATCGTTCAAGACGGTGTCGGCAGTAAGTATTTTACACGGGCAGGAAATCTTCAGGTGAATCCGGAAGGCTTTTTACTCGATCAAAACGGTTATGAAGTTCAAGGTTTTCCAGCGAATGGAGCTGGTGGACTAACCTCTTTAAACGTTAACGCAAGGGTACAACAAGATATTCAAACTACAACTTTAGACTGGTCTGGTAATTTGAATGCTGGTGATCCAATTAATGCAGTGCCGGCGACAATTACATTTCCGAATTTGGCGGCCGGTGCTAATTTTCAATATACTCAAAAAGTTTTTGATTCTCTTGGAGCATCTCATGACGTGACGGCTTATTTTTTCAAAACATCTGCTAATACTTGGATAGCTAACTTCTATGCAGATGGAGGAGATATTACAGCAGGTACACCGGGTACACCAAGTTCAGTAGGTACAGTTGGGTTGACTTTTAACGCGAGTGGTCAATTAACGAGTGCTGGTACAACTACGTTGGCTGCAAACTGGTCAAATGGTTCTACAGCAGGGGCAGTGGATGTAGATTTGTCTGGATTTGCGCAGTTCGCTTCTCCGAATGCGATAACTTCTGCAAATCAAAATGGTACAGGTAGTGGAACTGTTGTTGGTTTTAGTGTTCAAGGCGATGGTACTTTAGTCGCAAGATTGGATAATGGTCAGACTTCTTCCATTGGAGTTGTCGCATTAGCAGGTTTTGCGAATGCTGAAGGGCTGCAAAGAGTTGGTAACTCGTTGTTCTCTCAGTCAGCTGAAAGTGGTGATGCCGTTATTGGTACTCCTGGAGTCGGAATATTTGGACAGCTTGAATCGGGTGCACTGGAACTATCGACATCAGATTTAGCGTCCGATTTTATTAAGTTAATTTCATTACAACGAGGATTCCAAGGTAGTTCTCGAATCGTAAGTAGTATTAACGATTTGCTAAATGAAGTTGTAAACTTAGGTAGATAATCAAGGTCGCCTAATTAGAACTTAAGGGGCAACCCTTAAGTTCTCTTCTATAAGGATTGAAATTTTTATTTAAGAATTTCAATCCTAAACTTTTAATTAAGAGTCCTAAAGATATTCAGAACTCTCTATAGAAACTATACGTAGCTAGATATCGAAAAGTAAGCTGTAGTTAGACGGATTCATTGCATGTTATTTTCAATGAATATTGAGATATTTTAATGATAAAAAGTTTAAAATATGTTTATGTCTAGACTCTCGATAGATGCGTAAGTGTCTGATATGTATCAAGTTATTCTTTCTGTATAAATTCAGTTAACTTTCTAGCACACACTTTCACTTTCCAACTCCAAAACGTAGGTATAGAATTCAAGTGCGGTGGCTTTTATCCAAGTCAAGCTGTATTGAATTGGATAGAAGGCTAATTTTATTGAGTTGTGATGATAATGAGGAAAATAAACATGAGACGTATAGTTAGTAAGATTAACGGTGGATATAAGGCAGCCTGCACCAAATTAGCAATTTGCGGGATGCAGAATTCAAAGCAACTTTTGATCGTATTAGGAGTTGTCCTAATTTCGAGCGGAGTTCTTGAATTATCAATAGCTCAAGGTAACGGTAGTGGTCCAACAGGATCATACACCGAAGCTCAATATGATGATGAGCTTGTAAGAAACGGTGTCGGTAACCTCTTTAGATTAATTGAAGGTGCATTTGGTGCTTTGATCATGGTGGTAGCCGGACTTGGAGCGATCATTGCTGCGGCGATGGGTGCTTATAGAGCTGCGCTAGGTATGTTAGTGGTTGCATTAGGAGCATTTATCCTAAGAGCGCTAGTATCACTATTCTTTGGAGTTCAATATCAGTCATACAGCGACGGGCAAAACTAATATTGAATCAAA
>CAYYIQ010000346.1:0-2161 GCA_964472005.1 uncultured Bdellovibrionales bacterium | reverse complement strand
CACCTTCGGATGATAGTGAGAAAGAAGAAGGTCAGGGGGACGATGAGATTTCTTTTGCGGAATATCAGAAAAGATCTGTGCGGTTACTAGAGGAATCGGGGAGTCAATTTTTAACGGGGAATTTACCGAACTTTGATGATGATTCACTGCGAACGGAGTTTCCAACGAGAATCGGGGTCACTAGGTTTTTACCGCATATTTTTATCGCAGCATTAGTTGTTACAATAGTGACGGTATTTGTTGTCTTGGGGTCAAATTTAGTTCATTAGCAAGAAAATTTCTTATTTTCCGTCCAACAATCGCTAGTAAATCACTAACTTAATGAAATTTATCATACCTGCTATGATCTACTCTATTTTATAATTGAAGTAGAGTTTGTGTTACTGTTTGTAAGTGAGATCTATCTCGCAAACAATTAATTAATTTCAGACAACTCTGCTGAGGTGATTGTCAGGTTGTTTTTTAGTCGAATTTTAAAAGGAGTTTCTTAAAAACATGCGCAATTACGCATGTAAATAATGGTCTTTGTTCGCTAAATTTTTACTTTAAGTAAGAAGAACGAATAGTTTTTCTAGTTAGAGCATCCAAATTTAGAGTCGAAATACCGACCTTTATAACGAAATTTTGGTGTATTTATGTCAGCAAATGAAATTGAACTAACGTTTATCAGATGTCAAAACTGCAAAAGCTTGATGCCATCTACGGCAACAGCTTGTGGGATGTGTGGATTTAAGAAAGGCGAACAGCAAGACGGCAAGTCTAAAGTTAGGCTACGTCAAGAAAGTGATGTCAGTATTAATGAAACGATATCAGAAGAAAAAAATCGTCAATCCGATGAACCTGAAAACGTAACTCAGGAGATGGAACGTCCATTCCATGAAGAATCTAAACAAGATAGATCGAATGCTCCTCGTCGAGATAATTTAAACTTCGGCAGTCGAGAGAATGTAGAGGATAAAATTTCAAACAGGTATAATGAAGATGATGATTCTTCGGATGATGACGACAGTGATGATTTCAATGATGACGATCAGTCTGATTCTAACGAAAATAGTTCTCAGTCGAATGACTACCAAAAACCTGAAACAAGTTTAGAAGATCGACCAAAGAAGAAAAAGAGACGTCGGAAGAAAAAGCCTCAATCTCAGGTCGCGATTGATCCTACCGGTGCAAATGATAGCAGTCCTTCGGAAGATCGTAGAGGAAGAGATAGCGAAACCGCTCATTCTTCTGATAGCCGGCCTGATCGAGACCGCGAATCAAGCAAGAAGGAAATTAATTTCAGAGATGAGTCGCAAAATAATAAACAAGAGTTTAAACCTAGGGATGAAGTTATGCAGCATTCTAATAAACAACAAGACCATCGCCATCAAGATAGCGCTAGCCACGGCGAGCAAAGTCATGACGATAGGCAAGAACATCGGAACCGAGATAGTCATCGGTTTAGCGAAAGGACTCAGGAGGATGTTAAGCATCACTCAAATGCTCAACCAGAACATCGTAGTCACGAACCTGTAAGGTCAGAAACCTCAAGCCACAAGGGTGGAGCAAGGGTCGAAGCAGAAGATGGAAAGTTAATGGGTTGGCTTGTAAACTATTCAACCAATGGCAAGGGAGCTTCTTTTGAGCTTAGAGTTGGCCGACGTTTCATCGGTAGGCAAGCTTTGCGCTCTGATGATATTATAATTCAAGATTCAGCGTTGTCTACGCCTCATAGTTTGATACAAGTTGAAGGTGGTCAAGTTTTTCTTCAGGATTTAATGAGTGAAAATGGAACTTTTGTTAAAAATTCTGGGAGCAGCGAATTCGTTAGAAAAGACACTTCAACACGCTTGGTACATGGGGATATCATACGCTTAGGAAGCTATGAACTTATTGTATGTCTAGTACCAAACGCCTGATAAAATACATTGTTGTTTTGTTCTTGATAGGCTGTAGCTCTTCGGAAGTTACAGTCTTCAACGGTTCAAAATTCAAGTGCAATAAGCTATTTGAAACATTACAGCATCTTAATATGTCGGCGATTCGTACTGTCGATGCCTCGTCCTGTTCTATCAAAGTAGATAAAAAGATAGCCGATAAAATAGCAGATTTATTTTTCAAGTTAGATTTCGCGGTATTTGATAATGTGTCCAATACTGGTCAAACGATTACGGAAGTC
>CAYYIQ010000345.1:0-2212 GCA_964472005.1 uncultured Bdellovibrionales bacterium | reverse complement strand
CATCCGGGTGCTGTCGTTATTCTGACAATAGATCACGATAGAAATATCATTTTGGTTAAGCAATATCGCCATGCAATTAAAAAAGTTTTATTTGAATGTCCTGCCGGGACTCGTGAGCTAGGTGAGTCGGCACTAGATACAGCGAAAAGAGAACTTGAAGAAGAAGCAAATTTTGAAGCTGCAAAATGGAGTTCTTTGGGAGTTCTACATCCAATGCCTGGACTTTCAAATGAAGTACAAGAGCTTTTTTATGCTAGTGAACTAAAGTCAAAAAATGGTACTACGGATCCGGGTGAATTTGTTGAGGTACATAAGTTTACTCTTGGTCAGGTGAAGAAAATGATTTTAGAGTTTGAGATAACAGACGCGAAAACAATTGCGTGTATCTACAGAGCGGAACTTCTTGGATTATTTAATTAGGTATGAATAAAAAATTAGGAATTAATACTGATGTATAATCAGAGTATTTCGATCCATCTTGTGGGTATCGGCGGAGTCGGGATGGCTGGTATTGCGGAAGTACTAATCAATCTTGGATATGTTGTTTCTGGATCCGATCTGAGACCTAGTAGTCTTACCAATCACCTTGTTTCCTTAGGTGCTAAAATCTTATTTGGACACGCTGAAACAAATATTCCAAAAGAAGCAAAAATAGTTGTTTTATCGTCGGCTATTAACGAAAGTAATCCTGAATACATCGAAGCAAAGAAAAGACAGTTAGTTATTATTCCACGTGCTGAAATGTTAGCCGAGTTGATGAGAATGAAGTATGGAATAGCAGTGGCTGGTTCTCATGGTAAAACTTCTACTACTTCGATGACCTCAAAAATACTACAAGACCTTGGGTTTGATCCGACGGTCATCATTGGAGGTAGAGTTCTTACTCATAACACTGGCGCATCGGTAGGTCGTGGTCAGTACCTACTTGCTGAAGCAGATGAAAGTGATGGCAGTTTTTGTTTATTGAAACCTGCAATTGCCGTAGTCACAAATATAGACGCTGAGCATATGAGTTTTTACAGCTCATTTGGTGCATTGGAAGAAGCATTTTTAAAATTTATGAATTCCGTTCCGTTTTATGGCCTGGTTTCTATATGTGGAGACGATCCTGTTTTGAATCGCCTTTCAACTGGCTTAAAACGTCGATTTGTAAAGTTTGGTTTAAACCCAGCAAATGATTTTGCCGCGGAAAACGTCGATATTACAGGTTGGAATTCTAGTTTTGACCTTGTCGTTAGAGGAAAGCCATGTGGGCGTATTACCTTGCCCGTGCCTGGTATCCACATGATCTCAAACTGCCTTGGTGCTATTTCGGTTGCCATGGAGTTGGGAGCTTATCCGGAAGAAGTCGTTGAATCTATTTCTACGTTCCCAGGAGTCTCGCGTAGAACAGAATTCATTGGTACTTTTAATTCCGGGCCGAAGTCTCCCTCATCGAATTTATTAATCGATGATTATGGGCACCATCCTTCCGAAATTAAGGCGACTCTTAAAGCGATAAAGGAAGGGATTCTAAAAGAACAAAAAGTTGGTTCTCGATTAATTGTTATTTTTCAACCTCATCGCTATTCTCGTACAAAAGAATTATTTACTGATTTTTTAGCTGCTTTTGATGACGCTGATATCTTGCTGATATCTGATATCTATCCAGCGGGTGAAGAGCCAATTGAAGGAATAAATTCTGAGATTTTGGTTGCTTCGATGAGACATTCCAATTGTTCCTATGTAGGCAATTTGGATAAACTTTCTGCTGGCGTATTGTCATTTATCGAAGATGGTGATGTGGTTGTAACCATGGGTGCCGGGAGCGTTGGAAAATTTTCACATAATCTATATTCAGAATTGAAAAATGGTCAAAATAGACTGGAACAAGTTCATCACTGAGTTTGAATCCGCAATAAATCTGACAGATTACATTTCCGAAAATAAAGGAAATGGTTATCGTTTCTCAAGAAATGTTTCTGCGAAAAATCTTACGACAATTGCGACGGGAGGTGTGGTCGCTTTACTCTGCGAGGTTGCAAGCATAGATGCGCTTCGATCGTTAATATCACATTGCCATAAGAAAAATATTCGTAGACGATTTATTGGAAATGGCTCGAATGTTGTCATCTCTGACAGTGGCTTGCCCAACGAACTGGTCATCAAGTTAACTTCAAAAGAAAAGCCCATTGAAGTTTCATTAGACCCTTTAAACCTGTCTAGACTTACT
>CAYYIQ010000344.1:0-2268 GCA_964472005.1 uncultured Bdellovibrionales bacterium | reverse complement strand
AGAATTCAGTCCAATTAAAGCATGTATATGTGCTACTTTCTATGATGCTTTAACTCCAATATTCATAACAGTATAAATGTCGTATTTAAAAGAATAGTTGATAATGGAAACAATTTTTTGGGTCTCGAATTTTTATGATCTGTCTTCGAGGTCCGCGTTTATTACACGTTCGATTATTCCCGAACTTTTGAAGTTTAGAAAGGTTATACTATTTCATCCAGATCGAGTTGGGCAGCAGGTTGACTATATCGCTCCTTGTTACCATATTCATAGACTCCCTGAGCTATTGGAGAAAGAATCTAATTCAACGATTGTGTATAATTTTGAAAATGATTTTTCGATAAACCTTATCGAACTTTTTTCAAAGCAGTATCCGGGAATAATACTTCTCCATGATCAAAGTCTCTTTAAACTGCAAATTGGACGACTCGCACATGGATCCTCAGGTGTCGAATTTGAAAGGTTGTTGAAGAAATTTTATCCGTCCAGTCGCGTAAACATTGGAGAGGAGATCGTATTGAAAAAATCAATTTCTATCTATGAGCATTTGTATACATTTTTAAATGATAAAGTCTCTAGTCGGCAACTTTATTTAACTTTTGGTAAATTATTTGAAAAAATAGATGGGCGCGATTTCAAAAAGGTGACTTTCAATTTCACAGACGACAACAGAACAAAAGAACTAGAAAGCAGTAAGAATTGTTTGAAAATTCTATGTGTCTGCTCGTCTGAGTTGAGCAAAGTTGGTTTTGACTTAACAAAGCTATTTGGTTCGTTGAAGAAGATTTTCATTTTGAATTGTCAAAAAAGAGATAACCGTTGGGAACTCGAAATGGAGTGTGGAGTTTCGCACTCTGACCTATTCGAAATGATAGAATCAGGAGCGGTAAACGCAATCGTTGAAATAGGTAATTTGTCATTCCAAGGTTTGAGCGCTTTTTCACTGTCTGCATTGCAGAAGGGCATTCCAATTTTACTCGAGGAATCTTTGGAATCACTTGGGTTAGGTATGGATCAATCGCAAATCTATGAGAAGGAAGATAGCTTAATTGAAATAGTTGACAGACTAGCTCGATTGCAAAATTGCAAGATTAAGAAAATTGATTTTCGTATCTTGGTTGAATCAATTCTTGAGAAAGTCGAGCCTTATAAATTAGGTCTTGAGAATGAGTTAAGGGTACTTACAGAAACACGCAGGTTTACAGTGCAAACTATTCTAGATCATCATCTTGAAGTTATAGGGCATTCATGTAAAAACCTTCGACAGACCGAAATTTATCAAAAACATAAATTGAAAAATACTTTTAATGAACTTTTCTAAATCGCTCAAATTAGCATTCGTAATTCCGCGTTATGGCGCGTCGATTGGTGGTGGCGCTGAAACCTTAATGAGGGAAATCGCTCTCGAATTAAAAAATCATTCGGTCAATATTGATATTCTAACAACTTGCGCAAAAGATCATAGGACTTGGGCTAACGATTACCCAGAGGGCCAGACTATTGAAGATGGACTTGTCATAAGACGGTTTGCAGTTGATGATCGAGATCTTAGCATTTTTCTTGAGGCAGAAAGAAAAATACACAGTGGTTACGATCTCTCTAATCGAGATCAAATTAACTGGATTAAAAATTCAGTCAATTCAGAAGCATTATATCAATATATTTCGGATCATTCCGAGGAGTATTCTTTATTCTTTTTTGCTCCTTATCTTTTTGGCACTACTTTCTGGGGATCATTGCTAGTTTCTGATAAAGCGGTTCTAGTTCCTTGTCTACACGACGAGGGCTATGCTTATCTCCCGATAATACGTTCAATGTTTCGCAAAGTTAAGGGGATAATGTGGAACGCAGTGCCGGAATCAATACTTGCCGAAAAAATATATTCTCTACCTGACCTTGAGGCAAAAGGATGTACTGTCGGAATGGGATTTTCGATAGAAAGATCCACATTGGATAGTTTGAGAAAAAGTAAGAGTTATTTCCTTTACTCAGGTCGGAAAGAGAGTGGGAAAGGTCTTGATCGGTTGATACAGAATTATGGTGAGCTGCGTGCAAGTAAGGCTCTACCTGATCTCGTGCTCATAGGGTCGGGAAAAATAGATTTTATTGAACAACTTCCTGAAGGGATAGTGGATCTGGGTTTTGTTTCTGAAGAAGAAAAACTTGTTTTAATGAGGGATGCAATTTGTTTGTTTCAACCTTCGGTTAACGAAAGTTTTTCAATAGTTCTAATGGAAGCATGGGCTCAAAAGACACCAGTCGTTGTTA
>CAYYIQ010000343.1:0-2275 GCA_964472005.1 uncultured Bdellovibrionales bacterium | reverse complement strand
CTCCGCCGCAAAACGGATTGCCCGGAATAGCGCACGGATCAATTGGATTATTCGGATCTTCCGGCTCTTCCGTTTGACCTGAAAGATCATCAGAATCATACTGCTGACCATCCGCACTACCTATTACGCATTGTATTCCAGATTGACTCAACGGTTGTCCGGTAAAATCTTCAGCTCGATTATCTTGCGTAACATCCGCGACTCCGACAGGATTTCCAGCGGGAAATTCAATTTGATTTGTATTTTGATTCCATAAAGCACATTCTTGTGAATATACACTCGTTGAAAAGAGCATCACTCCTATAACCAGACCTATATTGACATAGATATTTTTCATAAGACATTTCTCCAGTTTAAAACTTCTCAACTTGCACTCTATTTTTTACCGAGGACGGTAGATTAACTCTTTTTGAATTATTTGAACCAAAATGACGCGAGATAACTCCTGTTCGACCTTTAGAATTTTTGGTGAGGAGTAGTTCATCGGCAGCTCCTATAGGGGTCTTAACAATTGATTGTATTTTTAATGAATCCTCTACTGGCAACCCTTGAGCCGTACGAACAAATTCATACATCCCTTCAAAACTTTGCTGTCCGCTCTTAAAGTACGAGCGCTTGTCATTTGGGCTAACGACCATCAGAACTGGCAAGAAACCGATGTTTAAATGTTTTGCAAAATCAGTGCCATCATAGACTGGTGCCGTAAGACCTGTATAATCGCGAAACTCTTTAAGCCATCTCTCATTCGAATCACCAACGACTAAACCTGTAATTTTAACTCTTGAATCAGCACCTAAAATTCTAGTAAGTCTTTCAACGTCAGGCGTCATTAGCCTACAGTAAGTACATGATCTTGAAAAAAAATAATAAACCTCAACTTCCTTTTTTGGATCGGGAATTATTCTCTTTAATGCAACATCTTGAGTGGGTTTTATTGCGACACCATTCTCCAAACGACTGCGAGCTAGTTCAATATCAATTGCCTGCTCAGCCCCAATCCAGTCTTCGTCTTTAATTGCTGATTCCTCAATTAATGCCTCACCGATTAAACTAGTTATTTTCCTCACCTCAAAAAAGTAATTTTGTAAGGTTCTAACAAATTGCTTAGCATAAGCTTTTGCAGTGCTGTTGTCGCCTCTTCGACTGCTCTCAATCATTGATATCACTGAACTCGGCGCATTTGGATTTACTGCGACTGATGGCGTTTGATCAGGAGGTAAAAATTTCTTTTTTGAAATATCTGAAGTAGAGAATTCTATCACATCTTCTATTGTATTTTTTCCTGGTTGGTTAACGACTTCTATTTTATCTTCGGCATTCACTTTCTTATTTTTAACGACGGTTCTAACGACACTATCGCTTCCTATTTCAATTGGCTTTGTGAATTTCTTATCAAAGATAGAACCAGCATATGACGCTGGAAAAAATTTTCTAACTGCTTCTAATCCATCTGTTGAATCTGCCAAAGCTAATTTGGGAAGGATTAAAAAAGTAAACAAGACAAATGTCGCAGCGAAAGAACACCCACCAGAGTAAAAGTGCCTACGACTACGAAATTTTCTTAAAAAAATATTTGCTTTCACATTAAAGTTATTGAAACTATTAAAAAAATTGTGATTTAGAGCACTAAGACTGAAAAAAGAACTGAAGCCCCTCACTATGACTAATCAACAAAAAACTATTATTCGCTTCAATAATTACGGATAAAAGAAACTTGTCGTTAAATAACTAAGGGAATTAGATGCTTAGAGGTTTTGAGTTTGAATGTGAGGATGCGGACAATTAGTCACCTGCGCATCTGTACCCAAAGTAGAATTAGATGGGAAGCAGCTAAACCAAATTGCCAAAAACCCGTCGATCATAAGGCGCAATTTGACTGGCTTTTTTAATATAGACATTACGCCTCTCTAAGTCATTCTCTTTTGTCGAAATAAAAGCCAAGTTCAACCAGATAGTCACTGGACAAAGACTTAAAACTTCAGCTTCTAATAAATCACTCTTGGCACTATCGAAATTATCTAGTTGAATATTTGACCACGCCAGATTATTTAAAATCTCTGCTTTTAGAGCAGGATCAGTATGTTTAATAGCTTTTGCTGCCCTAAAATATCTTGCTGCAATCTCAGGCTCATTTAAACTTAAAAGGCAGAGACCCCACAAATTAAAAAATTCAGGAAAACTTTCAGCCTTAGGTTCTGAGACTAAGGTTTTGCACAATGCATGACATTTTTCGTAATCTCCTCTGATAAATTCAAATTTTATTTGTTGAATTCTT
>CAYYIQ010000342.1:0-2321 GCA_964472005.1 uncultured Bdellovibrionales bacterium | reverse complement strand
TGTGCACTTCATTATAGGGGAATCCTTATAAGTATTGGTTTATTTGTTTTTGATCGTAAGTGGTATGAGAGGTCGCTCAAATTGATTAAACATAATTATGCTACGTTAACTCTACTTTTGGACTTACACTTTCTATCTCTCTGTTTGTTAATTCGAAAAAACGTGCCTCGGGAAATTTAAAATAATTTGCAATCATGTTACTTGGAAAAGACTGCCTGATATTTTCAAAGTTGCGAACTGTGCCATTATAGTATCTTCGAGCAAGTTGGAGGTGGTCTTCAATTTCAGACAGATCTTGTTGCAGACGCAAGAAGTTTGTATCCGCTTTTAAATCCGGGTATTTCTCTGCAAGCGCGATAATTTTTGAAAGATTGTTTGATAATTGGTTTTCACTATTAGCTGTTTCGTTAATATTAGATATGTCAGATTTGCCCGATCTTGCATTTACAATGTTAACTAGGGTCTCTTCTTCGTAGTTCGCATATTCTTTAACTACTGCGACCAAATTAGGTACAAGTTCGTGACGTTTTTTAAGTTGAACGTCAACTCCACTCCATCCCTCCTTCAGGAGGTTTTGTGTCTTTATGAGTCTATTATAGGAATAGGCAACGAGGATCAGGATAGTAAATAGAAAAATAAATATGAGAATCATTTCAGTTAAGTCTTAAATCGTAAAATAATTAAAATTATAAATCTGACTATACAACGTTAGTAGCGAAATAGTTACATTTAGCGACTATGTATATTACATTTATTAAATTATAGCTTTTACCAGATGTAGTCATGCCTATCTTCCCCAAAAATTTGATTTTAGATGCGATCAAAGTTCAGATATGCTAGTTCTTATGGAAAAGTTAGGAATTTAGAGTGAGAATTATAGTTATATCCTTTATACTTGGTGCGTTGACGCTTTTTGGCAATTTGGTTTTTGCTCAGGACCCAACTACGGCTCACCAAAAAGATACTCCCGACCCAGCCACATCATCAGCTGATTCTAGCCATTCCTCGACAGCTGCTTCAAATTTGAGAAGTAAGTCAGAGAAAAAAATAGATGATTTGAATAATATATTGTTAGCGATAAATGAGTTAGAAACTTCGATCGAAGCATCGGCTAAAAATTTAAAAGAAGCTAGCTCTCAAGGGTTCTCACAGGAGATAGAAGATCGTCTTAAAAATCAAAACGACAAGTTAAAGCGGCTTCGTGATAATCTTGATGAAATAGCAAGTGGCATCCATTTAACTTCATACGAGGTAGATTCTGAAGCAAAACAAGTAGAGTGGGGACAAGAACTGCATGATCTTTTAAGTCCACTATTAAACGAAATAAAAAAATACACTAATAGGCCACGAGAATTAGACAGGCTCGGTCGGAGAATAGAGACCTTAAAAGGTCACGTAGAAGAAAGCAAAATCGCAGTTGAAAACATTAAAAATTTGGCTTTCATAAGTACCAGCCCTGAATTAAATGCTGAACTTAAAGAATTGTCAGAAACCTGGGACGAACGGAGAGTCGGTCTCGTCGCAGAAATCTCAGTCGCTGAACAGCGACTAAATCAATTGATCTCTGAAGCTACCCCTATTGGGGAATCATTAAAAAAGATTCCGGATCTGTTTTTTAAAAGTAGGGGCCGTAATCTTGTTTTAGCTATTTTTTCAACGGTCTTTTTCTGGTGGAGCGTTCGAAGTTTATACCATCTGTTGAGAAAATCTAATTTAATGACATCACAAAGGTTTTCGGAATATCGAAGATTAGTGAATCTTTTTTATCTATTCTTTTCCGGCTCGGGCTGTTTGCTGATATTTCTATTAGCTCTATTCTTGCTCGGTGATTGGGTCCTTCTAATTATCTCTTTACTAATTGTTTTTGGAATCGTTTGGTCATCTAAGCAGGCTCTCCCTCACTTTTGGAACCAGGGCGCACTTCTCTTAAACATTGGGCCAGTGCGAGAAGGCGAAATGGTGATCTACAACGGTGTGCCGTGGGAGGTCGTAGCAATGAATCTCTATGTTAATCTCCGAAATCCCGAGTTAGAACCTGGAATTATTCGAGTGCCGATTGGTGATTTATTTCAATTGCGCTCACGACAGATGGGTAAAGGCGAGCAATGGTTTCCATCCCGCAAATCGGAATGGGTGCTCTTATCCGATTCGACCTTTGGTAAAGTTGTAACGCAGACTCCTAGCAAAGTTTCATTGTTATTGCTTGGTGGGAGTATTAAGTCGTATTCTGTCGAGCAATTTCTTGAACAATCTCCACAAAACCTTTCGACAGGATTCAGGGTTTCTTCGGTATTTGGTTTAGACTACAAACATCAATCAGA
>CAYYIQ010000341.1:0-2331 GCA_964472005.1 uncultured Bdellovibrionales bacterium | reverse complement strand
CCCATGGAAAAAGGCGAGGCCAGAATAGTTCCGAGGCAACCCAAGCGCAGATGAAAGTAAGAATTTTCAGGTCGCTTCTAGAGATTCTGCGACTGATTAGTAATGGCAATGCAAATTGAACACCCGATAACAAAGAATGCAGTGTCATTAGAAAAAATGCCGCGAAACTTGGCATATCGCCAAATCGTTTTAACGTTGGCCAAAGCCACCACATTGCAGTCAAATGAAAAGAAAATCCGCACACTAGTGCGTAAACATAACTAACTTTATCTTTCGCAACTAGCGAAAGGATAAAAACAGTCTCAAACAAAACAAGCAACGGTAAAAAATAATTATCGGGGAAAATACATGCGACACCAAGAACAACGCCACACAGAACAGCTATCACTATCACAATTCCTCTAACAATATTTTGAAATTCTTTGCTAAATTGCTCCATTTAAAATGATTCTTTGCCCTATCCCTTAGCAGCTCTGACTTTTCATTCCGCATTTCATCATCCGTCGATAAGCTTACCAGCCTTTTGCAAAATTCCCGATCAAAGCTCTTCTCACCCGCGACTTCTGAAACAACTAAATCTGCATCTCCTAATACTTCGGCTAGACCACCAATATCCGAGACTAATGGCACTACACCCGCAGCCATTGCTTCCAACATCGACATGCAAAATACCTCCGGAACTATGCAAGGATAAGGGAATATTGCACTCTTTTTCAATTCTTTAGCTAAATCTTTTTGTGGGATTGTCTTGGAAAACCTTATTCCTGGAAACGTACTATATTTAGCCTTTAATCGCGGCAGAATTTCGGAATATGGGCCGACATACTTGTCAGAGCGATTATAAAGCTCCATATCAGAGAAGATATTCAACTCTAACTTAGAGCCAGTTTTTTTAATGTCGTCAAAATATCTTAGAAGATGCTCTAGTCCACGATACGGAGCAGAATGATAAATTAAGCCCTGTCTATTCTCACTCTTTTCGGCAATAAAAAAATCAGCCACACCGTTCCCAATAACCTCTGTCTTAGAAACCGGGAAACCACTTTGTTCGCATAAACTTTTTTTATGGTACTGAGTCGTCACTACCATTTTCTTGATCTGATTCTGTAGCCGCAAATCACCTACTCCGAGATTTGAATACTGCTCTGGCCCATCACCGGTCCAGAAAACAATTTTCATCTTTGGTAGAAGTGGAATGATACGCCAATTTTGCACGACCACGCAGACATCAAATTGACCGAAATCAAGATTTTGTCGTTGTGAAAGATACCTAACCTTGTCGCCCGAATGATCCGAATGAGAAGTACGAACCGTGACATCAATACCAAGCTTAACCAGTTCATTTGAGATTCTAACAATTGCCGTTTCTGTCCCGCCCAGCGAACGTTCTTCAAGGATTCCTTCGTAAAGTGGAATCAAGGCTGATGCTTCTATTAATAATTTCATGGTATTATTTTTCGGCTTGTACTAACTATGCTATACTGGATACGGTTTGAGTTTCCATTCAAGATTCACGTTCACTAAATGCTTTATGCCAACGACCTTATAACAAAAAATGTCAAAAGTCCGCATCCTTTATATTACTCATGCCTACTACAACCGAGGTGGAATTGAAGAACATCTTCGAGATTTGAGTTTCGGACTGAAAAACGATTTTGAAATATATATTCTCACGCCTGTAATAAGTGAAGGGTCTCAGCACTTTCAACTTTTAAAAAACGACCTAATTTGTGAGATTTATCCGGGAAATGTTATTCATTCTCCAAAATCCGAATTAAAAGACAATTTAGCTGAGTTCGCTCTCGAAGATGCCATTAGAAAAATCAAACCTAACCTAATTCACATACATCACATACAAAACTGGCCCTTAAGCATTATTAAATTCATTTCCGATCTTGAGATCCCTAAAGTAATCACGATTCACGACTATTTTCTTGCAACTCCACTTTACACATTGGAATTCTCAAACCATCCCCGTGAGCTACTGTCTCCGGAATATTCTAAAATGATCTTTGGTCAGGACATTTCAGAATATTTAAAAATTCGACGGAATATTATCACTGGGTCAATAAACAAGTTTAATCTCTTAATTACACCTTCAAACAATACCAAAAGTGAAATCTCTAAAATAATACCGGCAAGCTATCAAGTGATTCATCATGGCATCAGTCAACCGCAAGCACGGCCTAAAGTTTTAGCAGAGGGTAAAATACGCTTTGGTTACATCGGCTCGCTAATTAGACAGAAAGGGTTAGCGACGTTACTGGAAGCTTTTTCAAAAGCATCTAAGCATTTACCACAAATTGAATTACATATTTTTGGTAGTGGCTA
>CAYYIQ010000340.1:0-2337 GCA_964472005.1 uncultured Bdellovibrionales bacterium | reverse complement strand
TCTGGAGTATCTAAATTTCAAGGATTTGACTGGGAAAGAACATACCTACCATCGGAGCTCACATAAGAATTGGTACTACTTCCATTAGCTTGTAAACCATTGGCACCTTCACTTACTCTTATAACTTCTCCACTGAGGAAGCCTTTTCTGAATATATCGACTACACCATTCGTATCCCCTGCAGTTACAGAAGCCGAAGAAGATTCAAAAAAAGCATATCGCCCGTCTCCAGAGATTGCTAAACTCCTTAAAGGGGTTTCAACCGGAGTTATTTGATTCCCACCAAAGGTTGTACTAACAATGTCGGTCTTTCCAGTTTGAAAGTTTTTTCTAAAGATATCATAATTACCGCCATTCGTATCAGAATCGACAAGATTAGTTGCAGCTGAAAAAAACAGAACATACTGTCCGTCATCTGAGATTGCTCCACCTCCAGTTATTCCTACTCCCTGCTGTACACCATCAGATGAAGTATTAACTCTCAATACTTCTCCTGTTACAAGATCTTTTCGAAAAACATCTGTTACTCCATTCGTATCGCCATCTATTAAATTAGTAGCACTCGATGTAAATGTTGCATATCTTCCATCAGCTGAAAATCCCATACTTCTGTGCACACCAGATCCTTGTACACCTTCCTTATTTTTACTTACTAAAATTGTTTCGTTTGTAAGCAAATCTTTTCTAAAAATATCATATCCGGCGTTCGAGTCTCCAACAATTAAATTACTTGAAAAAGCTTCAAAAAGAACATAGCGACCATCTGCTGAAATATATCCGTTAGTATTAGAACTATTACCTGCCACACCCGCAGAACTACTACTGGCTAGTAATACTTCCCCGCTAATTGTATCCTTACGGTAAATTTGATTATCTGAAGAAGAAATAAGAATGTAGCGTCCATCTGCGGAAATATCGTAAGGTGTTCCGAATGTTCCTGGAACGCCTTTATTAACTTCCTCAATATATGCGCCTGCTCTACCTAGACCGATATTCAAGGAGCTTTCAATTCCATACCCTGCTTGTAGACTCAAGCTAGCTGAACTTGATCCAAATAAGTCGATATTATTGAAGGATGTTGAATTTAGAATTCTCTGGTATTCAAGTTTCAGTGCTTCTGCCTCTTTGCTAAGCTCTTGTCTTTGTTTATTTGAATATACCCCATTCGCAGATTGCTCAGCTAGTTCCTTAACTCGTATAAGAATATTTGAAAGTTCATTTGTCGCTCCTTCTAAAATATTAATAAGTGAAATTCCATCATTTAAATTTCTGAGTCCCTGAGAACTGACACGAGCGTCTGTATCTAATTTAGTCGCTATAGATAATCCAGCGGCATCATCACTTGCAGAGTTAATTCTAAGCCCAGAAGAAAGACGAACAAAATTACTGCGAAGATTCGCGGTGTGTTTCGAGACTTGACGCTGAGAATTGAGAGACAATATGTTTGTGTTAAGACTCAGACTACTCATAGACCTTGCCTCTAATTAGCAAGACTATGTGTATATGAAATTTATTATAAGTCGGAAGACATTGCGACAACGAACAAGAGGCAAGTAAAAGTTTGCATCGAGAGAAAACAAATTTTATTTTTAAAAGTTTTTTTGTCAAACTACAATCCGTGACAATAAAAAATACCCATGCATCCTAAGTTGAGCATAATGTTTTTTTTGCGACTATAAAATAGCAGCGTTTAAACAACACCCACTAATAACAACGGCATAACCAGCCGAAATATTTAGTATTTTAGTGCCCAATTAAAATGTCTGTATCTTTTATAGAGGGGAAAATATTTGCCCACGACTCTGATATTGTTATTTAATTATAAGCTCTTACAAGACCACTGAAAAACTCGCAGATAAAATATGAGAATTTGGCAAACACAAATTGAATTAGAAAATTTATTATTAATATTACTTAAAGTTTTATCGCCTCATGGTCGACAGAGTACTAATTCTTCACAGGCAATTCTTTAATAGTGAAAGAAACTCCTATTCAACCAATTTAATATCATTGAAATCCTGACGCCTTGCTCTGTACGAAGATAGCTTTCATGCCGTTGTGAGTGAAGTTATTTAGACAAGAAATATTCCACTACATCTTCCAGAATTTGGAGACAGCAGCGAATATGGATATTTAATCACTGAAATTCCAGGCCTCGCACATTCGATAAACGTAAAAATGACCGATAGTGTTTCGAGCAGCAGTACTGTTTTAGTGATCGAAATCATTAAAGTGCAAAATAGAATTCTTGCTAACGCAAACTGTGAAGATGAAGAGATCTTGATCTAGGAAGGTGAAGAAGTAAAGTAAGGTCAGCGTCTTGTTAAACTAAAATAG
>CAYYIQ010000339.1:0-2350 GCA_964472005.1 uncultured Bdellovibrionales bacterium | reverse complement strand
AGATAACAATCCGTTTTTCGCAAGTTGCTGCGCAACTGCGAAAACTTAGCCGTTAGCCATTTTAAAAAGTACCTATGCTTAAAACTATAATCCAGAAACTAGCACAATGGATTACTCTTAGAATTCAAAAGCTAAGCTTTTTATTAGTTGTCCTCGTAGCTGTTGGCTACTTCAATGATATCTCGACTTTTTATGCAAATTTTATTAAGCAAAAGAGAGCTGAAGATGGACTTCAGCTTATGAATGCAGGGGTATATGTTAAACACGTTGAGTCGGTTTTCGGACCTCCTATCTTAGTAGATTATCACGACAAAAATGATTACTATCAATATACTTACTCAGTTAAAAATTTTTATATGCAAGTAGTTTTTAACATGAAAGGAACATGCATTTTTTACTCGGTGACTGTTAAGAATCCAAAATTCAAGCCATTACTTCCATTCGTGAAAATGCAATTAGGAGAAACATTTAAAAGTTATTCTGATAAATCCGAGTTTATTTCAGTTAATATGTCATCCAAAGTTGCCCAATATCAGGAATCATTTCATCTCGGGAACCCAGGAAATTATAGACATCTAGTTCTCGCCTATAACAATTTAGGCGCCTCGTATCACGATTTTGATTTTTTTGATTATGAAGATGTCGCTCGACCCAAAAAAGCTGAAATCGAAAAGTTCAGAGAGCAGGCTTATCCCAATGTATTTGGGGTAACCGCCTCTTATTTGGACGGAAAAGAAGTTGAGCAAATTTTCGGAATTGGTGTCGATTTTTTTACTTCTAGAGATTTACCAGATCTCAATTATTAAAAAATCTGGTATTATGGCTAACAATTCGTTTTTTGCCAGTCGCTACGCGACGGCAAAAACTTTAACGTTATCCGCTTACCGAAATACGGTGGAACTTTCGCAATGAAAGATAAATTAATTATTCAAGGAGACTGGCGTAAAGCGACGGAAAAGCATCCATTAAGGCCAGCAATAGAAGAATTTTCGTATGCGATAATCGCGTATAAAGAGATGGTCGGAATTCCAGAATTTAATGAGTTCGAAAAATCATGGAAACTTTTTTTACATCACATAGATAGAGTGTGGAATAAAACTCATGCTATCTGTAGGAATAAAAAAGGGTGGCAAAAAATTGAATCTAAAATTAAATCAGCAAGAAAGAAAGACCCACTTTTGCGCTATATTATTCAGGCTAGAAATATCGATGAACATTCAATCGCCGATCTTTCTAAAGATTGGGAATCTAATTTTGAAGGTAAGGTTACCGGATTTAACATAGAGTTAACTTGGAAACCTTGGGATAGACCGCTTTTACCAATAAACAATCGTGGTGTCGTTTTCGATCCACCAACGAGTCACTTAGGTAAGGATATTGGACATCTTAAACAGAAAGGAAAGTCTGAACCCAGAATTGTAGCAGAACTTGCCTTGGATTACTACTGTGATCTTCTTAACATGGTGTCCACCGAGTTATTTGGAAATAATTACTAATTTGTGGTAACGGATAACAAACCGTTTTTCGCAAGTTGCTGCGCAACTGCGAAAACATTAACGTTAATCGGATTAGACATGCGCGTAAAAAATTTGAAAGACATTCCGGGATTTGAAAAACTATCAGAAGAGGAAAGAAATCGATATTGGAAGGAGGCGTTGAAAATTTTTTCTAAGAACCATCGGATTTTTATGCTTGTGCAGTTCACTTTGCCTTTTCTAGCAGTTGCTTTTGTCGTATTACTGCGACGATTGGCGCCTCATGTTTTTGGAATGCATATCCCGTTCCTAGCGGCCCTCATTTGGCTTTTGCCTCAGAGGTTTTATTTTAGTCGTCGTATGATATCGGGAGTATCTTTAATAGCCTCAAAAATTGCAAGTGAGTCAGTTGTTCAAACCGATTAACAATTCGTTTTTCGCAAGTTGCTGCGCAACTGCGAAAACTTAGCCGTTATATGGATTTCGAAAAACTTACAAAAGAAGAGATGATAGCTTATTGGAACGAAGTTTCTAGTGATATTGAAGAATGTCTTGTGCTTTGTGGTAGTGCTGTTCCCAATGATTTAGCTTTAAGTGTCCGAGAGTCTCTGTCGCACAATGAATTAGGTATTGCGCTGGAGATTCTTATAGATGCATCAATAGATAATGGCTTACCTATTGATAGGGAAGCCAAATTGAAGTTATTAGAAACTCTAATAAAAATGGGTTATCAGGAAGATGAGCCTTTACAGTTTCAATCTTATGAAAAATGGCTGGTATCCATATAACAATTCAATTTTGCCGAGCGCTGATCGCGCCGGCAAATTTTAACCGTTATCTTTCTAAATAAATCCGCACTGGTCAAAATGCTTTCG
>CAYYIQ010000338.1:0-2363 GCA_964472005.1 uncultured Bdellovibrionales bacterium | reverse complement strand
CTTATGATGACTCTTTTTTGGGCGATATTATTGTTTGTGTTGTCTGAGCTTCTCTCGCGCATTGCGTTCAATAAGCTATCTATTCAAGGGGGTTAATGAAAGCAATCAATATATATTTTCATTACTTTCTCGTCTATCTGAAGAGTCGAGCTGTTTATAAATTCGATTTTGCGGTCGGTCTTTTTTCTCATTTGCTAATCGGAACTTTTGGTCTGTTGTTTGTTGTCATGTTAATGGATGGCGAGCAAATTAACAGCTTAGATGGATGGTCAAAAGATGAGGTCATTTTTATTTATGGATATTCCCTTCTTTCGTTATCGTTATTCAATTCTGTTTCTATGAATTTATTTCGCTTTGGAGATCGTTATGTAAATGGTGGACAATTTGATAGGGTCTTATTACGCCCTTTGAATACAATCGCTCAGGTGATTTTTGAGTCATTTAATTTGGATTCAATTGGAACCTTTATTCTTGGAATCGCCGTTTTAACAAAAAGTGCAATTGCGTTAAATATTAGTTTTGGAATTCTCGACATACTTTGGTTGTTTGTGAGTGTCGTGAGCGGGGCTGCGATACTAATATCGGTCTTTATTTGCCTTGCATCGCTCGCGTTCCATTTTGACGACAAGCTTGGGATCGGTGCACCTGTTTATAGTTTAATAAACTTTGGAAGGTATCCGATAAGTATCTTTAACAAATTTATTCAGTTCTTTTTGAGTTTTGTCATTCCATTCGCGTTCGTTGCGTTTTATCCTGCCACGTATTTTTTTGAGCGGAAGGGCTACCTTGTATTTTGTTATCTGACTCCGCTGGTCGCAATAACTTCTGTAATGGTAGCTAGATTATTTTGGAGACTAGGAGAAAAGAAATATACTTCTACTGGCTTTTAATTTATTAGACTGTCGCAACTCGCGCTCTTTTTTGTTTAGTTGTAGGCAAGTAATGGTTAATCATAACCAAACGCTTTTCAAGTTCTTTTGCTACGTGATCGTAAGAGAAGAGCGCATTGCTATCACTAAGAATGAGTCCAGTTAGCGAACTTCCATAAACTGAAACATCATCAAACATTATATTATAGGCTTTACAGATATTTTCTTCGCCACCTAGTTGAATAAGTTTATTTACCGAAGTGATTCTAGATTCAAGTGAATGGATCAAGCCTTTCATAGTTTCTAGCTCTTCGAAACCACGTGGGTTCATGATAGAACTCGTATATTTAACTTTAGCATTAAGTTCAGAAAGTTTTTCTTTTGTTTCACTGACTGTTACTTTGAGCTTTTTAATTTCCTTTCTGATAATTCTTTTCATTTGTCGTGAATTTTTTTCCCCGCTAAGGATTTTGTAGAGTCCGACTAAAAGAGTTACAAAAACAAAGAAGCTACAAAGAACTAGTAAAAGAATTTGAAATGGAAATTTAAGGTTTGCTGCGATGATTGGCCAGTATTCTTGTAGTCCCAATACAATAGCTAATGATAAAACCATGCTTACTAGAGCTGCTGAACCTTGTTCTGAATTTTCTTTTCTCATTTGATGTTTCACTTTTTGAGTTAATGTTCGTAGATATTAATCGAAAGCAGGTTGGGGATTGCTCCAAATAAAAGCTAGATAGTTAAAAATTAGGTATAATTCGTAGTCTGTTAAAATGTTTTCGTGGATGAGGTTACCGGTAACTACCTGCAATTTATAGGTTCTGGTGCAGATTGTGGCTGTGGGTTATTCGGCCTTCGTTAAGAGTGGCAGATTGGGGATTGGTTCACCTACATCTTAATATAGATGTCAGTTATTCTCTGTTTTTTAAGTTAAAATAGGGTTTTAACGCGCTTCATCGAAATTTTAACTTAGTGATTCAATTTTTCATTCTTCTTTGCCCTAATAAAACAATTGTTATTTCTCTGAGAACATGGGTCTTAATGCTTTAAGGTTTCCTCCCGACTCCCTGCCTCCCGACGGAATGACGGGTGAATGTTAAACGGCGGGCGAATTGAAAATTACAGGTAGAAGATAAATGAAGGATTAATATTAGTCCGGCTTATGCGGATTTACGGGCGAATAATTAGAATAATTAGAAGAAGAGATTCTTATTATGAATCTCTTCTTGGAGTTGAGAAGTCTTCGTTTTCTGGTCTAGCATCATAAAGTCTAAATAGTCGAGAATTCACATTTGGGAGTAGAGGAGTTGGGATCCCCCAGTAAATCATGGCAAGGTGTTCCTCAGCTCTGGTTGCGGCAAGATATAGTCGTCTTCGCGCCCAATTCTTTGTCGGGAAACTGTCAGAATTAATACCCCACACCATCACATGTGGAAATTCCAGACCCTTACAATCTTGAATCGAAGCAACAAGGATCATCCCTTCGGTATTTCG
>CAYYIQ010000337.1:0-2398 GCA_964472005.1 uncultured Bdellovibrionales bacterium | reverse complement strand
GCTCTCGCTCGTTGAATCATCGCTCGAGACTCTTGCGCTATTTCTGCAAGAGGTAATTTATCAACTGTTTTAATAACAGGGATCAACAAACCATCAGGCAGTGCTGTGATAATACCAATGTTAATATCTTGAGGCTCGATGATACTACTGTTTTCATATTTTGAATTAATTCGTGGAAAACGTCGCAGAGCGAGCCCACAAGCCTTTGTCACCATATGAGTAACTGTAATCCCTTCATACTCAGGTTCAACTTTTAGTATTTCCCGAATATGCAAGAGTTGATCAACCGTCGCACGAGTAGTTGCATAAAAATGAGGTGCAGTATTAACGCTCTCGACCATTCGATTCGCAATAGTCTCTCTCATTCTTGTCAGTGGTTCAGTTTTAAATTGTCCACTTGGATGAATTTGCTCTCTCGCTGTTAAAGGAACAATTTGATTCGATTCTTTTCTCGGCATCGAACCACTATTGTTCGTTGCATTAGAAACCGGAGATGAGACTTGCGCACCCGACTTACTATCAGAGATCAAACTTTCAACATCTCTTTTAACAATTCGACCACCTTCTCCACTTCCACTTACTTGAGAATAATCAACGCCATGTGTTTTAGCAATATTTTTCGCCAACGGAGATATTTTCACTCGGTCTGAATCACTTGATTGTCCAACAACATTGTTATCAGTTTTCAGACTGACAGGACCACTTACGTAATCTGTTTTTTCCTCTTTCTTAGGAGGAGTTGCTTCGACTTTTGGAGTTTCAATTTCTTTAACTGGTTCAGTTTTTTTAGCCGGTGCTGGTGAATCAGCAACACTCTCTCCCGCCGCACCTATGACAGCGATAATTTCTCCGACGTTAACCGTTTGGCCTTCCGCCGCGTTTATCTTCAAGAGCACACCTTCGTGAAAAGACTCGATTTCTAAATCTGCTTTGTCGGTAGCGACTTCTGCCAAGGCATCACCGCGGGTGACGGAGTCCCCTTCTTTTTTAAACCATTTTAAAATGGTTCCGTTATCCATAGTATCGCTCAGTTGAGGCATTGTGACGTCAGTTGCCATAAAAATTAGGATCTCCTGAAATTAATGATATTTTTTAGACAGTTCTTTTAATACAAATTTGGAAGAATAAAAAACTAAGGATATAATAGTATAAATTAACTCCTATAAACATATTATTTTAGTGTTCATTCTAGCACAAACCTCAAATTTCCAAAAACGACAAAGTTTATGAAAAAAGTATCAATTATCGGCGCAGGTCTCGCGGGCAGCGAAGCCGCCTATCAAATATCTAAAAGAGGCTTTGAAGTCGACCTTTTTGAGATGAGACCCCTTAAAATGACAAAAGCTCACAAAACTAGTAGCTGCGCAGAATTGGTTTGTTCAAATTCTTTTCGCGGAGCTGATCTTTCAAATGCAGTTGGTCTATTGAAGGAAGAACTTCGGCTTTGGGATTCTTTAATAATGCAGGCGGCTGATTACGCAAAACTGCCAGCAGGAGGCGCCTTAGCGGTAGACCGTGAACGTTTTAGTGAATTTATCGATGGGAGAATCAAAGCTGATAAAAATATAAACTTCCACACACGTGAAATAGTAGAGTTGCCAGAATTTTCAAAAGATTCGCCTTTGTTAATTGCAACGGGTCCACTAACAAGCCCAGATCTATCAAAACAAATTTCAGAACTAACAGGAGACACACAGCTCTCCTTCTTTGATGCGATTAGCCCGATCATATTAAGTTCGTCAATCGATTATGATCATGTATTTAGACAATCACGATACGATAAAGGAGATGGAGCAGACTATTTAAATATTCCACTCGAAAAGGAAGAGTACTACGCATTTGTTGATGACGTCCTCAACGCGGAAAAATTTGGCGGACATGAAGAAGTCGAATCCGATCAGATTGAAGGGATACGACCATTTGAAGGCTGTATGCCGATTGAAGATATGGCGGAAAGAGGTATTGACACATTGCGCTTTGGACCTCTTAAACCTGTAGGTCTTACAAACCCTAAAACACAGCGAAGACCTTACGGCGTAATTCAATTAAGGCAAGACAACAAAGAAGGAACGTTATGGAGCATGGTAGGATTCCAAACAAGAATGAAACATCCAGAACAACTTCGAGTATTTAAAAAATTGAAAGGCTTAGAAAATGCTGAATTTGTTCGTCTAGGATCTGTACATCGTAATACCTTTATCGACTCGCCGAAATGTTTAAGCAACTCTTTAGAATTCAAAACTAAACCAGGACTTTTTTTTGCAGGACAAATTACAGGAACCGAAGGTTATGTTGAGTCTACAAGCGGTGGACTTGTCGCTGGAATAAATATTGCAAAACTACTTGCGGACGAACAGATGTTAGTACACTCAAACGACACTGCAATCGGATCATTGAT
>CAYYIQ010000336.1:0-2438 GCA_964472005.1 uncultured Bdellovibrionales bacterium | reverse complement strand
GACCTTAAGGCACCAAGGACCATCGCTTTTTTGAATTCAACTTGTGCCCGGTAATCAATGTGTTGAATTTCGCAACCCCCGCAGTTCTGATAGTATGGACAAGGTGCAACTTCGCGATCAAGTGATTCAGTGACTACTTCTAAGAGCTTTGCTCGTAAGAATGTTTTTTTATTTTCAATTACTTCTGCAAGGATCTCCTCTCCCGGTACTCCGTATGGAACAAATGCGGTAATGCCTAAAAGATCGGAATCTAGTTCGGTATTTTGCACTGCGTTTACCTCACCGACACTATCTCCACCCACGGCTATAGATCTTAACTTTATCGTTACAATTTTAGTTCGAGAATCATTTTTCACAGGCGCACCGTTATAGAGGATAGAGAAAGAGAGTGACTATTGACCAAATCCGGACTCAAGGGAGCTTGAGGCAACCGACTGATAATGCTCTAGGGTAAATAGCGCTCGTTTAAAATATCGATCGCTCATTCGTTTCCCTGGACCAATCTCTTCCGATCTTGGCAAGTCTGTTTTTAAAGGATCAACATATTTTCCTCTATCGAAAAGGCTAAAATGTAAATGAGGTCCCGTCGCGAGTCCGGTCATTCCCACTGCTCCGACGAGTTGGCCTCGTTCCACACGAGCCCCCCGTTTAATACCTTTTGCAATTGAAGAAAGATGTGAATAGCCCGTTACGTAACGATCGGAGTGTCTAATTTCGACAATGATTCCATGACCACCCTTTCGACCCGAAAACTCAACAACCCCGTCACCAACAGTTCTAACTGGTGTGCCGGTTGGAGCGGCAAAATCAACGCCGTTATGTGGGCGTTTTATTTTTAAGACAGGGTGAAATCTTGCGGTTGTAAAATAGCTTGAAATTTTGGTGAATTTTACCGGGAAGCGTAAGAATGAATCGCCAATAACCTCACCCTTCTCGTTAAAGTATCTTGTTTTTCCGTCTGATCCGACAAAACGTACCGCGACGAAATGTTTTCCATTCACTTCAAGTGCTGCTGCTAAGATAGTGCCTGAATTCGATTTACTGCTATCAATAACTTCATGCTCTTGGTAGATTATTGTGAATCTGTCGCCTTTCCTAAAATCTCGGTGAAATGAGACTCTGTCACTAAATATATCGACAAGATCATCAATCAAGTCGTACGATAAGCCAGATTTTGTCGCGGCTGCTCCAAATGAAGTTTCGATTGATCCGAATAAAATTCTTTCTCCGGTTTTAGTTTCTAGTGTTGTAAGATTAGCGTTATAACTCCCCGAATCAAGTCTATTTAGTGAGAGTGCTGGCCCGTCTCCACTGAAAATTTTTACCATCTTCGGTATCCCCTCAGATGACATTTCAATTTCAGCATTACTGCCGTGTCTTAGGCTGATTTTAGCCGTTTGCTGTTCGTTAAATTTTTCAAAGGCGGTTTGGATTGCATCTGCCTCAACTTGCAGGAATCCGTAACGTTTCAAAAGTGATACCATGGTATCGCCTTGACGGATTGGAACTTTAATAGTGGCTGTCCCTACCATCGAACCAGCGGCAATTGCGGAATAGCTCTCATGGTTTAAAAGTGTATCGTAGATTAAGGCGCCTGGAAGACCTTTGTCGGATTCAAAAGCTGTCTGGATATCGCTGCCCATTTCCATGATGCTGGAGATTGGATGAAAGTTCTTGGTTTGTTCTCTTACTGATAAAAAAACTTCGTAAATTATGAACGAGGCAATGAGAACCAAGGCAATAGAAATAACCAATTTAGACAGAATAATCCTAAATCGGTTACGATTGGATTGAATTTGCGGTGCAAAGATCTTGTTGTTTGCGACTGATTTCTTTCCACTGTCCAGCCGGGCCCAATCAGACCTAGAACTTCTTTTATGTTTTATTTTAGTATTACCTTTCATAAATAAGTGGCGATTCTTATCATGAAATAGATAAACATTAAACCTTCAGGAAATTACTGCTAAAGACTATTTTTTTAGTATCTTTTTTTTGCGCGTGAGTCCAAGTGTTTGAAATAGTTCTCCTAGATTCCCGCTTTCGCGGGAATGACGGCGTGATGCAGATTTTCGTATTGCACAGACCGACTTGAAGGCTTGGGATCCTTTTGCGCTGACAGACTAGAAGGCTTGGGATCCTTTTGCGCTGACAGACTTGAAGGTTTGGGATCCTTTTGCACAGACCGACTCGAAGGTATGGGATCCTTAAGAAAATAAAATGAACTTTGCAAGCTCGCCGCTATCTCCTCGAAAAGCCGTTGTCTGCCCAACTTACCGCTGTTTCCTCGCCCCACCGTCATCCCTGCGGAGGCAGGGATCCAGGACTTGTGCTAGTTCTGCACGTACAACAACCTTTATTACCACTAAAACAGTGGTCCTTGTGTTTGAAATAGTTCTCCTGGATTCCCGCTTTCGCGGGAATGACGGCGGGATGTTGAT
>CAYYIQ010000335.1:0-2441 GCA_964472005.1 uncultured Bdellovibrionales bacterium | reverse complement strand
ACTTCTGGAACAGTACTTGGTTTGCAAAATTTGGCACTTAAAAATGGAACAACCTTCCTTTTTAATAGATGTTGAGTATTAAGTCTTTGATATCTTTACGACTTGAAATTGAAATTACGACAGAAAAAGAACCGTTGATCCAAGGTGAAGAGTGTTGCTCTGGCAAAATTATTCTTCTTCAAAGATAAACGTTGCTCGTCCATTTGATTCCATCCGAAAGCGTCCGACGGCGAGATTGCCATCGTCTAACATTCTATCAAGAATTTTTAGGTCTTCATTTGGGGCTGGGCAATCAAATAGAGATATGCCGCCGTATCCATAACTGTCCGGTCCTTCCCAATTGTAATATCCACCGATTGGTGTTTCTTTATCCCAAAGTGATTGATCGATATAATCTGTCATTCCTGTTGGAAGTTCGCGGTGGGAGTCTGGTGGTAGGCGTTCAAAGTCTATCGAGTAAGCGATAAATCCTGCAACGAATCCTCTCATCTCACTTGCGGTCCGACTTATTTTGGCTCTTTTTTTAAAGTCGCCATATTGTGCGATGCCAATAGAAGCCAAAATTCCATTTATTGCGACAACAACTAATAACTCTAGTAAAGTAAATGCACTTTCGGGACTGGGTAGAGGTCTAGGCATGGTTTTAGAGTCACAATATATTCGGGAAGTAGGGAATCGTATAAGATGTCGTTTGAGTCTACCGAAAACTTAATAGTTTCAGCGATTTAAATTCTTCCTAAATTTAATTTTAACTGGAACTACCTTCCTTTCTAAAGGTTAAATCTTTGATATTCTTGCGACCTAAACTAGATACTTTGACTTTATGAGAAGGCTGTTCCAGGGAAAGTTCAAACTATTTTGAAAGTCTTCGAGATAAAGTATTTTGTAGGTTCGCCCTTAAATCGAAGATAATAGTTACTTGCGTGTTCATTTATTATTTCCTGCTCTAATAATATCTCGTACTCATTAAGAATGTAGAGTATTAGGCCTCGATAGAAGTAAAATTCTTCATAACTATTTAGGGAATAATTTAGTTATATCAATAAGATGCCTGATCCGTTAAATCGAAATCCTGCCAGTGAAAAAGAAGTGTCTAAGGATGTAAACAAATTGGCTCGTCTGCCAGAAACCTTGAGTGATCCAGAGTTTGCAAAATTACAGTTTCCGAAACAAGATTTCATGAACAATCTAGGAAAAGAAGGTCTTCCAAATCCTCCAGAACCCGAAACATTTGATCCGCCACCGGAGAATCTTCAAAGTCCGAATGGATTAAACGAGACAAATGACTTTAAAGTCAATTTTCGTCCCAACGCTAACGAGCGAAATTTCGAACATTTGCCGACAGAATCTATTTTACTTAAGAAGCGGGATATGAATGTTAACTTGAGCGATGCCGCGGTAATTTTTAATTCTGAACGTCTATATGGAGCTGTTTCTAGTCTTGTAAATACGGCCGACGGATTTATAGGAAAAGAACTTACGGGTGTTGTGTTTAATTCAAAAATGCAAAATCTCGAGGTCTCAAGCGGGGATAAAAGATATCTGATAAGTTCACGGTACGAATTCGAAGAAATCCAATCTTCTCCACTGGAAAAAGTTTATCGTACTGAATTAGAAAAACTTGAGGAAGAGTCTAAAGAACTAATTAGTACTTTAGATGGAATGACAACAATCGAGGAGTATCACGAAAGATCTCAAAACTGGTTAACGAAGGTTGAGGAGCATAGTGATCGAATAGATTTTAGTCCTTTTTTTGGATTGAATGGATCAGTGCGAAATTACGATCAATTGTCTGCTGAAGATAAGTTAATTGTTAAAAGTCTCATTGAAGACAAAGAGAAACTTAATGAAGTGTTTGAGAAATTCAATCTTTTTAAAAAGAAGGAGAGAGAGATTAAAGGTCTTAGAGAGAAGCTGGAGTCAAGCAAGTATTACGAAGGTACGCTCAGCGACGGCACAGAAGTCCTAGCGAGTTACGACACGGAGTCAAAGAAAATAGATATATTTGACTTGTCTAATAATAGAATTGCTAAAGAATATGTTAGCTATGGTTCATTGATTTATCAAAGGAATCTTCCTAATAATTTTATTGAATTACGAACTACACCAAGTCTGAATGACGAACAGGGGATGACTCGCGAGATTCAAGACTCTGATTTACGTTCGCAAATCGTTGAACGCTATGATGTTAATGGTGAACTATCAGAAACTAGTTATGTAAATTTAGGCTACCTAGATAAGTATAGGGATGGTGCAATAGTTGATAGGATAGTTAGCAACGCCCAAGTAGTGATGCAAAATTTTGATAAAGTGATGGAAGTCGAAGGAGGAGAAAATTTAATTAGGGCTTCCGTTGCTGAATTTGGTATACGAAGCTTAGAATCCTACGCCCAGGTTAGAAGCTTGTCCGATTCAAGCGAATTGATTGAGACTGGATTTAC
>CAYYIQ010000334.1:0-2472 GCA_964472005.1 uncultured Bdellovibrionales bacterium | reverse complement strand
CTTCCGGTAAAGTTTTCTTCCCAACCAATATCTCTGCTCTCATTAAAATCCCATGGATCTCCAAGCTCGTCGGTGGCAAAATCGTCACCTTCCTTTACGTTAACCGGGCTAACAGGACTTGTTATACTCAGAGACTGTGAAAATGCGTTACTTGTAAAAAAAACTGTAACTAAAAAAAATGAAATGATTTTCTGCATAACTACTCTACCGCTTTACAATAAAAACTTAATACGAATGTAGGTTTTTAGAGCAATTAGCTTGCCAGTTTTATAGATATGAAAAACTATTATAAATGGAGTGATTTAGCAGATTGTGAAATTAGAGCGGCTCGAATTTTTTGAAAAAGTGTACAATAAGTTAGGATTGATTTGAGAAAATTTCATAGCGAATAAAAATTCTAAAATAAATACTAAAGTAAATTGCATGTATTGACGACGGAATTATCTCTCTAAGAGTATTTATGTTTCTATCTACTGACATAAATTGTTCGCAGCGATTATAGCGACAGAATATTTTTGTTCTTTGATAAATTACTCAATTAATTTATCGTGGACGATATTTAGAATTACTCTTCATCGATGTCCTGCATTAACATGTCTTTTTTTGCTTTCAGAACAGGAGTGATCTTTTTACTTTTTTCTAGCTCTTTAAGATATTCCATAAGTTCTCCAGTTTTGTTGAGCTTTTCAAGAAACTGTACTTTTAAAAGAGCAAAATCAGAAAAATTTCGCTTAGGATTTTTAAGTTGATTTTCAACTAATGATAGTCCTTCGTCTAATTTCATAGGGCTTTTTAATATGTTCCCAGAAGATAGTAGATATCGTAGATACGGGAATAAATAGGACATGTTTTCAGGGTCAAGAGATACTAGTCTCGCAAGATCAAGGGGGATGTCGTTGTCAAGTTGTGCCCTTACCTTGGGATCCTTAGTGACATCTCTAAACTCTGTTCTTGTACGATACTGTGCCTTAGCTGCAGGCAAGAAATTCGGGTTTAAGAAAAGAGATTGCTGAAATAAATTAATTGCATCGCTATAGTTTTTTTCGGTGATTTCGATTGCGCCCTTTAAGAAGGTTAGCAGATATTTTTCTTTGAATCCTTGCCATTCTGCCTCTTGTATAATGATAGCGGCCTCTTTGTGCTGTTTGTTTCTAATTAGTATTGACGCTAGTCGGTATAAAACAAGTGGATTATTTCTGCGTAAGTTTAAAGATTTCTCGTACGAAGTTTTAGCGTCATTTAATTTTCCGCAAATTTCGAGAGTCAAACCTTCTAAAAAGTATATTTCATCGTGTAAACCTCGTGGATTCTTAGTCCGAGCTTCGGAAAAGTTTTTTAAAAGGTTCTGATCACATTTTCGTTCTGTAATTGAAAAAGACTCTAAATTGTTCGTAACCCTACTGACTAGATTTTGAATTCTTTTGTCAAAATCTTTTTTGGTTAATTTTATATCTGCGGGATTGAAGATTTCTTCATAGGAATCGGTTGGGATAATATTTGGTGCCGTTGTTTGAGAAGTGACATAAGTCGGTACTAGTAGCGTTAAAAATATTATAGTTGATTTAAACATGGAGAACGTCGATCGTTAAATTTAGAATTATTAGAATGTTCAAAATAGTACATGTGATATTTTTAACAAATTGTTTATGAGATAAACATTTTCGCAATTTACACACTAACTTGCTTAGTCTTATAGTCGTTTTGACGGAGGGTTTTTCGTTAAATTTCTTTTTAATTTCAAACTCTGTCTATTGTTGTGAAGTTGGAGATATGTTGTATTTGTACACTTAATGTGTGTGGAATTAGCTACGGTCTTAAGCTAAGTCCGATTGTTTTGAATTTGCGGATAATTCAGCTGTTCAAAATTGTGCAAACTAAATGAACAATCTGGCATCTTAACTAGTAAATTAATTAATACTGTAGATTTATAATGTTAAATAGCTCAAAACCACGCGTGCTTTTAGTTGATGATGATCCGGCTCTTAGAGAGTCTCTTCAACTGGTATTGAAAAACGATTTTGATGTTACGGTGATGGCGTCCGGTGATGAGGCTATGGAAAAGGTTTGCAGCACTTCTAAGATAGAGCTCGATTTGATTCTTCTCGATGTAATGATGCCGGGAATCGATGGATTGGAGCTATTGAAGCAATTGAAAAGCGTCCATCCTCAACTCCCAGTGATTATGGTCTCCGCATCAACTACAGTTAAAACTGCGGTCGAGGCGATGAAAATCGGAGCCGTTGATTTTGTAAATAAACCTTTCCAAATTGATGAGCTCACTAAAAAAATCGAATCAAGTATCCTTGATTCAGAGGAGTCATATCAAACCGTAAGGGCAGCACAATCTAGTTCCACTAATGAAGTTTTAAGTGGCGATTTCGGGAGACTCGTTGGAGAGCATCCGGAAATGAAAGAGGTTTATCGTAAAGTTGGTTTGGTTGCGAATCGCAGAACAACTGTTTTAATAACTGG
>CAYYIQ010000333.1:0-2488 GCA_964472005.1 uncultured Bdellovibrionales bacterium | reverse complement strand
GAACCAACTGGTGTCATAATTGGGTTACCAGTATTCTTTACTGGCATTCCTCTTACTAAACCATCAGTAGAGTCCATAGACACGCATCTGACGATATTATCGCCAACGTGCAAACTAACTTCCAACACTAGGTTATCTTCAGCGTCCCCAAGAGCAGGATTTGAAATTGTTAGAGCTGTATTAATATCAGGCATGTTTGCACTGCCTTCAAATGAGATATCCACAACTGGACCAATTACCTGAACTACCTTACCTAATGTTTGTGACTGCATTTCCATAATCTTCCTTCACTGCATTAAAAAATATACACTTAAAATATACGCTTAAATATACGTCTAAATAATTTAAACTAACTCTTTTGAGCCTCGGCTCCACCTAAAATATCTAACAACTCTGCAGTAATCGCTCGTTGTCTGGCTCTATTGTAAAACAATAATAATTTCTCTGTTAATTCATCCGCGTTCCTTGTTGCGGAATCCATAGCTGTCATTCTAGCTGCATGTTCACAAGCTTTTGCTTCAAATGCAGATTGAAATAATTTTGTTTTAAGAACGACTGGAAGCAAACTTGAAAAAACTTCTTCAGCACTAGGCTCGACTTTGATTTTCTTTAACGATGCATCGACTACTGCTTCTGAAGTTTCCTGACCTGAAGCACTTTTCGCAAAAGAAAATGGCAGCAACCTTTCTTCTGTGACTTCAAGGTTCATTGTAGTGATAAACTTGGTGTATATCATTACAACTTCATCGACTTCTTTATTTTCGTAAAGAGAAACGAGTTGAGAACCTAATTCGTTTAGTGGCCACGTAGCTGGGTTTTCAGAGAATCCAGTATAAGCTTTCTTTAAATCCCATGACAAACGGTTCGCAGCTGATTCAGCACGTTTACCAACAACAAAAAATACATTTTCTGTTCCACTTGCAAGATGACTGTTTTGAGCAGCCTTTGCGATATTCGTGTTGTAACCTCCGCACAATCCCCGTTCTCCGGAAAACACTACATAAGCCTTTCTTTTAACTGGTCGAACCTCTGTTAAAGGATGGCTAACGTTTTCTGGTAACTGGGAAATTGCTGAATTTAACACTTCGGCCATTTTCACACTAAATTTTCGACCGCCCACGGCTGCTTCTTGCGCGCGTTTTAATTTAGCAGCAGATACGAGCTTCATCGCGCGCGTAATTTGCTTTGTGTTTTTAACCGAAGAAAGTCTTCTTCGAATTGCTTTCAATCCAGACATAAATTATCCAATTTCCTTAAGACTGACTAGAAGCCTCAGTAGTTGTTGTTGAAGATGTTCCCTTTGAAGAATCCGCAGTTACGCTTGAAGCTGATTTAGAATCAACAGCGTTAGCTTCGAAATCTACAAGATACTTTTCAATTACTTCTCTTAAAGCTTTTTCGCCATCAGCACTTAATGCTCCGCTATCTTTAATTCCAGAAAGAATTGCAGAATGCTTTGCTGTTAGTATTTGATGTAGACCTCTTTCGAAACTTTGAATATCTTCGATAGCAACTGTATCTAGGTATCCATTATTTGCAGAGAAAATTGAAACGACTTGAAGTTCTACTGGAACTGGCTTGAATTGTGGCTGTTTTAACAACTCAACCAATCTCGCACCTCTTTCAAGCTGAGCTCTCGTAACCGCATCAAGATCAGATCCGAACTGTGCAAATGCTTGCTTTTCTCGATATTGAGCAAGAGCCAATCTTAACGACCCCGCTACCTTTTTCATCGCTTTAATTTGAGCCGATCCACCCACTCGAGAAACCGAAAGACCGACGTTTACAGCAGGTCGAACACCAGCGTAAAATAAATCTGTTTCCAAATAAATCTGACCGTCAGTTATCGAAATCACGTTTGTTGGAACGTAAGCTGAAACGTCACCACCTTGAGTTTCAATTACAGGCAGAGCTGTTAAAGAACCTGCGCCAGCATCGTCACTCAACTTAGCTGCTCTTTCGAGTAGTCTGGAGTGAAGATAGAATACATCTCCTGGATATGCTTCTCGTCCTGGAGGTCTTCTTAATAGTAAAGAAATAGCTCTGTACGCTACCGCGTGCTTTGATAAATCATCGTATACAACTAATGCGTGTCTTCCAGAATCTCTGAAATATTCACCAATCGTACAACCAGTGTAAGGAGCTAAGAACGCCATCGGTGCTGGCTCACTCGCTGTTGCAGCAACAATTATCGTATGTTCTAGCGCGCCATTTTCTCTTAAACGCTCTACAACTTGAGCAACACTTGATCGTTTTTGTCCGATTGCAACGTAAATACAAACTACGCCGTTTCCTTTTTGGTTAATGATAGTATCAAGAGCAACCGCAGTTTTACCAGTTTGCCTATCACCAATAATCAACTCTCTTTGACCTCGTCCGATTGGGATCATCGAATCGATCGCCTTAATACCTGTTTGAAGTGGTTCGTGGACCGACTTTCTCTTAACGATACCTGGAGCTTTCACTTCTAATCGAGAGAATTTTGTAT
>CAYYIQ010000332.1:0-2507 GCA_964472005.1 uncultured Bdellovibrionales bacterium | reverse complement strand
AACGGTTGTTGAAATCATATCCAGCACCGATTTGGTAGATCGGAGAAGAATCAACTTCTTCGTCACCTTCAAAAAACAACATTCCGCCACCAAGATTCGCATTCCAACCGCTATATTGAGCGGTAGAATCGGCTTGAGCTGATAGTGAGCTCAAACTAATGAGGCCTGCAGCCATCACTGATAAATATTTTTTTATACCCATAATTTCTCCTTACAAGTTCTAGTTACTTTAAAATACGTCATTTAAAAGAATTAGTTGGTCGCCCCCACACACTTTAGAAAAAAAACTAAATCGAACAAAATGATTAAATTTAGACCTTTTTTCGCTTAGTGTTCTACCAAGGAGAGTGAATAATACTATATGTTAAGCGTCATATAATAAATCTATCTTTTCTCTCTATGGCAGAACACTACCAACAATGTTGGGCTATCACCCTTTTAACAGGCGGTATTTCTCACGAAAGACTACCTGAATGCAACACCTTAAAGCTAATATTTAAGTTTTAACTAATAAAAAGTTATTTAATTACGCGCATATTTAGTGCTAAATAACTTTAGGGGGTGGAATAATAACCTCAAATCATTAGACAATCACAGAAAAGATTTCTCAATGCCTTAAAATAAGGAATAATTTCGTTACTCTCAGAATCTTCAAATTCCGCAAAAAATATTCCGATGACTGGCGAGCCTAATGCCGAAGTTATTATATTTACATCATTTTTCCCAACTCGAATCTCTTCGCGTATTGGCGAACTTAAAGTCAATGCGGAAATAAAATTATTTTTCGTTGACCCACTTTTAATTGGAATAATTTCAGCGCCTTGCACCTTACTTTTACCGAGAACTAAGGAAGGATAAAGTACATTTTCGACTGGATCTATTAAGTAAACCTGCAAAGACGTGAATAACGTATTCGGAACTACGTCTTTTACATAACACTTTAAGAATTCCTTTTTTGATTTCCCCGGTTCTAGTTTCAAGTAGAGTTTCATGACTTCTTGATAAAGATGAGGAGGTAGAACTTCGATATAATTATTACGCTCTTTTAAAGATCGTGAAAAATTTGTCTGCTCGATAGATCTACCTAGATCTTTTTTATCTTCAAATATCTTATCAAACGCATCCGTTTTGTTGATGATAATCTGCTCCAGCGAGACACATCGATCCTTCACCCTTCCAAATATTTGCTGAATACCATTGTCGCCAATCGAAGATTTTATTTCGTCATTCGCAAATTGGAAATCTTCAATTGCTGAGATATATAGTTCTGGATGACTCGCCCTAGATAGAGCCTCGCCGACTTCACAAATCTTACTAACAGTCGCAAAAATATTCGAATCACTGCTCTTTGGAACAATATCCTTACTCGACGTAAATAGCTTTTCATATTCGGATTCTAGTCCGAATTTCTTTATGACCGACATTGCTAACATTTGAGGGGAAAATCCGAGATACTTTCTGACCTCCCGATCTAGCTCATTTTTAGTTAGAGGTTTATGTGTAATTTTTTGATATATTTTCGGATAGTTCCAAGAAATTAAAGTACATCCGAGTTGTCTCAGAATTGCTGAACTGTAACTTAATTCTCTCGATACGTTATATGAACTCGAGAGTTCACAAACAGCTGAAGATGAAATCAAAACTTCGGCTAATCTCTTAGCTTGAATCTGAGACGCCTCACTTAATGAATGTGGGCTTGCAAATTTTGAAGATTTCTCGATTGCATTTCTAATTTCAGCAACAGAACAAGATTCAATCAAGCTCATCTCAAATGCGCTGTTATTTAACCTAACCCGTAACGAGCTCTCTTGAATATTTTTAAGACAGAGTAAATATAAAGAAGCATCTTTTTTTAGAATCTCGAGACAAGCTTCTTTACGTACTTCATCATCAAGCTCGACATCAAGCGACGCGAGAGCTTCTTCTGAAATTTTTTTATCAAACGGAAACCAATGTTCGCAAACAAGGTTGGTTGCTTTTTCGAGTTGTAAACTATTTGTTCTATTTTGCATTACCTATGCAACTCCACATCAAACATCATCTATTATTAAATTAAGTCATCACCTCACAGATCGTCTAAGGGTCTACAAAACTTAATAAAAAAAGATGAGGGTGGCTAGAAACTAGCCATTCCTCACCTTAGCGGGGTATTCGAAGCAGTTGTGCGATGTATATAGTGCGATATACATGCCACCTCCTGCATTATCGTTAACCTGTTAAAACGACACTATTTAGTTCACACGGGATTCATCAATTGTGTAGCTGAGGAATCAGTTCCTCTAAACAAATGTCAAAGTTTTGCTTAAAATCTTAGTAGAATGATCATTTACGGACATGGAAAGAGTGAAAATTTGATTTTATCATTTCCTGGATCCCTGCCTGCGAGTCTGTCCGCGTAATATGAATCGGGACAAAACCGTCATCCCTGCGTCCCGACGTCATCCCTGCGTCCCGACGTCATCCCTGCGAAAGCAGGGATCCAGGAGAACTCATATTTTCAATCACCT
>CAYYIQ010000331.1:0-2514 GCA_964472005.1 uncultured Bdellovibrionales bacterium | reverse complement strand
TTTGTTACTTCGTCAGATAGTGCAACTTATAAATCATGAATGGAGTGACTAAGAGATCTGATCTTTTCGTTTTTCCTAGCTGAATAGATTCAAAAATGTTTTCGGTCATTATCCCTACGTTCGATCGCTGTTCGTTAACACTTAAAGCTATTGAATCAGTTCTAAACCAGTCTTATGGAGATTTTGAATTGATTGTCGTCGATGATGGATCGACAGCAGACTATACTGAAGTCAAAGCCCTTCTCAACGCAAATAATCAGATTTATATAAAAACAGAAAACTATGGAGTCTCTCATGCGAGAAACGTTGGTCTAAGAGTTTCTTCGAGACCTATTATTTCGTTTTTAGATTCTGACGATTATTGGTTGTCTAATAAACTTGAAAAACATTGTGAATATTTTAAGGCCAACAAAAATATAAGCGTACTTCAAAATAATGAACGTTGGTTTAGATTTGGGAATGAGGTGCAAGTTCCTTTACACCTTAAACCACGGAGTGGAGATGAATTTCTGCGTTCATTAAAAATGTGTTGTGTTGGTCCCTCTTCGGCCTCAATCAGACGAAAAGTTTTTGAGGATGTGGGATATTTCAATGAGAGTTTGCGCTTGTGTGAGGATTACGACTATTGGCTTAGAACGTGCTTTCGTTTTGAAGTAGGCCTAATTAAGGAAATTTTGACGGTCAAAGTTTCAGGATCTCACCCCCAATTAACTAGTTCGGAAAGTGCGTTTGATCGATTTCGTTTGTTCTCCTTGGTCTCCTTCTACGATTCCCATCGAGACGTCTTAAGAGGTAACATTGGTAGAATAACGAAAACGGTTGAAACTATCATTGCAAAGGCGAATATTCTATTAAATGGCGCCCGCAATCGCGGTTTAAAAGAGGATGTTGCTATTTATCAGGCGATATTAGATTATTTTAATAATTCTAATACTTCGGTTGATAAAAGTGCAGATTTAGCTAAACTCATCTCAAGATTAGTAGTTACCTTAAATTTCAGACCGAAACTCAAAAAATCGTCAATTATATGAAAACGGTTTTAATTACACGACCCTTAGCTCAGGCTAAAAAATTCCAAGACCAACTGAAAGGTTTTGATACAATTATTATCTCTCCGATGATTGTAAACGATTACGTGTTGAGTGAGGAAGATCAAATTGAAATTACAGAGGATGTTTTAGACGGCGCTTGGTGCTTCTTCACTAGTGCCAATGCTGTAAGTGTCGCTGCACCTTATTTATTGGGTAGTCCGCAGATAGCCGCGGTCGGAAAAGAAACAGCAAATGAATTGCTTAAATATGGTTTCAAAACATCTTTTATTCCAGAAAAGAATACAGGCGAGGGGTTATCATCTGAATTTTTCGAAAAATACGGTGATGATAAAGATATAAAAATATTGTTGTTTCAAGGTGATTCGGCATCTGATTTCATCGAAGAATTCTTCAAGAGTAAACATATTTTAATTAAGAAATTTATTGTTTATTCCGTGAATGAATTGCCAGGGGAGGATTTGCCTCTTATCGAAACATTAACCTTTATCAATGCGTTGGAAGATAACGAACTTGTTATTACGTTTTTCAGTGGAAAAACAATTTATTTTTTCGAAAAATTGATTCCTGAGTTGATTAAACTGTCGAATAATGCGGAAGAATTGAGCAAAAAGATTTATACAATGCCGGTTGTCGTAATTGGAGAAAAAACCAAAGAAGTTGCAATTAAGTGTAATTTCAAAAACGTGATTGAAACCGAATCCAAAACATCAGAGAGCATGATAACAACCCTGCGTAAACTAGTGTTACCTTGCTAGGCGGAATAGTTTACCTCTTGAGCCTAAAATGGTAAATTTATAATATACTTAAAACTTAGCTATTTGATCGAAATGTTTTAAGTTTTAAGAGTAATTTATATCAACCACTTTTTTATATTATCATGGGATTTCCATCAAATCGTCCTCGAAGGTTACGCTCGTCTCCTGAACTCAGAAATTTAGTCTCTGAGACTAAGGTAGGAGTTGATGATCTAATTTATCCACTTTTCATCGTTCCTGGTCATGGCGTAAAGAAAGAAATTTCGAGCATTCCCGGTCAGTATCAATTCTCGATTGATATGTTGTTGGAAGAGATGAAATCGATTGAAGACTTAGGGATTAATTCAATATTATTATTTGGTATCCCTGAATGGAAAGATGCCTCCGGTTCATCTTCGTTTACTTCTGATGGCATTATCCAGAAAGCTTTAGACGCTATAAAGAATACTAACTCGAACCTTTTTACAATTGCCGATTTATGTTTGTGTGAATACACGGATCATGGTCATTGCGGGCACATTGTGAAAGACGGAGAAAAATTTGATGTAGATAACGATGAGACTTTAAAGTTGTTAGCTAAACAAGCAATCTCTTTAGCGAACTCTGGGGTAGATATGATCGCTCCATCTGGGAACATGGATGGAATGGTTAAGAGTCTTAGGACTGCATTAGACGAGAACTCTTTTAAGGGTTTACCTATTATGAGT
>CAYYIQ010000330.1:0-2539 GCA_964472005.1 uncultured Bdellovibrionales bacterium | reverse complement strand
GCTGTAATTTCGAGAGTTCTTTGCTGATCTAGTGGGTATCTAGCATAGACGTAATTACCTTCTTCTACATTTTTGTCATTAAGTTCCCAATGGAGAGCTGTTACCTGGCCCCAGTTGCCGTGCGCAAATGCCGATAAAGCGTAGGCACGTTCGTCGTCTGTTGTATATTCCGCGGCAATGGGGGTGATTCCGCCCTGTCGAATTTTAAAAGGCGCATGTCCATTCTCCAATAAGAAATTTGGAGCATTGGGTTCTTGATACTTGCAGGCCCGTCGCAGAAGTTTACTAACTAAAGGCTTATCTTGAGTAAGTCCAGCTCCCTCTCGCAAATGGAGTTGTGCTAGCATCATAATAGCCTCGATGTGATTGGCATTAGCTGCTTCGCGGACCAATCCAAGGGCTTGTTCGAATTTTTGTTCGAAGTAGTATTTTTTGGCAATGAATACTAATGCCTCTGGATTGCCGAGATCAGCAGATCTTTTCATTAAATCAAAACCAAGCTTTTCATCTTCGGGGAGATTTAACGCGCCATGGTAGTACCACGTGCCGAGCTTACCCATCGAGCAGCTATGTCCTGCATCAACCGCATTCTTGACCCAGCGGACCGATTCTACCTGATCGGCATCAACTCCGAATCCTACTCCATAGAAATGTGAGAGAAAGTCCATCGCTTCGACTATTCCCTGTTCAGCGGCACTCTTCATCAATAAGAAAGTCTTTTCCTGATTTGGTTCGATGCCAATTCCATTCATGTGCTCAAAGGCAGATAAAAAGAGTTCAGCGCGACTTTGGGGGTTCAACACCCAAGGCGTCATTGTAGGCAATGCGGGAAGACCTTGAGTTCCTTTGGGCCGAGCGTCCAGTGTTTCAGCTGCTTCAGCATGCCCAAGAGCAGCAGCCCTTTGAATCCACATATATCCTTCTTGATCGTTACGCACGAAACCCTCGGCTCCCCAAAGAAGGTAGTGACCAAGAACTGACATTGCTTGGCGGTGAGCGCATTCGGCAGCCTTGCGTAGCCAGACATGATACTCTCGGTAACTGGTCGGTATTAGTAAACCATTCTCGTATAACTGAGCCAGCATGAACATTGCGGCCGGAGAACCTTTCTCGGCACTTTTGCGAAGAGAGTCAACCGAGCCCGGTCCATCCCTATGTACTCCAACGCCGTTCATCATCGAACGAGATTCAATAAATAGATCTGCTGCTTCTGATTGCTGCGAATTCATTTTTCTTTGCCTTTTTTCTTTGAGAAGAAAATCAGACGAAATGTAGAGATAAAACCAAAATAACCCTAACCTTCGTCCGCTTCACTCTGCGTTTATGCAGAACGAAACAGACGAACTACCCAGTTTGATTATGATGTAAAAGAGCTGTGATCGAAGACACTTAAAGCAATTCTTGAAAGATCAATTGCTGAAATATTAACTTAGGCACGATGCATAAATTAAAAGTGAAACGACTGAATGATGTACGGGCAAATAATATAATCAACAGAAGTTACTGAAAACGGTACTACGCCTGCTAGGTGATGACAACCTCACTCGACTTGAAGTATTAGCTCGTAAAGGGAAACGGTAATAAAAACAAGGTAATGGTAAAAATGAAATTGTAGTCATGGTTTAAAATCCGAAACGCTTTTTTAGAGTTTTGAATTGCGATGATTCTGGGTTGGAGGATGGATCTATATTCCCGTTGGGCCAAGTAAAAACTTTTACGTAAGATTGGCTATCCAGTGAAATTTGGAATTGAAGTCCAGTCCAATTTTTAATTATGAATTTACATTTTAGGATCTCAGCAAAAGCATTGATCATCATTAATGTTCGATTTGAACCGTCATTAACTGATGTTAGAAAAATATTGAGATCTTGCGCCGCAATTTTTTCTTTTGTTAGCAAGCGAAATTCTAACTTCGAGAAGAGATGTTCTGTACCCGGATGATTGATCACACAAATTCTTGCGCATGCAAATCCGCAAACTTCGACGTGTGTGGCTTCTGTCGCCTGCTGCAACTCGCTCATCGTACAACCTTTATGTTTGAACCTGAAACCGTCCCCACCTGTTACTGTTAATAAGTAAGAGATGGAGAGTCAATACATACTCGTTTTTAGTTGTCAGGGAACAATTAGATTTCTACGTAAATTTATAGCTTTTATTGCAAGGTAGAGTCAACTTGGAGGCGATGTAGTGGGAAAGTCAACGAAGAAATAATCTAAGCATATTAATATTTTTGAAGAATAAGCAGCTCGATTGATTTGCATTTTTAAAAAAAGGTCAAAGTCTTCGTGATAGCGAGAATCCAGTTATTCTACTGAGTTAATTCGTCTGATCGCCGATTAATAGTCCGATCAAGTAATACCAAAACCTAGTCCTTCCCGCGAACGAGACTGTCCGAGTAATATGGAATTTTTACGTCCCGAAACTTCATCCCAGCACCTCACCGTCATCCCAGCATCCCACCGTCTTCCCAGCATCCCACCGTCTTCCCTGCGGAGGCAGGGATCCAGGAGTTGTACGAGTTCTACACATTCAACGACCG
>CAYYIQ010000329.1:0-2559 GCA_964472005.1 uncultured Bdellovibrionales bacterium | reverse complement strand
TAAACCGTACCTTCATCGCTACTTTGGGGTGCCAGATAGGCAATGCGATGACCTCTATCTTTCCTATTCTAAGGCCTATTGATGCGATGAATTTTAGTCTCATTTCCTACCTGGTCGAAAACCAATACTTCAGACGTCGTGGTAAAAATATATTTTGGGTTAACAAGTTCTATTGAGTAAGTTTCCAAAAGATTACCGTTTAAAAGATCACTTCGATGGATACTATTATCAGGGGCAATGAATAGAATTTCATTAAATTGTTCTGAAATACTAAAGTACTTCACTCCCTCATTATTGAACGATCCAATAAATGTTAACGCATTCTCAAATTCGAAACCGGTGATAAATATCAAACCACTCTGCGTTATCAATTTTGAACCGTCCGATGTTAGTTTCAGTGCCGCACCGGGATTATGTCTACTCACCGTTTGATGGTAATAACGGTTATCACCGTCAGCAGTATACCGAGCTATATACCTGCTGGTGAAATACAGATGAATATTGTTGGGGTGAATAGCTATACTTGATTTGCAACTCGTTGAAAATAAAGTTTCTATCTGAGGTATCTTAATTCCAGTATCAAAATCATATAAAAGAATATTGGACCATTGGCCTGATCCGCTAGAAATGAATAAAGTACCATCCGTAGAAATGCTTAATTCGTAAGGGTCAATATCGACATCGAGATATCTCGTTAAGGTATCGTTTTCTAAATCGATAACCGCTATAAATCCAGTCTGTTGTTTATCTGCTGACGTGTATTCCGTGTGATCAGCAATAGGGATTGAAACTGCTAAGAACTGACGGTCTTTACTTATTGCTATATTTTCTGGGAGGAGTCCTACCGTTACCTGGTTTATAATCCTGCCTGTCGAGATATCGAGAGTATAAATCACACCATTTGGACGATCTGTTAGATATATCTGATTTCTGCTTTCATCGAAAAGCGCGTCATGTGGTATGAATGGCAATAAGTCAGGTTCATGGTCAATAACAATCTCTGGGTCGCCCGCATCGTTTGTTACTAAGAACGTTAATGTCGCTTCTGCAACCAGTCCATATTCATCTTTCACCTGAACGATAGTTGTTATTTCACCGGCAAGTCGATACTGATGTGTTTCTATAGAGTTTTCCGAAAATTCTGTATCCCAATGACCGTCGCTGTCGAAGTCCCATCTAAACTTCAGTGGTGTAGTTTGTGAATCGTAAGATAGGGACGCGTCAAGTTGGACCTCGTCAAAAAATGTAACTGTTCCACTTTTATCAGATGTCAGGTCTGCTATTGGTTTTTGGTTAAACGCGCAACTGGGACAAGGGTGCGCAACTGGGTAAATAACGGAAGAAGAATACTTATATCCCAAAATTACGACAGAATCTTCGGTATTAAAGACATATTGGGACCAATCTATGTCGGTTGATAAAGTCTTTATATATTCTAGGGAAAGCAAATTATAAACACTTAGCGATTGTTCTTCTGTCAGGATGAAAAGAAGGTTGTTATTTGTATCAATAGAGTAACCTCGAACTCTCTCGGAGTCTGGTAACAGGTCCGATAATTTGGTTAGGATTACTTCCGGCGTAACTTCTAACTTATAAACCTCCCCCGTTACTGTGATTAACAGTTCGTCAGTCGATGCAAGAGTGTTCAGTACGTTGTGTTTTGTGTCATCATTTATATCGTTAACATCGCCAAAGACGAGTCCAGTATCTGGGTCGATCGTGTAATAATTGAATGTCATATCCGTATATATCATTAGAATTATTGATTCATCTCTGGATAGTAAAAAACCGTGGGGAAATTTGGGATATATTTCATTCAGTTTAGAACCGTCGCTTAGTTTATAGCTAACAATTCCCTCTTGATGCTGGTCGGTCTCGTATGTTGCGCCGATTACGATCCCTGTTGATGTTACTGCAAATGTATCAATTGAGTGAGGTAAGTTGACTCTGGCAAGTTCCTCAAGCGTATTTGCATTGAAAGTAATTAGGTCGGTTGAATATCCCGATTCGTCTTCCTTTTTCTTGCTCTCTGTGACATACAGCAGCGTTTCATCTTTATTCAACTGAAGGCCAGAAATTTGGCCCAGTACCTTCGCAGTTGCCAAAACACTTCCACTATTTGTGTCAATGTAAAACAATTCGTTAGGGTTCATTCCGGCGGTATAGAAACCTTCATTTGTCTGGTTTTCTATCGTCCGCAACGACGATGCCGGTATGGGTATGTAAGTTGAACCTGGATTAGGGAAGACATAGAAGTCGGTTGTCCATTCGCTCAATTGCCCCTGACTATTTACCGCCTGTAATTTGGAGTAGTTATTCCCCTGTTTTGTAAAAACACGTTCATAATGTAGTTCATGGCTGAAATCAGTATCAAATACACCATCATTTTCCCAATCCCATCGGTACCAAATATCTTCCGGTTTATCTAGATCATCTTGAGTTTCACTAAGATTAAAAGTGACTTGAGTACCCGAGATAATATTTGAGTCGACATTTTGTCTGATCACTATATTTGGTTTGGATGAATAGGCAGAGCCTTGTGAATAATATTGAGCTCGG
>CAYYIQ010000328.1:0-2619 GCA_964472005.1 uncultured Bdellovibrionales bacterium | reverse complement strand
GGTTTGGGTAGAACACCCTCTACTCGTCATCCCTGCGAAAGCAGGGATCCAGGAACATTAATGCTATCTTCACCTGGATCCCCGCTTTCGCGAGGATGACAGATTAATTCGTACTTGCTCACATCAACTTTCCTGCTTTCGCGAGAATGACGGGTTAAATCGAACTTGTTCACATCAACTTTCCTGCTCTCGCGAGAATGACGGGTTAAATCGAACTTTCTCACTTCGACTTTCCTGCGAACACGAGGTTGACGGGTGAGGTCAAACACTCGCTACTCGATTTTCCTGAAAAAAAGACATGGCGGTTTGGGTAGAACACCCTCTACTCGTCATCCCTGCGAAAGCAGGGATCCAGGAAGATAGAAGTTTTCAAATTACAGTTTCTTAAACTCCCAACATCGGTGATATGTCTATCTTACGGCGAACCCTAGTCTGCGCTTACTGCTAACGATACGAAATCCCATAACGAAGTTCATATCAAAAACAGTTAAAACCTTTACTCTCTCTCGAACTCGGTTAAAGCAAATGACTATTTATACCCAATAACTTAACCAAGTTCGCTAGATTTTTTCTTCTACTCGTTTTAAGAAAATTTCGCGCGCAAATGAAGTATTGCAGACACTAGACGAGTTCGGCAAGAGAGTTCTTATTTTTGCCTATATCTGAGAATTGTGAGCAAATAGAGGAAGGAATTTAGTAAAAACAGTGATGAATTGTTGGAGATGTTTTAAGGGATGAAAAACTTAGATACATTAGATCGTAAAATACTCTATCAGTTAGACTGCAACTCTCGCTTAACTGCGTCTGAAATTGCGCGCTCTGTTCGGCAAGGTAGGGACAGAGTAGAATACAGAATCAACAAACTTGTTGAAAACAAAGTCATAAAAAAATTTACCACATCGGTTAATCTTTCAAGTCTTGGTTTCACAATTTATAAAATGTACCTAAGAATTGATACGAGCAATTCAAATTCAAAAGAATTCCTAAAGTTTTTGAAAACACACCCGCGAGTATATTGGACAGCTCAGAGTGATGGCACTTGGGATTTGCTCCTAGCTATTTTTGCACGGTCTGCTGTTGAGTACTACCAAACTCAACAGTCAATCCTCGAAAAATTTCATGAATTAATTATTTCTTTTGAAGTCTATCAAATTGTCGAGCTAGATGTCTTTAACAAACACTACCTAGTCAACAGCGGCGAAAGTCACGTGACGGTAGGAGGCGCACCTTCAAATATCAAACTCGATAAGACCGATATCTCGATATTAAAAAAACTTTCTAATAACTCCAGGGAATCCAACACCCATTTGGCTGACTCACTTAACATCACCCCTGCCATTGTTTCGAGCAGGATAGACAAACTTAAGAAAAACGGAGTTATAACCGGATTCAGAATAGAATTAGATCATCGAAAAATCGAGATGCAGTTTTTTAAAAGCCAAATTTTACTTCGAAGCTACGATACGAAACTCCTTAAGAACCTTAGAGAGTTCTGTAAAAAGCACCCAAACATTACCTACTTCATCCAGCAGTTAGGGGCTTGTAGCGTAGAGTTAGAAATGGAGGTAGATGATTATGATCATTACTACCGAGTGGTCGAAGAATTAAGGGTTAACTTTGGTAAGCTCATAAAAAATTTTCAAACGATCATGATCAGGAAAACGTTTTTCAACTGGGTCCCGAATGATTTAAGTTAAAGACTATATAAAATTCAGGTAAAGAGTTAAAAAGAGCACGTAACGTGTGCAATACGGGGAATTTCCCAAGAATCTTTTAGAAGTTTAGATTCGGCCAACTTACAGAGTCGAAACCTGAATTAAATGTGACAGTACCAGGCGCAAGAGACTCTCCAAGCCTAAAGTACCAAACCGGTCGACGCATATCATTGTTTATCTGCGACCGATGAGGCAATAGAGAGCGCTTCAAAATTTTAAGACGCGATTTTAATAGCTTAACGAAATGGAATAGCATGAAGAGAATTTACAACCAGTTCTCGATTCCTGATTACAAGTTAAAAGACAACATCCTTATGGAACCAACTGATAAAGACGCAGTACTATTTTTAGATTTACTCTACGAGCATTGGCCGGAATAGAAGTGTTTTGTAGCTACATTATATTGAGGGGTAAGTATTAGCACAAAGACGGAAAGACTCTAAGTGGGATTTCAATTGCTCGCTCCTACTCAAACCAAGATTAAATTTAGCAAATCTTCCTCCCTGTCTTAGAGTCTTGGTGGTTACACCCAAGAAAGATATCACAAGAGTTAACGATGATGTTGTTGCGTTTAATATTTTGGTTAGGAAATGATTGATGAAGCAAGTCAGGCAGAACCCGACTTGCTTCTGAAGTTGAAAACCCTACCTAGATTAGGTCATGGGCGTAAAGTTTACCGAGTGCCGAGATCAAATAACCATCAATGATTTCTCCTTTGATGATCATTCGTTTCACTTCCGCTAGAGGAACACAAATATGTCCAGCGATAGACTCAGAAACATCGCGACGAACTCGTGATGAGTCAATCTTGACATTCTTCATCAAAATGATGGAAGGTGTCATTCGAGCTAAACCGGAATCAGGTTCAATTTTACCAAGATTCACTACTTCACCTCCGTGAATT
>CAYYIQ010000327.1:0-2629 GCA_964472005.1 uncultured Bdellovibrionales bacterium | reverse complement strand
GCAAGATCCTTTCGACGATTTCTTACATCCTTACCTCGTTCAAGTAGGATAGGTTTAAGACCTAATTCAATTAATCGTATCGCAGCAAAAAGTCCCGCTGGCCCAGCTCCGATAATGTGTACAGCTGGTGAGTTGCGCACGTTGTTTTGAATAGGGGAGATTATATTTTTTTCGTGTTCGATTGTGCATTTAATGTGAAAGACAGGGGATTTACGCGCGTCAAGTGAACGCTTTAATATGACTAGGTCCGCAAGATCTTCGATTGAAATTTTGTATTTTTCAGAAACGATATTTTTAATTTCTGAAATATTATCTTCTTTGCCAGGTTCAATTTTTATTTCAAATATTTCGTTCATTTTTCTTCTAATTTTGTCTTTAAAGCACAACTGCCCTGACAGGGGTTAAAACACCATTCATTTTTAGCAATTTGATCCGCTGAAAGCAGATTTGAATTTAATTCTAGCCAGTCTATATAATTTTTAGCGTCCTTTACCAATGTGTGATTAAAAGCGTTTTGACCATACTTGTAGATATAGTCATCCACTCCCTTCGTATCCTCGGGGAGGTCGATGATTTTGACGTCCATATTCAGCTCTGTCAGCATCTGGGCTAGGACTTTTGCGTTTGACTTAACAAATTCATGCAAGACCGGATCATGGTCTCTATCAAATACTATGTAGAATAATCTCTTGTTTGACTTATCGATGAATTGTTTAATTTCTGTAGAGACTTCGAAGCGATGGTTTACGTCAGTGGAGTCCGATCTAAAAATGCTGCGACATGTTCCTGGGGGACCGATTGCAACGCGACCAGAGCTTAAAATTGAAGCTGCTTTTTTAACTCCTTCAGTTATAAAAATAGGCAAAGAACTTTTTTTAACTTTTACCCAAAAAAAAGTGTCCTCTCTATCGTTCTCAGGAATGGATTCATCGAGTAATATCTCTTTTGATAGTCTGTTCGGAACTTTTAGTAAGGTTGCGGTAGGGTGTACCTCAGACGTCTCATATTTTTTGGGAAACGCTAAATCTAGTCGAATTGGAGGGAATAGTTTTATCTCAAAATTATGACTTGTATGAAATCGTAGAGCGTCTCTCCCCATTGTCGTCCATCCCACTCTCTCAACGCTTTCGATGTAGTTTTTTATTGATGGATTTAGTCCGAGGTTTAAAGCGTCGAAAATCGGTTGATAAACTTTTTTGGAACCGAAATCACAAACTGTTCCTGGCAGGCTTATCAAGTTTAACCTCATTAAGGAATGACTAATCGCACTTTTCTCCCATTCGGTAACGGCACTTGGTAGCGGCTTTTTAAACCGATATGTTTGAACTCCATTTGGAAGAACCCATTTCGTAATGCGTTTATCCGTGCTTTTAATTACATTTTTTCTGTGGCAAAGATTTCTATAGCTATTTTCTTGTGCGGTTGTTGAGGTGGAGTAGGGGAGAATTGTGAGGACTACTGCGACAGAAACCTTTTTTAGGAATTGTGTGGATTGCGTACCCAAATATTTGAACATGTTTCTTCTTCGAGAATTTTATTGTGAAATTACAGGAGGAGGAAAACGGTTTAGTTCGCCATAAGGATTTTCCATGTTGTTTTCGTTAAATTGTTCTTGAGGATAGAGCTGATTTTGTCCAGATTCATCGATCCCCATGTAATTTTCTTCTGTCTGGATGGGGATCTCGTCTTGTGGGTAGTTGTTAGAATGATTTGATTCAGGGTTCCCGGTACCTGCTTCGCCATTTGGTAAATCTCCCGAGCCTTCAGAACTAGCGTCACCCTGTAGTTCGTTGAGTTGTTTACTTAGCTTTTGGAAATAGGCATTTCGGTTGACAATGTCTTCGGTGGAAGCTGATTTACCTTTTAAGTTTTTTAGTGAGTCACCAAGGTTGTTAGGTGAGCTTGAAGGAAAGATGTTGTGATTGGGATTCATTTGCGGATTACTAGGATTTTGAAAGTTCCTATTCTCTTGATCTGAAGTCTTGCTCTCAGGCTGAGGAGTTTGTGCATTCGGGATATTGGGATTTTGAGTAAATTTACTATCTGGTTGAATAGGGTTGGGAACTTCACCACCGGCTGGAAGGTTTACTTGAACATTCACAACAGGCGATTCAATTTGTGAAACGTTTTCCGGTTTCGTTGTTTCTATCTCGTGGGTGGTTTTCTTTCCCGTGAGAAAGAATACAGCGATTACTGCGACAATAAGAATTAAGTCAGCAAAACGTTTTTTTAGTAATGATAATAATTTTTCTAACATTTATATTTGAGGGCCATTAATCCGTATTTTAATAAAAAGTAATGTGCCAAAATTATTTATATCTGCGTGGATCATGCGACTATTAAGATTTATATTATAACTATCGGGCTAAGAGAACGTTTTAATTAATCTTTCTTTCGGTTAAAACCTATTGTTTAACTGTCGTTTTTATTCGTCTAGTTTTAGGTTTGCGGGGAGGTTCTTACTATTAATTACCATATTATCTTGATTAACGCTTTCTTTTAAAATCTTCATGAATTCTTTACGACTTATCTCAATGCCTCCAAGTGTTTTTAGGTGTTTGGTGAGTTGTTGACAGTCGATCCATGTGGCGCCTTGGATGGCAAGGTAGTCAATTAGGACTAACAGTGC
>CAYYIQ010000326.1:0-2638 GCA_964472005.1 uncultured Bdellovibrionales bacterium | reverse complement strand
TCGTAAAGGTTTTTCCGTCAGACGAGTTGATCCACGTCGAGCCGGAATAGCTGCAAGCACTTTCATAATATGATCCATTTGAGATAAATTTATTGTTAGAAATTTATCTCAAATGGATCATATTTACCAGAGGCGAATGGAAAGATGAAAAAGAATATAGTTACGACGCAGCTTTTAACGGGAAGAATTACCACAGAGGCACAGAGAGGAAGGAGATTTTTTATATAGCGTAAGACTCTGAGGTGCAAGAGGCTCTATGTTGTATAGAAGGTCTTTTTTCTCTGTGTCTCTTTGGTAAAACTTCCCAATCAGGATTGCTTCGCCATATAAAGGCGAGCTCTACGACCTTTTTGCAGCGCTAAGAAAAGATTTCCCCGAAAAAGCACTATAAATAAAAGTAGATAAAGTGCTGGAATCAAAATTCCCCAATTACCTATATTCATAGAGATTATGCTCAATAGTAAAATTATTGATTCAAACATCTGAAGTGGATTTTCACCAAATGTTTGTAGTATCACAGTTGGAGAGGCACTGAATAAAAGCCCAATAACGATAAATATTGGCAAAAACCACTCTATGAAATTCTCAAGTACAAATTCAAACGAATTTTCAATCATCTGCATGAACATACCACCACGCAGATAAATGACTTCTGGTAATGGGTTTGCAAGGACCGAAAAGAGTATTCCAAAAGCGATTGTTAAGAAAGGTGCATTTAGACTTCTCAATAAAAAGTTAACAATCATTAATGCAAACAAAATCGAAATTAAAGGCGAAAATATTTGCCATGCTTCGGAGAACAAATCTTTAAATATCGTCTTTTCTCTATTTATAATATTACGCACTGACGCAAAATATATTGACAGTAAATAGGTGACAACAAACCCTCTAATGAAGCCAAATACAATATTTCCACTAGGGATAAGAAAACTACTGAGTCCTAAAACAACCAATAAACCAAGATGTAGACCGACTATTTTCCAATTTAACAGTGTTTGCTTAAATGACGTTACTAGTGCGTTCTTATAAATAATAAGAGTAATTTTAGTCAGATCTACTAGTTTCATTTCCATTATTAAAAGTTTCCTTCCTTAACAACAAATGTGTTTGTAGGAGGTCTTCGATCACGACCTTTTCTCTTCCCACTTTTAGCCTTGCCAGAAATAATTCTTTTCTGCAGTGGGTTTAATTCATCTTTAACAACATCCATCAGCCAAAGAAGATGGTTTTTCTCATCTACGTGTATTGAATCGATGATATCACTCAATGATTCATGATTATCTTCACTAGCCGTTAACAATCTGAACCTTAAAACCAATAGCCGTTCCATTGCGGCCTTCTCACGTTTTGTTAAAGTCACCGGATCAAACCATTTACCAATTTGTCGCGCAGTATTTGAAATTCTATCTCTGTTATTACGACGTTGGGAAACTGGTGGAAGTTTGAATTGAGATGAGAGATCTTCTCCAGCATCTTCCATCGATTTCAACAACTGGCTTTGCGATTGACATAGATATTTAATCGGAGCTTGATTTGCAGAAGTTTCTTCCTTCTCTGGCTCAATTTCTTCTTCAACAAAATGCCCGATTAGGAATGCGCAGAAAAACAATTCATTTAATGGATCCTTGCCACTAAGGACCAAATTATCAAGTTTTTCAAGACGCTCAAAAAACATCTTAGATCCTTTCTTACCTAGTGCACGTAAGTATTCATCCAAATTCGGAAAGATAAACTTTGTAAGCCCATGCTCGAACAATGAGGTAAATGTGGCTGTCAAAGTTCCTGAAAATAAATCTTTGTTAACTTCTTCATACAAGCGAGAGGTTGGTACAAGTTTCAACAACTCCGCATTCTCAACTAATGATTTCTTCGTATTTGATTCAATCTTAAAACCAATTCTAGCACTATGTCTTATAGCTCTGATAATTCTAACAGGATCTTCTTTGAATCTAACATCTGGATCACCAATTATTCTAACTATCTTAGCTGCCAAATCATCCATTCCACCCACATAGTCGATGACTGTAAAATCTTCTGGGTTATAGAAAAGTCCATTTATTGTTAGATCTCTGCGCAAAGCATCAGATTCAGCATCTCCATAGGTATTGTCATGCGCTAAAGTTTCGGGGGCTTCTGAATCGGTTGTAGCTCTGAAAGTTGAGAGTTCTATGATTTTTCCACCCTTAAAATAGACATGTACAAGCTTAAAGCGTCTTCCGATAATTCTAGAGTTTCTAAAAAGATCACGAATGTCTTCTGGGCTCGCGCTAGTACTTACGTCAAAATCTTTTGGTTTTTTATCAAGTAAAAGATCTCGAACTCCTCCACCAACCAAAAAAGCTTGGTACCCAAAACTTTGTAACCTTCTAATAACTTTCAACGCATCTACGTCGATATTCTTCCGTGAAACTTTGTGATCGTCACGTAGAATTATCTTTGGATCACCGGGTAATTTTGCATCATTATCGCAGTCGATTTCTTTTTCTTCTTTAACTTCTTTTTCTACTTTTTTCATTTCTACTTATTTTTTATTCTTAAGCTTTACCGCTTAGTTCATGTAGCGTTTTTGCGTATGTACGAAGGTCTCGAACTGCGTCAAATTCATCTACTATTTCTTTACCAATAATTTCCTCTACTA
>CAYYIQ010000325.1:0-2700 GCA_964472005.1 uncultured Bdellovibrionales bacterium | reverse complement strand
ATTAACAAAACGTTTTTCGCAAGTTGCTACGCAACTGCGAAAACTTAGCCGTTAATTCTGTTGTAGAGGGGAAACAGGTGCCTTCAATTTTAAATCAATTAGTCGTTACCCTTGGTCCTACGTTCCTAGTAGTTCTTGGAGGAATTGTAACTTGGTTTCTTAAGGCGAAAAATGAGGAACTTAAAGTTACTCAAGAGAAGTTAAATAGCGAACGAACTGAACTTTACCGCAAAATGTTGGAGCCTTATGTTAGGTTACTTGCTTCCTCTAGTTCGGCCAAGGAGACTGATAAGTCTGTAAAACAGATACAGTCATTTGATTGGCAAAATGCCAGCACGCATTTGATCTTATTTGGAAGCGATGAAGTAATACGAGCGTGGAATAATTTTGCTCAATATAACTATCGTATGGGTGAAGATTCCGAGAAATATAATGTTTATGAGTTATTAAATTTATATGGTCATTTATTGCTTGCGATTCGAAAAGATGTCGGCAATAAGAAAACTAAATTGAAAGCGAAAGAAACTATGATGTGGAAAATTAGGGACATAAACCAAATTTTCCCAGATAGTTAGAATTAACAATACGTTTTTGACGGAGCGCGTACCGCGCCCGCAAAACTTTAACGATATCTTTCTTTAACAAACTTTACATAAAGCCGAACGATTTTGTGAAGGTCTCCTTTTTAGATTCTTTGTATAATAGAAGCAATGGATAAATTAAAGCTGCATCGCAAGTCAGTTTACGTTAGTCATGTCGATCAACTCATTTTTGACTCATTCCTCGCGATGTTAGCCGCACGAGACAGCATAGATGAAACCAATGGCCGCCGAGAGGCGAGGTCGTCAATACTGCATGCAGCGCTAGCAATCGAACACCTTGCCAATAACTGCGTTAAAGCGATTGACCTATCCAAACGTCTTTTCGATGCCGTTGAGCAAATGGGTACAGTTGACAAGCTCGAGTTTTTCTTTCGTGAAAAGCGAAACGGTGAAAAATTTGATCGAGGCAGCAAAATAATTCAGACAGTTTCTGAACTTATTTCATTGCGCAATTCGTATGTCCACTCAAAAGTTCATGAAATGAAAGAGGGACAATGGCAAACGCTGGGAATCTCCAAAGCATCAAATAAATGGGCCGGGGATGAGGCTGAGCGGGTATTTCGAGCACTCATGGTTTTTCTTGAACAATTCACCGTAAAACTTTGCCAACTCTCGGCCGTTGAAATTAGTTGGATGCTTCGGTCGTTTATGACAACGAACGAACAGATCTCCTTTCTACTAATTCAAACTACTGATCGCGAAACACTCCGTAAATTAGCTGATTTTCTTAAAAGCGATCTAGCATTTATGGGCGTCGATATTAATAGTCTTCGAGAAAAGGGCCTCGGAAAATCATTCACTATAGATCTTAGCGAAGAACAAATTAGACAAATCAAGGAATTACAAGAATCGTCCGAAAAATCCTGTTCTGAGACAAAGTAATTGATAATTTACATATATTTAATTGTATATGATAGATACCAGTCTTAGTTTAACCGAGTAGTTTTAATCAAAAATTTTAAATATCTTGCATATTCAAAAACACTTTTGTACGCTTTTAAAGATATCAATGCGTTTTTTGCCAGTTGCTGCGCAACGACAAAAACTTAGCCGTTATGTGCAAAATACAAGCCGAATATGAACCAAGATTTAGACAGTACGCAAAGACTTATTTGGAGAAAACAGTGGATAGCAAGTTTGCATGGTTTTACGTCACTTCACGAACAGGAGTTGTTGTGGCTTGGGAGGAAGCCTGGTGAGATGAGTAGCTATGTTGAATGTATGAGCATGTACTTTGATGATTCTCTACATGGAGAGCCGCTTCAAGCTATGTGTGACAGGGGTATGCTGTCTTTGGCCGAGATGGAATCTGTCGGCAATTTTCATTTCGCGGCTGACAATTACTCTGAACCAAAAGATTATAACGGCGATGATAGTGTGATATTGTCTGACCCTGCCTGGAATGAAATAGTTTTAGCAGCACAAGATGCGTGGGCACGTCTCTTGGAATGTATAGAGTCGGAAGATGAAAAAGTTTATATGGAAAATCTTGATGCACGGATATGATCTTTGCCGTAAAGTGCACATAACAAATCGTTTTTCGCAAGTTGCTGCGCAACTGCGAAAACTTAGCCGTTATCCTCTTTGCAGAATAGTAAAAACAAACAAGCCTACTAATATGAGTTCAATCCTTACTTTTTCTATCGTTGTAATGTGGGCTGCTATTGCAATTTACATTTGGTTTCGAAATACGAAACAAAATATGGAAGCAATTGGTAAAATTGGAATTGTCACTGAAGATTTTCAAGTTGTTAAACGCCATTCTACAAAAGCTAGTCCGGTAATATTTACAGATAACGGTTCTGACCTCGTTGGACAGGTTAATGTAAATAATAGAATATGGACTTCGTACTCTGATCCTAAAACAGATATTGAAAAACTACGAAAAGACAGTAACGTTAAAATTGTCAACTCTGGTAACTGGGATGGGGATGATTATTTAATCGTAGAACCCTGTTAATTTAATTGGCCATAACACCATTTATGAACTATTGAGGATAACAAACCGTTTTTCGCAAGTTGCTACGCAACTGCGAAAACTTAACCGTTAATTTGTTGTGAGATCGGCCTCGAGTGATTCCGTTTCCAAGGGGAGTAT
>CAYYIQ010000324.1:0-2702 GCA_964472005.1 uncultured Bdellovibrionales bacterium | reverse complement strand
CTCGTAGAATTTGTTGCTTTGTTGCAGGAAAGAGGAAGGTCGTTCCAGGAGAAGGCCGTTATGAGATAGGTTTGCGGATCGTATTTGAGACGATTGTGAGTTAATTTGAGGGGAGGTATTTATGAAGACTAGGTTTTAGGAAGTGTTGGGGTGGAATCGTGGCTTAGAAATTCTGTGCTTATAGTTTAATTCTAATAAAATCATTATCTAATGCGGTTTTCCTCTGTTCAGTATTCCCGATTTCTGATAGCAATCGATCTTGAGATTTATAAATATCCTTAAGGATGAGGAAAAAACATGCTTGTTATAACAAGAAAACCTGGCCAAAGTGTGTATATTGGCGAAAATGTAAGGGTTACCGTACACGGAATTCGAGGGAACCAAGTTCGAATGGGAATCGAAGCTCCAGATAATGTTAGAATTTATCGTGAAGAAATATTTCATCAAATTCTTGAAGAAAATCAATCTGCTGCCAGTGAGTTGCCAGTCGACCTTTTGGCCGTCGCTAAATCATGGAAAGACGGTAAAAATGACGTGATTGCAAAATTAAAAGATCATAAATTAAAAACAAAATCATCCGATCTTGATGATGATAACGATGACGGAGAAGAGGGCTAAAAGCTATGTCTGAAACACTTAAAATCCAATCTTCTCGATTTGGGGAACTTGAAATTGCAGAGAGTTCCATCATCACAGTTATCGGCGGTATCTTAGGGTTCCCAAACGATAGCAAGTTTATTTTATTGGAATATAATCCACCGTTTTCCTGGCTTCAAAGCGTGGAAAATCCAGATTTAGCTTTTGTTGTGGTTAACGCGGCAGACTTTGGTGAAGAATATTTGATCTCCTTGCCAGTGGGTGACAAAGATTTAGATATGGTCGAAGAAGATTCTGTTGCGGTGCTTAATTTAGTTACTGTGAGACCTGATCCTACCACCACAACAGTTAATTTGAAGGCTCCGATAGTCGTATGTCTTAAAAACATGCGCGGGAAACAAGTTGTTCTTGATGATGAACGTTATCCTGTTCGTTTCCCACTTTGGTCGGCGAAAGAAGGTAATGAAGAGTCAGCTGCTGGAAAAGACGAAGCTACTCCGACTAGTGAAACCCAGCAGCCCAAGGAATAATTAGGACATAAAAACAGAGCCAATTTCCGTAAACATCTCTTCGCTTTTTGTCTTAATTGTAGCTACGTCTTCTGGTGTTAGATCAAATAGTTTTGCAATCTTTTCAATTTCTGGATTTACATCAGGGTAACCTTCTTGATGTCCTGATCCACTGGCGTGTCCAATTAAATCGGCCAGTGCGATTAAGAGCGTTTTTTCTTGAAGTTCGTTTTCAATTTTTTCTGGAACAGTGTCGTGGTGATGAAGTATCACTTGGCAGGTGTCTCCAGAAAAGTTCCACTTTTTAGCGACGAGTGCACCAATTAAAGGGTGCGCAAATCCAAAAGATGCTTGTTCCATCTCGTTGAATGTTTTTCCTTCCGCGGTTTTCTTAATGACTTCTTCGTATTCTTTCGGAATTTGTCTCATTAATACAAGTTTACCCAAATCATGAAGCAGGCCGAACAGAAAAATTTCTTCTACGTAAGGTTTCTTCATATGAGCCGCCGCGATTCTTGCGGAGATAGATGTGAATGTAGAGTTTTCCCAAATCATTTTTTCAATCGGACCGAATTTACGATTTAGCTGTCTGAGTGTCGCTGCAACAATGATCCCTTTGAGAGTTTTAAAACCAATTGTCATGATTGCTTGGTTGATAGTGCTGATCTCTCTTTGCCTTGAGAACATCGCTGAATTAGCGATTTTCAATACTCTTGAAACAAGAGCAGCGTCTTGCCCCAGAAGTTGCGAAAGCTTTCCTGCGGTCGTGTCCGGATCTTCTATCAAGGTTAAAGCTTGTGCCGCGACATGCGGTAGTGGGGGTAGGTCACTAACCCACGCAACAATCTCCTTCCAGTCTTTTTCTGGTGAAACGTGATCTTTATATTCCTCAGGGATTGAATTTTGTAGTGTCATATTAGCGTTTTAAGATTGTTTACGATTAATCCAGTTTAACTAATGGGTGAATATACAGCAAAGAATTTGTTTCTTTCTGTGAAATCCACACCTTTCTCATTTAGAAATTCCCAATAAGGTAATTCCATCTAAGAGCAGTATATACGGAAGTTTTCAAAGATTACTTAAATAAAAATAAACCCTAGTGTTTTTTGCGGTTTCGGTAGTTATTTCTTTCAAAAATTCTTAAAGATTTCTCGAGAAAATGTCGATGATTTGAATATCATCTTAATGATTTAGATTAGGTTTAAAATTTTAACTCTTTTTAGGTATAGATATGGATCGTCTTGAATTTAAAACAAATGTTGAAGAAGGAAAATCAATTATCGAAGTTGATGCAGATCTCGATAATGAGCAAGCTGGGGAAGCGCTCCGCATAGCTTTCAATAGTCTTTACGAAAGAGGGCAGAAGACGATCGTTCTTGACCTCAAAGGTGTTGAGATAATCAACTCGTATGGCATCGGCAAGATCCTGATGTGTTACAAAAAATTAAAAGCAGAAGATGGTGTTCTAATGGTTAAGCCTTTAACAGGTTTTGTGAGAGAAACATTCGAACTCCTAATGTTAGATAATCTTTTTCCAGTTGATGAATAGACGCATCTTCGGCAGATTAAAATAATATGGTTTTTTTGAGGGATAGA
>CAYYIQ010000323.1:0-2726 GCA_964472005.1 uncultured Bdellovibrionales bacterium | reverse complement strand
TCCCCGCGTTCGCGAGGATGACGGGAAGAAAATTCAACTTGTATTACTCGGACAGACTCTTCCGCAGGAATGACGGCGTTATGCTGACTTTCGTAAGTTCCGTAATACACGGACAGACCTGAAGGCAGGAATGATGGCGGAATAGGGATGACAAACTAGGCAGGTTTGTATTTCTTTATTTCAAAGGCCGTCCGGTGGAGTTGGGTTCCAATCGAACGGCCGCTAAATCTAAAAGTAAAAATTACTATTGCACGTCTTCGTAGAAACCATGCAACCAATTTTCTAAATTAGTATATCCGTCAGAGTTGTCATCGTCATGCGGATTCGTTGGTGTTACTAGAACTCTTTTAATTGAGGTATCAGGATCGAGTTTACCAACTTTTTTAGAACAACCATTTAAGCAATCCTTGATTCTACCAGTACCGCTGTAGGCTTCGTTTTTGATTCTATTATCCACATAGTTATCTTCTTTGACTCTAGCACCTGCATTTGTCAGGTTGAAAAGCGCAGCTTCATTTGATGGTGTAGGTAACGTATTGCTTAATGTGAAAGTTGGAGAACTCGATCGGAATGGTTTTTCTGATAAAGAAGTTATATCCCATTCGTCAGAATTCGAGTTCTTCCTAGTCGGACCTAAGTTATCAAGGACATAAATTCTACTATTCTTATTCGCAGGTTTTCCCGTGATAGAAGCCACTTTAGTAGAATCAGGTCCCATTTTAAATTCGTTCCCAATGAAGTTGAATAAGACTGCTGACCCAACGTTCTTAGTGTCCGAAATATTGGCGACGTTCCAACCACTTCTTCCGCCCCAATTGTAAACAAAGTTGCTAATAAATTCGACCGACGTCCCTGGGTTTATCCGTGGATTGCGATCGTGGTTATGAGCAAAAAGATTATTGTTTATTGAGATGTTTTGAGTACCTTCTCCAACTAAAAGCCCCATGCCATGGGCACCTTTGGGATGTATTGAATCATACAGTGCTTCTGCAATTAAGGAATTGCTAACAGTAATGTTGTTTACGAAATCTCCATAGGTGCTTATGTTCTCATCAATCGCCCATGTAACAGAAATCCTATCAACAACGACATTGTATGCAGGCCTTGAGGTTGTGCCCCAAATGACTAGACCATCTCTTTGAGCTGGCGCCGGACCATTCTTATCGTCACCCACTCTAATGCGAAGATGTTGTAATAAGACGTCATGCGTTTTTATCTGAATACCTGCTCCTGTTAAAATAATCCCGGGATACGGCGCCGTCTGTCCAGCAATTGTTAGATATGGGTTTTTGATTTCGATTGCTTCACTTAAATTTATTTTTCCAGAAACCTCAAAGATACAAACTCTAGGGCCGTTAGCTTCGATGCACTCGTTTAAGCTTCCTCGACCAGTTTCTTTCAAAGTATCTACACGGAAAATTTGTGATGATGGAGGTGTCTGATTTCTCCCACTTCCAGCGGTAGTCTCGGTTCCAAAACCAGAAGCACCTGGAAAAATCTTTAGCGGGCCTTTTGGTTTCTCGGGAGATGGTGCCGGTGTTTCCGTCGGTACCGGAGTAGGCGGAACCGGAGTAGGAGTCGGAGTTGAGATGATAATCGGCGTTGCGCTCGGAGTAGTTGTGCTACTTGGAGATGGTTCAATCGATGCTGTTGGAGACGGAGTTTGAGTTTTGCTTGGTGAGGGCAATGGCGTCTTCGTTGGTGCAGGCAGCATGCTAGGTGTTGGAGATGGTGTCGCTGCAACAATTGTCGGTGTTGGTGTTGCTGGTGTGCTTGGGATGCTTGGAGTTTCTTCAAAAGCTAAAACATAAGTTCTTGGGTTCCCAGCTTTCTGTGATTCCTTATCGTAGGGAATCACCTTTATTGTGTAGGTGCCCAATTTAGGAACCCATGTATTTAAATTTCCGCCATCGTCACCCTTGTAAGAGTATGGAACGGTATAGTCGCTAAATTTTTCATTGTTGTTTGTTATAAACTCAATTCTACGAATTGATTTAGTATCCGCAGTCGCAAGGATATTTACTTTTGTTGTTGGAAGTTTCGATGGTTGTACTGTTTGGAAGTCAGCAATGTCATCAATAATTACTTTGCCGTTATCCGCTCTAACCAGAGACAGCTTTACGATAGAAGGTTTTGCTTGTGCAAATACCAATGATGTTAAAAACAGATTAATCGTTAGTAAAATTTTTATCGTTAAGGTAACCTTAAACTTCATGCTTTCTCCTAGGTGATTTTCTTTTTTAGATGCCGACTTTGATCTAAAGGCCGCGAATACTTTTATAAAACTTTGGTTAGTGTCTTTATCGGGGGCCTACGAATAATTCTTAACAAAACTGAAGATGTATTTACCGTTCGGAAAAGGCGAAAGGGCGAATCGCTACAGTGTGAAGTTTTGATAGTAGACCACTGGTAAAATTAAATGGATGTGGTATCAAGGTAGACGGTGTGTTTTCCTAATATGAGACAAGGTAAAGCTAGGTTGGTGACCAGATGAGGTTCTAACTAGGCTTTTAGCGCTCCGATGATTCTCGCAGAAGATTGCGAGTGAATAGCTTGGTTTTTTTTTAAATGTCCTGAACATAGGTTTGGTTTAATTTATTTAAAAATATAGGTCAATAAATTCAATACATAATAAAAATGAAAAACTTTGCGATTAATTTTGCGCTTTTACTATTTACGCTTTTTTTAATTGAAATTTCGTCTTTCGGAATGGGGCAGTTCCTCAA
>CAYYIQ010000322.1:0-2753 GCA_964472005.1 uncultured Bdellovibrionales bacterium | reverse complement strand
AATACTCCCCTTGGAAACGGAATCACTCGAGGCCGATCTCACAACAAATTAACGGCTAAGTTTTCGCAGTTGCGCAGCAACTTGCGAAAAACACATTGTTATCCTGTATTCAATGATAATCCAAGTATACCTAACTGCATCGACGTTAAAAACATGGCTATAAAAGACAATAAAAATAGCGCAGTACCGAAAACTACAATAGGTACAATATTATTCTTCGTACAACTAAGAATTCCCTTCGTGAAGAATAAACCGTAAAAAATTATTATATACAAAAAAAACAGCGGCCTTAATATTACACCAAAGTGTCGAACGATGAGAACAAGAAAAGGCGCTATCAATAAAAGCAGTAAGAGCTCTTTATAGTCTCTAAGACTGAAAAAAACGCTCTTGTCTACCCATTTCACCCTTGCATATCCAAGTAAAAAAATCGAAAAAATAAAAGAAAGTACGTTGAAATAGAAAAATAGACTTAGATAAAAAATTTCGTCTTGCATAAAGGATAACGGCTAAGTTTTCGCAGTTGCGCAGCAACTTGCGAAAAACGCATTGTTAATCATTTAGATCGATTCTCGTTGATGCGCAAGAATAAATCAGCACTTATTATTTTGGCAAAACAATGCCAATCCCGTTTTACACAACAAAGAAACTAACAACGGGACGTATATAAACCAAAAATTAAACTCATTGTTCGCATATACAACTCGAACGCCAGATGCTCTTTCTTCATGGGCTATTTTATTTACATCGGCGTTGGCATACGTCGATTCTGAATATTGATTAGGCACAACTGCATATGTCATATGACATTTTGCAATCCCAATCAGTATCAACACCACCATAAATCCATCAATAAGCAAAGATAATTTTTTCATATTTAAAGTGAGGTGATAAATTTCAAGGAATGATTAACGGCAAAGTTTTGCGGGCGCGGTACGCGCTCCGTCAAAAACGTTTTGTTATGTGATTTTCCAGAGAATTGCAAAAAAAGTGCATTTTTTTCGTTTTTTCTATTGACAAGCACCTCAAATATAGCTAATTAGATTCTTACGGCAAGAATTTTACAACAAAGGAACCGAGCCAATGGTCGAATTTATTAGGCAAAAAGTGCCAAAGCATAAGATCCCCTCAGCGGTGAAAGAAAAATGGGGAGAAGAAGTATTGGATGAAGGGTTTGTGCCGACTCCTAAAAGATTCATTCGGTGTCTTGCAAATCTTTTCGAGAATGAAAAGTCGATTGATGAGCTTGCAGCAATATTTGCGATAGCTGATTACAAGCGACCAGACCTAGAAAGACTACCAAGCGCGGATTACCTTGCGTTTCTTGCAGGCCTGCCTATTGATAGGTTTAAAAGTGCGTGTGAAAGATTGCAGGCCAAAGGCTTCATTGAAGCTAGCGGTACGAACGAACATGTTGACATTGGTCTAAACGGTTTACGAAATAAAATAATGCATTCGACAAGGGAGATAGCCTGGCCAGCTCAGTAGAGATCTGATCAATAGCTACTGAAAACTTGAGAGTAATTAAGTGGAGGCTCCTTAATCAATGCATTATTTTATTTCGTAAAACCACTTTAGACTGTGCGTAAAGTCACATAACGTTATAAATTTGCGAGTGCGTTAGCACATCGCAAAATTGAATTGTTATACCATTCTGCAGGTAATTCGAAAACATGAATCCTGCTATCAAACGTAATATTCGCAACCGTACCTTACTTCAGCTAATGACTATTCGACGTCGGCATTGTCATAAAGCCATTGGAATTGCTGCAACAACGGCTGTGAAAATCAGCAAATCTCCTCGAAGAAGTAAGTTTCTCACATTTGAAGGTATACCTAGCTCCTTTGCTTTGGCATATGTTCTAATAGCTACGACCATCAATAACAAAGCGATCCAAGTGAATGTGACGACAAAACTCCACTCTTCTCCCCATAGAAATCCTAAGAGCAGAGCGGGCAGAATAAGCGCAGCCTCTAAAACAAATGGCGGCAATTGAATTTTGCCAATAACCATTTTACCAAGACTCTTCAATGTGTCTGAATCCATCGTACCTACAGCTTGCTTTCGATACCGGTAGCCAGCAACAAAAAGAATTACCGATATAAAAAAGCTAATTGAATAAACTATCATGGCAATAGAACTTCGATTGGTATAACGTTAAAGTTTTCGCAGTTGCGAAGCAACTTGCGAAAAACGATTTGTTAATTGGTTAACCTATATAGGAAGCCATCGCTTTTCAAGAGAAAAACCTTCTCGAACCAGAGCATCAAGGTCAATTCCTCGACATAGCAATATCGACTTATACGCAGCAAATATAATTTGGTGCAAGTTCTCCAAATCTTTAAGCATAATATCACAACCCTTGTCTGTATTTCTTCGGTTATTGTGTTTACGAAAGAATGAATGAACTAGCTCATTTCTCGCCTTTAACGCTTGATCTACCTGTCCTTGGATTAATTCAAGAGTTTCTGTATTTTTCGCTAAATCTTTCAGAAGTTGACCCAATGTCGATTTATTAATTTTCTCCAAAACTGACATGGCAATAGAGTTATTTGGAACTGTCAGCAAATCTTTGCTTATAGTCTCATATTCCAAAAGCAAATTGCCGACTTCAGTTTCAAGTAATTGAATAGCCTCAGAAGCTTCACCAAATTTTCTATATACATCTTGAATATCAGGCATAATAAGTTAGCCAATTAACGTTAAAGTTTTGCGGGCGCGGCACGCGCTCCGTCAAAAACGTATTGTTACC
>CAYYIQ010000321.1:0-2791 GCA_964472005.1 uncultured Bdellovibrionales bacterium | reverse complement strand
TAATTTAGAAGTTAATCAACACAAAATAGAATCACGCAGCACATAACCCTGTTCCCAATTCACCCTCAATTGTTTCTCTACGCTAAAACGTTATCCTATATAGGACTCAACTTGCTTCTAAATCTAACTAACAAAAAAATCTACACTTTCTCGATCTATTAACTTCACGATTTCTTCTAGCTCATTTTTATTCATTTTCTCTCTTCTACTTTCTAAATGCATTGCTAAAAATCTTAACGATTCAGCTGCATCTCCAGCTTGTTTTATCGATTGTGAAATTAGATATGCAATATTCGAGTTTTGAGGAGACTTTTCATAAACTCTTGAAAAATAGCTAAGAGCCTCTATGCTATTTCCCGTGTGAAGATATATTGATCCAAGAGAAATGCTTGTTTGTTTATCGTTCGGAATCAAATCCAATATGCGATGCAACACCAATGCCGCCTCACTGAATCTTTCCATTGACGAAAGAGCAATACTTAGATTCCTCAGTGCATTTACATAATTCGGCTTAATTCTTACGGCATTTCTAAAATATTTTTCAGCTTGCGTATAGTTTTTTGTTCGAAGTTCTACTACGCCAAGATTGCAAAATGCCTCCTCAGATCGAGGATCAAGCTTTAAAGCTTTTAGCAACGCCTCTCTCGATTCATCATATTTTTGAGCCTCACACAAAACATATCCAAAATTTATCCAGCTAAAAAGATACTTATCATTAAGCTTTATACTTTCCCTGAACGCTGCGATACTTTCGGTCGTTCGCTGATTATTATTGTGTTCGACGGCTAGTTCGAACCATTCTTTCCATCCTCTATTTTCGAGATTTACCTTTTTTTCACCTAAAGGAGTGTAAAGCTTCGACTTGTCTTTTTTATCCTTCACTTTACTCGTATGTCCGTAGTGATGAATAACTAACCTAGGATCAAAAATATGGACATCAGGCATCTCTTCAATGCAAAACTCTACAAGCTCATGTACCGCACCCCGATAGTGGATACCTAGATAGTTTGGAAACAAACGACCCAACGCACTTTCAAAATAACCTGCGTGATTCTCTTCGAATTGAGGAAACTGTCCGACACAAGGTGTAAATCCACTTAAGCGCACATCATCGGTGTAGTGGCGCTGAGTTAGCTGGTAGCAGTTTTTTTGTTTTTTTATTAGAGCTTTTATTTTGGAATGATCGCTAATGTCTATAATTTCGTCTGCATCAAGAACTAAAATCCAATCACATACCGCTTGTTGCAATGAAAAGTTTCGGACCTTGGAAAAGTCATCAACCCACGGATGAGTAAAAACCTTTGCTTCATAAGCTCCACATATTTCAAGCGAACGATCAGTAGATCCAGTATCTACGACAATTATTTCATCTACTAACCCCCTGACGCCGTCAAAACATCGCGAAAGAAAATCTTCCTCGTTTTTTATGATCATGCATAATGAGATTGTTGGCGACTCGATCATCTTTAAATTTCTTTGAGTTAAAACCACTACCTGAAAAAGTTTGAATTAATTCTTAATCTTCCTTACTCCTCGCGTTACGCATCAACTTTTAATGATTGAAGAAAAATTAGCTTCAATGAAATCATCGAGCATGCTGAAGTTGCGAAAATAAAAACTTTAACGCATAAAATTTAGATGAATTAAAATCAGAACTGATTCAATTCGATTAGAAGTGAACGAATCAAGTATTTCGCAAAGATTTTAACTACTTAGAAAGCAGCTCTTTTGCGATTACAAGTCTTTGAATTTGGCTCGTACCCTCGTATATCTGCATGAGTTTTGCATCACGCATTAACTTCTCTACGGGATAATCCTTTGTATACCCATATCCACCAAAAATTTGAACTGCATCAGTAGAAACCTTCATTGCGGTATCTGCAGCAAATCTTTTTGCCATTGATGATTCCAGTGAATTTTTCAATTTGTTATCCATCATCCAAGCAGCTTTATAAGTCATAAGTCTTGCGGCTTCGATTTCCGTTGCTGCGTCGGCGAGCATGAACTGAATGGCTTGAAAATTTGAAATGCTTTGGCCGAACTGCTTTCTGTCTTTAGAGTAGACTAGTGATTCTTGAAGAGCCCTTTCGGCGATCCCCACAGCAATTGCCGCTGTCATCGGCCTAGTAAAGTCTAAAGTTTTCATTGCAGTGATAAAACCACTACCTTCGTCACCTATCAAACGTTCCTTTTCAATGAAAACATCTTCAAATATGACTGTCGTAGTATTTGAGCATCTCTGTCCCATCTTATTTTCATGTGGACCATGGGAAACACCTTTAGCTTTTGCATCGACGACAACGCAACAAATGCCTTTGTGTTTTTTTGCGGAATCAATGGTTGCAAAAACTGTATATTGACTCGCCAAACCACCATTAGTAATCCATTGCTTTTGGCCATTCAAAATATAACCGTTTTCACATGGAACTAATTTAGTAGTTAAACCAGCTGCATCTGAGCCATTCCCAGGTTCAGAAAGACAGAATGATGCAAAGCCTCCAGAATCACAGATCGGCTTTAAATATTTATTTTTTTGTTCTACGGTTCCAGAAAGGACTATTGGAGTAAGCCCTAAATCGTTAGCAACTATAGAGGTCGTCACTCCTGCACATCCATAGGCTAGTTTTTCAATTACCGCCATTGCATCTAGAGACGAAAGCTCGCTCCCGCCAAACTCACTTGGAATAGTGAGATTAAACAAACCAAGCTGCCTTGCTTTTTCAATGATCTCTGCTGGAAATTCTCCAGACTCATCTAACTGAGAAGCTTTGGGTTGTATTTCAGTCTTCGA
>CAYYIQ010000320.1:0-2792 GCA_964472005.1 uncultured Bdellovibrionales bacterium | reverse complement strand
TATACCTAATTACAAAAGCCTACGGTAAAATGAAACTTTACATAATCCTTATTCTCCTTATTCCTTTGACCGTATTGGCTGAGGTAGAACAACAAACTTTTACAGTCGGAGTTACGGTTCCACTGACAGGCGATTTTGCAAGTTATGGCGAGAAAATAAAAAGAGCTGTCGAACTAGCTAAGGAAGATCTGGAAGACGAAAACATAAGCTTAAAGGTAAGGTATGAAGATGCCTGTCTGCCAGCAGCGGCTGTTAGTGCAATAAATAAGCTCGTTCTAGTTGACAAGATACAAGGGTTAGCAGCAAATTTTTGTGTCATTGCAATGCCAGCAATGGCGAGCATTATCGAAAAAAATCAAATTCCCTCCTTCCACTCTGCAATAGCGTCTGACAGTATCCTGAATATCGGAGGATACGTTTTTACTACGGATATAAAGGTTAGAACCGAAGCTAAAAAACTAGCTGAGTATGCTTACAATGTTTTGAATGCAAGATCTGCGGGAATATTAAATATTGAAACTGATTTTGGAATCGACTATCAAAAATATTTTTCAGTCCGCTTCAAAGAATTAGGAGGAAAAATTGTGTTCTCACAATCACAGTCAATCGGTGTAAATGATTTTAGATCAGAACTTAGTAATTTGAAATCTAAAAATCCAGACGTTATTTTATCCGCGCACCTTGGATTGACTCTAGGCGTACTACTAAAACAAGCACGTCAGTTGGGAATCAAGACCCAGATTCTAGGTACAAATGAAGCTGGCGATATTAGTGTAAGAGAAATAGCAAAAGAACACGCAAATGGTTTATTATTCTTTGTTCCTGAACCGGAGATTAAGAGCGAAAAGATAAAAATTTTTGAAGAAAAATATCTTGAAAAATATAAATCCAACCCAACTCTTTATGAATCAAGCTCATATGACTCGACCATGGTTTTAGTTAATGCCCTTTCTGCTTGCAAGGGTAATGCCTCTTGTGCAAAAAAGAAAATTTTAGAATTAAAAATATATGATGGTGTTAGTGGCCGTTTCAACTTGATTGGTACGGATGAAAGTTCTAGACATTTTGTTTTAAAGACTATTAAATCAGGGAACGTGGAAATCGTTAATTAGGTATATCAATGCGTTTTTGACGGAGCGCGGAACGCGCCCGCAAAACTTTGCCGTTATATTATTTAGGTAAAATGACTTATGGAAAAAATCACCCTTACAGAACCGGAAAAAAAATGTATGAAGAAATAAATCTCAACCTCGATAGCTCTTTCTCTTCGCCAAATTCCCAAGAAAAATTATCAAAGGCCACAAATGCTTCACGGCAATTGACTATTTCATTAATGAATCGAAATGTAATCCCCAAAATTCGTTTAAGGTATCTTAACGACCCTGAATATAACGTGGGATCACTCAAGTCTAGAATTGAAATTTTCGAATCTAATGGAACAAGAGGCGAAGAAATTTATGGTCATGGTAATTTTTTAAAACATCTAAAGTACCTCATAGATGGACCAGATCTTCCTCTTAGTGTGATATCCCAATTTCAAAAAATTATTAACGACGATAAAGGAACATCTGGAGAACTTCAAGATGAAGTTAGAAAGTTTACAAGAAGCACTTGTCGAAAATTGAATATGACACCAAAACAAGCAGCAGAAGAGTTCTATAAATTAGCTTTGGAATGTGAATTGGATGAGTCTTTTTCTCTTTCTATTAGAAAAGCAGCAATGAGTGTACGGTGACCCAAATAAATAATATAACAATCCAATTTTACCGAGCGCTGAAGCGCCGGCAAATTTATAACGTTGTGCTGCTAAAATAAAATTCTATAGGAACCAATGCTATTTAGTTTCTTAACTTCATCTCTACTCGGGTTTTTGATCTGGCTTGGGTCATTCGATTTCACTGGCGAGTTGGAACCTTGGGACTCACGTGGTTACTACTATTTAATTTCACTGTTTTTCACTGGTCTATTCATGGGCATAGTTAAACCTGAGCATCCTTACTCGGCGTATTTTGGGGTGATTTTCGGACAAATAGCTTATGGAATCTTATTTTTAAAATTCGGACCTCTATTTTTTGTGGGATATATTTTTATGTTGGTATATTCGCTGCCGACTATATTTGGCGCAATAACTAGTGCATACGCAAAAAAATATTTATTGAAGCTATTGAAAAAATAATGGTATTTCTGGGGTTTGTAAACATATGGTACGCAGCACAACAATCCGTTTTTGCACAGCGCTGACGCGCATGCAAAACTTTAACGATATCCTTTTTCGGAAATTGAAAACTCATGGAAGAGCTTAAAATACGTTTAGCTTCAGAAGAAGATATGTCAGCGGTGATGAGACTCATTGGTCAACCTGATATGTCACCCGACAATAGACTAACAAGTGGTGAGGTTGGTAAGCTATTTAAAACCATAACAAGTACCCCCTTTCATCGACTCTATGTAGTTGAAACAGCGAATTTAATAATTGCGACATTTGCGCTTATTACGGTGCAACAACTGTCACATAATGGTGCAAAATCTATGGTAATTGAAGATATGGTTGTTAGTACTGAAATGCAGGGACGAGGAATCGGCAAGCGAATAATGGACTTTGCTGCAAACGAAGCTCAATCTCAGGGTTGCTATAAAATGATACTTTCAAGTGGAAACGCGAGAACCCAAGCCCACAATTTTTATGAGAATCTCGGCTATAAAAAAGATGGCATTCGCTTTGCAATTAATCTATAAGGATATCAATACGTTTTTCGCAAGTTGCTGCGCAACTGCGAAAACTTAGCCGTTAT
>CAYYIQ010000319.1:0-2823 GCA_964472005.1 uncultured Bdellovibrionales bacterium | reverse complement strand
ATCTGAAGCAGAAGAGTTATTGAGACAAGCTTTGCAAACCGAATCTTCAGTTGATTCGATTTATTACAACCTTGGACTGGTTTTAGAAAAACAAGGACGTTACGATGAAGCCCAAGTTAGTTTAAAGACATCTTTAGAAAAAAATGCAAAGTCCACAAATTCGACTATTGCATTGATGAGATTGTATCTAAGAGACGGACAGGTTGACGAAGCTATTCGTATAGGGAGACGAGCACTTTTACATGCGCCTAATAACGAAAACCTCCTTTTCATTTTATCTGATGCCTACGTTGCTGATAGACAATATTCAAATGCTAGAGAGGAAATAAATAAGATTAAAAGTGAAAGTAATGGAATTAAAAAATCTGTTTTACTATCTCTTATCGACGTCAAGGATGCTAAGCCAGAAGAAGGTTTGCGACAATTAACCGCACTTCAGCTAGAAAACCCCGAAAATTTAGATGTATTACGAGGATTGGGTTTAGCTCAAGCATATCTAAATGATTATCAGGCTTCTGAAGCAACTTTTTTAAAGGCATTAAACATTTCGTCAAATGATCCAGTTATCTTAAATAATCTAGGCTCTGTCTACGAAGGCTTAGGGCAAATTGAAAAAGCGAAGGAGTATTATGCGCGTGCCCAATCAACCAACGGTGACAATTCTGGAACTGCTGGAAGCTTTAAAACAATTCAACGTAACATTGAACGACTTAAATAAAATTACTATTTACAAAACTCGGAGTAACTAATGTCAATCCATTTCGAATCAAAATTTAGATCCTCTTATTGTGGGAAACTCAACAAGGACAATATTGGGCAAACGGTTACCGTTGCTGGTTGGGTGCGAAGACGTCGAGATCATGGGGGTCTGATTTTCATTGATCTTGCAGACTATACCGGAATTCTTCAACTTGTAGTTTCTCCAGAAAATAATGAAATTTTTAAATTATTTGAAACCCTGAGATCGGAATTTGTAATCTCTGTAGCTGGAATTATTTCTGAAAGACCAGCAGGAACTATAAATTCTAACATGAATAGTGGTGAAATCGAACTCAATGTTACCGAAGGGCAATTGATTTCTAAATCAGAACCTCTACCTTTTGTTATTGAAGAAGCAAAAGATACAAAAGAAGAGTTACGTTTGAAATACCGGTTTTTAGATTTACGTAGAGACGAAATGCAAAATATGTTGAGAACAAGGCATGCGATTTATAAAGCGACGAGATCATACCTTGATAATTTAGACTTTTGCGAGGTAGAAACTCCTATTCTTTCAAAACCTACTCCTGAAGGAGCCCGTGATTTTTTAGTTCCATCTCGAATGCAACACGCATCATTTTACGCTTTGCCTCAGTCTCCACAATTATATAAACAAGTTTTAATGTGTTCTTCACTAGACAAATATTATCAAATTGTGAAATGTTTTAGGGACGAAGATTTTAGAGCAAATAGGCAACCTGAGTTTACCCAAATTGATATCGAGATGTCTTTTGTAGAAGAGTCTCAAATTCAAACCATGGTTGAAGGATTAATCAGAAAGATTTGGTCAACTGCGAAGGGTGTTGAATTAGAGACGAGTTTTCCTAGGATGGACTATGATGAGGTCATGCTCAAGTATGGTGTCGACGCTCCAGATTTACGTTTTGAATTACTCATTCAAGATGTTTCAGAAATTTTTAAAAATATTCAATCTGATAGAATTCAAGAAGTTCTTGGGACGGGTGGGGTAGTTAGAGGAATTTTAGTTCCGGACGGTTCTGCATTTTCTAGATCTAAACTTGATGGTTATACTGAATTTGTTAGTCAATATGGTGCAAAAGGATTAGCTTGGTTCAAATTAGAAGACGGTCAATTGAAAGGACCTTTGGCTAAATTTTTCGCTCCAGACGTGCATAGTGAATGTATTGCAGCATTCGGTTTGGAAGAAGGCCACATATTCATGTGCGTAGCAGGGCAGGTTGAAATGGTCTGTTCCGCAATGGCTAACCTAAGATTACAACTAGCTAAAGATCTTGAATTAATAGATCCAAGTAAATTAGAGTTTTTGTGGGTAGAATCTTTCCCGCTACTCGATTTTGATGCGAGAGAAAATAGATATGTTGCTGTACACCATCCATTTACATCGCCAAAAGTTGACGAATTATCTTTGTTGAAAGACGAACCACTGAAAGTCAAAGCTAGGGCTTATGACTTGGTACTTAATGGTCAAGAAATTGGAGGGGGTAGTATCCGAATTCATGATCAAATTTTACAACAAAAAATGTTTCAGCTGTTAGGTATTGAAGAAGAAGAAGCCAAACAGAAATTTGGATTCTTACTTGATGCTTTAAGTTTTGGTGCTCCACCGCATGGTGGTATTGCTCTTGGTGTAGATCGTATCGCCATGATTTTATCAGGTTGCGATTCAATTAGAGATGTTATTGCGTTTCCTAAAACTCAACGTGGTGCTGACATAATGGTTGGAGCACCTAGTAAAGCCAATCTTGAACAATTACTAGATTTAGGTATTCGGGTAATTTCAGATAAGCCAGCGTAGATTGATAAGTCTAAAAATTTTGTGGAAAGTTGATCTAAGATTTCAGCTTTCCGTTTGACAAATGTTCAACGTGTAAGCTCACGATACGCGCTTGCTTAAAATTTTTCTTCTCATGAAAAAAAGTAGTTGATCTTAAATCCTCGCTGAAAATTTCGCGGCGTCAAAGCTGGATATTAGGGAAAAGAGTTAAAACTAGGCCGAAATATCAATTATTTGTTTGTGGTGGGATGGCAGATCATTCTTATTTTGCAAGAATGATCTGCTGAAGATTGCTTCTGATTTATAAA
>CAYYIQ010000318.1:0-2853 GCA_964472005.1 uncultured Bdellovibrionales bacterium | reverse complement strand
GAATATCATTACCGGTGATAAAGTTATTCGATGCACCAAAACCCCCGACGGTAGAGCCGCTACCTACTTAGAAAGTGGTAGGCGAATCATTAGCGAAGTCTTACTAGTTTCAGCCGGCAGGGTTGGTAATGTTGAAGGTTTAAACTTGGAAGCCGTGGGCCTTGAATCAAATTCACGAGGTCTGATTAAGGTAAACGAATCGTACCAAACTAACGTTCCAAACATATATGCTGTTGGGGATGTCATCGGTAACCCAGCTCTAGCATCAACGAGCATGGAGCAAGGTCGACGTGCTGCATGTCATGCCTTTAACTTAGACGATCACTCCTTTGAAGTCCCTTTGCCTTACGGAATCTATTCAATCCCAGAAATTGGAATGGTCGGGGCAACTGAAGCGGATCTAAAAGCTAATAAAGTACCATTTGAATTTGGTATTGGACGTTTCGGTGAATTAGAACGTGGAAAAATTATCGGAGATCGACTAGGAGTCCTTAAACTCTTATTCCATCGCAACACCTTACAACTTCTCGGCGTCCATATTATTGGAGAAGGTGCAACCGAACTTGTTCATATTGGTCAAACCGTAATGGGATTCCAAGGTGGGTTAGACTATTTCGTACATGCAGTATTTAACTACCCAACACTTGCTCAAGTATATAAGACCGCAGCACTTGATGGATGGAACAAAATAATCGCAAGTGAAGGTCTACCGGATGAAGCTCCTCCAATTGAGATGGAAATTCACTAACAATATTTTTCCTAAATGGTTACTCGCAATCAATAAAAAACTCCGCAGTAACCTTTTATCGTTTTAGACTTTCAACAATTTAAAATCTCTCAATCTACTTTCAAAGTAGTTAAAACGGCCAAAAAACTTCTTTCTCTCGAGAACCAACGGCACAAACTCTCGATCACCATCCCAAAGAGGAAGTTTCAAAATTTCGTCATCTTTAACCCAAACTAAACTCCCCTCTTCCGATTCAATAAACTCTCTTGAAGAGACATCCGCAACGTAGACAAAAACTATCCAATCAGAATCTCGTGTGAAATTTGGAAACAAAAGTACCCCTAAGAGAATGGGATTGGTGATCAAGATACCACTCTCTTCTTTAATCTCTCGATACAAACCTTCGAGGATTGATTCGCATGCCTTAACTTTTCCACCTAACCCATTGAATTTACCATAATGGACAGTCTTTTTAGACTTATCCTTGCAAATCATGAGCGTTTCGCAGCCATTTTTGACATAACAAAGTGTTGCTAGTTGCTGAGATCTTGTAGAATTAGAGGTATTCAATTGACTTACAATTAGTTTAAATGGGTTTAATCTGCTTTAGCGCTGTAGTCATAAATAACATCCGGAAGGACAACAAGAAAGAAAGCACCGCCCTTTTCTTTCATAGAGCAGCCAGAGGTCCCATTATACAAATTTAAGAGTAAAGCATACCAGTTTATTACTGTTAAGTAGAGGACTCTTGCTAAATCAGTTATGACCGACAAAGTGCAAAACTCCCTAAGGCGTTTTGTATAATTGTTTTAAGATAAGTTCATAAAACTCCGACGCATACACTATGAATTGTACAATAACATTAGTGGACTAAAGAATATCCAATATGAATAAACATAAGACTAATAAAAATAATATATTCAAAAACCACCTAACAGTTTATATTCTGTTTGGGGTCGTTTTTAGCTTCTATGGATGCTCTTCCCCTAATATAGAAGGTTATACTTCTGACCTCGATACAGTAAAACGAAATGAAATAGTTGAAGAATTGAATTTGGAAATTCTTTTGCGGGATGCCAATGGTTATCCAATCGAAGCCGCAACAATTAGCTTAAGCACAAAGCAATTTGAAGAAGATGGGATAACAAACTCTGAAGGAAGAACATCACTAATTGGACGAAGAAAAGCAAACGAACCTCTCATTTTCAAGTTCAAGGGTAAAGACTTCAAAGCGACTGAAATTTTGAGCCATATACCAACATCGTTTCGCGAGGGAGGTTTGGTCTTTGAATTAATAAATGATCATAGAGTTAGGCTAAGTCATTATTCTATTGATGGATTGTATCGTTAAATATTTTTAATCTTTAACGGAAGCACTTGGCAACAAGCTTAAAATCGTTTTATACAATTCATCAACATCTCTCAGCGCATCGTGTTTATCGAAAACTTTAATCCCCGAAAACTCTTCTGGTACTAAACTTGGTGCGCTTGTTAATCGACAATAGTTTATTTGAAATGGAACTAATTCATTTTCGATAAAATTATTACTTAAATGATCGCCGCGATCCCCATCGAGAAACAAATCAACAATCGCAACTTTTATTTTTGACCTATTCGTACCAATGCTAATGAAAGACCTTGCTTCTTCCGCATTATCAAAAGCAAAAACTTCTATTTTCGCTAAGGCAAATCTTAATTTTAACAAATGTAAGACCGTACGATCATCATCCAAGAGTAAGATAGCCGAAGCTAAGTTTTCAGGATTCATCTTTACTACGCTCGCTCCATCAACCAATTTTTAAATGACTTAATGCCCGCACTGCTAATTTTATGTCCTACTTCATCTTCATTATATGCAACATTAGCGCCCCTCTCGGTTAGAAAATCCAACCCTTCTTTAGCTCTTTCAATCGGAATTATTCTATCCTTAGTTCCGTGCGAGATAAAAACATTGAGACCTGACAAATCACAGTCCGCATACTTCTCTTTAATAACACTAGGGACAAAGCTGGCAAGCATCCCCACCCCACGAAACATCTGAGGATGCTCCATTGCGCAAGAGATTGAAACAGCGCCACCTTGACTAAATCCTAACACAAATATTTTATTTGGATCGACCCCATACA
>CAYYIQ010000317.1:0-2867 GCA_964472005.1 uncultured Bdellovibrionales bacterium | reverse complement strand
AAAAAACAATATAAGGAGTAACCAAACATAGTCTTAATAGAAAGTCTCCAGTCATTAATTGATAGAATACTTAAGAAAGCACAAAGTCCACCCAATACTCCTAAGTGCTTGTCGCTCATCATTGGAATTACAGGCCTAGTAATTGTGATAACAAAAAACAACGCTATAAATGCGAGAAAGACGCCTCGTATAAACGTAAATATTGAAGGCCGACGCGCATGCCGATATATAAAAAACGGCGTAAAGGCGAGCATTCCAATAACAAGAAATGCATATATATTGCTTTTTAACATATCTTAAAAAAGTTAACGGTTAGTTTTTCACGTCGGCTTGCCGACTGTGAAAAAACGATTTGTTATATAGTTTTTAATAAAAATCAACCCATCCGGCCCTTAAGAAATTTTTAATTCCGGAAGCATTCACGATAGCAACCGTTCTTATATACTCATGTGCAATAATATTTTCCCATGTGTCCATTTTTTCTTTGTTGTTGTCTAACTGATGCTTTATGTTTGGAGATTGTGAATACTGATAATAAAGCCAGTCTTTCTCAACGACGGCTGGAGTGCCCTTCAGTTCACCCGAAAGCAAATCTGAAGACTTTAACTCAGCTTCACTTGCTAATAATTTTGCTGTCGTAAAAACGACGGGCACAATGGTAATTTGTTTAATGTTGCCGAGGGACTTTCGGAGGATGGAATCTTTTTGTATTGCATTGAGTAATCCATTCATTCCCAATATTGCCTGTGAACATGCCTTTTCCAAGGCATCCTTATCATTGCTGACGGGATAACTATCACCAGTAGAATTACTCTTAAGTTCAAATCCGATATCGTAAACGCTATCAGAGGTATCGCCTCGATATCCACCAGAGTCGATAGTTTCACTAATTCTTAAAACTTCCATCATTTTCGTGTTTTTAAGAAAATATGGACGATGATATGACCCTTTAGCAAAACACCAAGTTCCGAATGCAGGATTCACGCGCTTACATTCAGCAATCATGAGCCACATCGAATCAAATTGTTGAAAATACTGTAAAACGAAGTCGATCCTAGTTATCTTGTCACCCACGGAAACCGGCAGTTCCACACCGAACAGGCTCCAACCACCTTTATGACTATCGTTAATATTAGCAGTTTCAGCAATTACGCGCTGATGGAATGAGTATCCGTGTTGGTTAAGTGCTTTTAGGTAATTTGTTGATTGATCATCACTCATTGACTAACGCCCTATCTACATAACAGTTCAGTTGCATTGACCCGACGCAGTCAGGCTTAATTCATACGCATTGTAACATAGTGCAACCACCAAGTTCGGTCAAAGTCCTTTTATGAATTCATCCGAAGCTGAGTCTTGTACCATCCACAAGGCCTTGTCATGAATAGTTTCGCAATATGAAATAATTTTCTGTTGAGATTCGATATCTTCAATTATGTAGAGAGTTACAGCCTTCAATGCCCGACTTACATGCATACTTTGAAAAAGATAGACGATATCCTCGGCTTCAGCTTCCTCTTGTTTTGGCATCAGCTCTCCTTCTATTTTTTCCAGATGATTGAGAAATATGTCACTCCAATCTCCATGAACATTGCTTGAGGGAAACCTCTGAATAGTTAAGTACAGTTCTTTATCGCCAATGTCTTCTAGCATTTCATTCATTTTTGGCATTTTAGTTAACTTAACTGTCTCAATGTCAATTCCCACAGGTTGTGTCGTTCTTTGAATCGAAGCCATCATTCTTCCCTCTATCGCTATAGAATATCCTCTTTCTACGATATTTTTCTTTATCTCTTCAAGTAGCTCCTTCTCCGCCTTCAATCCAGAGTTTAGGTAGGTTTGAAATCTTACATCTTGCTCTTTATTCAAGATCCATAAAATTCGAGTTGCGGTTTCTAAGATACAACGAGACAGTATCAGTATCGCTTCTTTATCTTGTCTCTCGCCTCCCAAGCGACAAACCGTTCGCATAAGTCGAGTTATGCGCGAAAGTAACCCCCGAAGAATTATCAATTGAATATTTGGAATATTTTTCAGTCCGAGACTGCGACGATCGATACAACCCAAACTAGAAGAAACGATTGCGGTTGTTCGGTACAAATCAAATGCAATTGGGAAGTATTGTTTTTTCTTCCTAGATTCGGCAATTACTTCCTTACTGAGTTCGGGAAGGTCTGGTAGGTCTAAAATCAAATTGGACTACCTTTATCTATATAACGTTAAAGTTTTGCGGGCGCGGTACGCGCTCCGTCAAAAACGGATTGTTATACCTCATTTTTATCAACCGGTGCAATTTCAAATCCACATTTCGGACACTTACCCAAAAGTGAACGATTACCACCACCGGCCACAATTCGTTGCGTAAAGAGTGATCGGTTACTTGGTCGTAGTGATGTTCCACACATTGGGCATTTGCTAGGTCTTCCAGATGATTGATCTAAGAAGACCTCAGCAAAACTTTTGCCAGTCTGTTTTAAAAAAAATTGCGTCAAAAAGATTAGGGATAAGATTATAAAAATGAAAGATAAATTTAAACTAACCGATGAGACAAAAATCGAGCAAAGGACAGAACCAATGAATAGGACTAAGAAAAATGTTTTACTGAAGGGTTTATCGCCCTTTTTAAGTTTATTAGAATTGAGATCCTTTATTGGCATTAGGTGAGCCTATCTGAATATGAATGAGGTATAACGGCAAAGTTTTCGCAGTTGCGCAGCAACCTGCGAAAAACGATTTGTTATCCTGCTTTTTCATCTGTTCCGTTTTTAATATTTGCAGACTCAGTTTTTTTATCAAAGTTATAAATGCGCCAAACAATGAAAGCAATAACTAAGCAATTTATTGAGGTAAGAAAATACAATAGCATT
>CAYYIQ010000316.1:0-2875 GCA_964472005.1 uncultured Bdellovibrionales bacterium | reverse complement strand
TTCGGCACAAATTCATTTCGCAGGGATGACGGTTTGTTTCGACCCAAATTCATTTCGCAGGGATGACGGTTTGTTTCGGCACAAATTCATTTTACTCGGACAGACCCGAAAGCGGTAATCTCAAAACATACGTTCCCTCTCATTTCATCTTGCACGTACAACAGCCGTCATCCCTGCGGAGGCAGGGATCCAGGAGTTGTACGAGTTCTACACATTCAACGACCGCTATTTTTACCAAAACAGTGGTCTTGCAGTTTGAAGTAGTCCACTTAAATCCCCGCTTTCAAATCTGTTCGAGTAATTTTTTCCCGTCATCCTCGCGAACGCCGGGATCCAGGTGACTGAAAACATTAGTCCTCCTGGATCCCTGCTTTCGCAGGGATGACGTCGGGGCGCGGAAATGACGTCGAGGCGCGGAAATGACGTCGGAACGCGGGAATGACGTCGGGGCACGGGGATGACGTCAGAACGTGGGGATGACGTCGGGGCGCGGAGTGGGAATTCACAAACGAAGTACAGCACTCCAAGTTAAGGAATGGCGGGTTTGTTGATGACTGTTTGCATATTAGAAATGGATGGAGTGATTAGCACACTCAAAAAACTTCCTTGCCTAAATGCAATTCTGTCTAATTCGATTTACATCGACATCCAATAGTTGAGGCTATCTATAACCGATTCTTTTTTCAGTCTCAGAGGTCAATTTGATGAACGAGGTTTGCCTTCGAAACCGATTTCACCGCGATGGAGACCAATTCCTCTTCCGTCAAATTGGGCACACTTTCGCGCATCTTTCGCACCGGTGTATATTGATTGGAGACCGACGGTAATTGAACCGCACCTTTTTTGACGATGACCACATGAACATTCCCCGCAAGCATGAGGATTCCAGTAGTTGAGAGGATTACAATGCAAACGATCGCCAAGGTCTTCTCCATCACTGCGATAGAAGTTTGCAAATAAGTTTTTCGATCTTCTGACTGCTCATTCGAATTTGGTTGGCTCGACATTGTATTCACCTTTAACAGAGGTACGAACCAAAAAGCGCCGCTTACGTTAAGCAAAAAAACAGCATTTTGGTTGTCATTTGAGCAAGAGCATTGCTTAACTGACAACCAAAATGTTTTCAAAATCGTTATAAAACACGAAATCGAAGCTTATAAAAAACCTAAACGTGTACTAAATCTACTCCAGATGAATTGTCATGACGTTTAATTCTTTCACAATCAAAAATAACCATTCAAGATAACTAAACGTCAACGGACTATATCATATCAAATTAATCGGTCTTTTAACAGTCCAGGACATACACTAATGAATTCAAGGCAATCATATTGAGGTATCATCTCGTTGAGATCTCTCGAAATTACGAATTGACTTATAAGCTGCTAGCCATAAAGCTCTAAAAATACTCTAAATAAAGGAACTCGTGACTAGCATATAGTCACAACCATTAAGTTAAGAAATTTATAATTTAAACGCAGAGCAAACAGAGCCAGCAGAGGATTTTAGATCAAAATAGATCAAGAAAAAAAACGTAATGTAGCGGAAAGTCGTTGAATAGCCTTTCAATTCTAAGCTTTGTTTAAAATCCTCTGCTGGCTCTGTTTGCTCTGCGTTTAACCTTTCTTAACTTAATGCCCGTGACCATATAGTACGTGACGAAGAAGATGATCAAATTTAAAACAGGGTGGAAGTCTTGGGCAACGAACTTATCTTCAAAAAACTAAAAACAACTGACTCTCAGCCGGAATGAGAACCTTGCCCCTCACTTTTTTTACGCGCCAAATAAGTCATTTCTCGAAAACAAGTTCACCTCCTAATGGGATGGTACTAAAGTAAGCACAAATCCCTACGGTCTTTTCGGAAACTTGCCAAAATTCGGTTTTCGTTTTTCAATAAACGCATTCCGTCCCTCTTGGGCTTCTTCACTCATGTAGTAAAGAAGTGTTGCATTTCCTGCTAGCTCTTGAATACCGGTTTGACCATCCAGGTCTGCATTAAATGCCGATTTCAAGCATCTTAATGCAAGTGGGCTATGTTGTAATATTTCATTACACCATTTCACTGTTTCAATTTCTAGTTCTTCATAAGGAACAACTTTATTAACAAGTCCCATTTCCAAAGCTTCGTTAGCTTTGTATTGCCGACATAGATACCAAATTTCTCGAGCCTTCTTTTGCCCAATGATACTTGCGAGATAAGAAGATCCAAAACCACCATCAAATGATCCAACCTTCGGTCCTGTTTGACCAAAGACCGCATTATCTGCAGCTATCGTAAGATCACAAACCACATGAAGCACATGTCCTCCTCCAATAGCGTAACCGGAAACCATCGCAATAACTGGAATAGGCAATCCTCGTATTTGCTTTTGTAGGTCTAACACATTTAAGCGGTGAACTCCGGAAGTATCTTTGTAACCCGAGTCACCACGAATCCCCTGATCTCCACCAGAACAAAATGCCTCTTTGCCCTTTCCACATAGTATCGCAACTCCGATCTCTGGATCTTCTCTAGCGTCATCAAAGGCTTTAATCATCTCATTCACCGTTAACGGTGTAAACGCGTTTCTCTTATGAGGACGGTTAATTGTGATTTTAGCGATACCACTCATCTTGTGATATTCGATTTCTTCAAACTCTTTTGCAATTACCCAATTTGATTCCATAGCCTTCCTTATTGAAAATTAAGCAAATTATCTACACTTTGCTTACCGTCGGTTCGCACTTCAACGATGGTCTTTGTCTTTTTGACGAAGACTTCGTTAACGATCGTAATAAAATCTTTGATGTTTTCAGAAGTTCGATACTCTAGACCGAACCCTTCTACAAAACTTTTAAAGTTCAATGAATGCGGATTGATTAGCGTTGGTACG
>CAYYIQ010000315.1:0-2910 GCA_964472005.1 uncultured Bdellovibrionales bacterium | reverse complement strand
TAAATTAAAATAAAGCGAACATTGTAAAAGTGAGAACGAACTAGCGTGATGCTTGACAGAGGGTCTCTAATAGCAACTCTTTTAGTGAATTTATTCAAAGCTGATAGATTTTGGTGCGGAATGACTACAAAAATCCTATACGAATTTCGGTAAGCATTCCTTATATATTAATGACTACTACCAGCTTCTTTTTTTTAATGAAATTAGGTAGATTATTTGAATTTTAAACTTTTTTATTCATGACTATTGATCGACATTATGATGGTTTCGTTAGGATGGAAGTAGCAGCACTTGCCGTTGATCCTTCTATAAACAGTCCAATGGTTATTTTGAAAAGTAAAGAATGTGATTTGTGTCTTCCTATTTGGTTGGGAGTTTCGGAGATGTCTGCAATAGCTGTCGCGCTAAAACAGGTAGAAGTTACTAGACCGTTGACTCATGATGTCATGAGTAAGGTTTTTGAACTAGCCTCTATAAAAGTCCTGAAAGTTTCAATAGTCGGATTGATTGATGATACTTATTTTGCTGAAATAGAAGTTAAAATTGGTAGAAAAGTAAAAGTCATTGATACTCGTCCAAGTGATGCGATAGCGATAGCGTTACGTAATAGCCAGGCGATTCATGTTTGTACCAATGTTCTAAGTAAAACCAAGGGGATCATTGAAGAGATCAAGTCCGAAGAAGAAAATTTAAATCCGCCTGAAGATTCACCAAGCGAATCGCGTACAGAAGAAGTGTTAGAAGTGGAAATTCTTCAGAAAAATGAATTGAGCACTGAGTCGGAAGTTAATGTAAAATATGGGACGAAAGCCCTAGAAAGTTTTAGTGAGCAAGAGTGGTTTGAATGTTTTGAAAACATGAGCCCAGCTGATTTTAAATATAAAATGTAAGGTGAATAAGTGGATTTAACTGTTGAAGATCTTAAGGAGAAGGGCGGTCGCTATTTCTGGATACTTGTTGTTATTTTGTTAGCAGCTTGGTTTTCCAACGAGTATATGACAACTAAAAGACTTGTTAGAGAACAGGCGTCGATGTTGTTTTCAAGCGTTGTTGAACAATCTCATTCCTTAAACAATGGAGAAGGGGGAGAGAAGTTTGTTGAAAATTCAGAAAGATTAAAAAACGAATTGACTCGACTGCAGGAAGAATATTCTGAAACAAGTTATGCCGGTTTGGGAACTTTATTAGAATCTAGTGTTTATTTACTTGGAAATGATACTTCAAAAGTAGATAGTCTGAATGATTTTATTTCCAAAAAATCAAATGTTTCAAACAAATTCGAACTTGTAGAACTGGAGATTGCGAAACTTATTCGTGCAAGACTGTTAGCAACTTCTGATGAAAGTGCAGTTGTCGAAGAAGGAAGAGCTCAATTGAAAGAATTGATGTTGAGTTCTACAATTGTTCCGGTGGAGTCAAGCGTGTCATACGTCTTGTCATTTCCACAGGAAGGAAGTTCAATCATGCAAACAATGGCAGCTGTTAAAGAATTGATTAAAGCGAAACCTGAATTAGAAGAGGATCTTGCGAAAGAATTCTCTAGGTATGGAATTGCTATTCCATCAGTTTAACGACTCTACAACTTCGATTGTCAAATAAAAGTAAAGTATGAGCTTTAAAATCAACAGAGTCTATACTCGATCAGGAGACGCGGGTGAAACTTCTTTAATTGATGGTTCAAGAGTTTTAAAATGTAATTCTCGTTGCCAGATTTTTGGAGGTCTTGATGAGGTTAGCTGTCATCTTGGATTAGCCAAGGATTCTTTAACCGATCGGAATTTATTAATTCAAGTCACCGATGTTGTCGAATTTTTACAGCAGGAGTTATTTGACTTGGGTTCTGAGATTGCTATTCCCAAAGGCTTGTCTTTCGAAGGGATGTTAATAGTAGGGAACGCCAACGTCGAATATTTAGAAAAGCTTTGTGACTTTTTTAATGCTGGGTTACCTGAGCTTGAATCATTTATCCTTCCTGGTGGAGATACCGCTGCATCGCATTTTCACGTTGCCAGAACAGTTACCAGACGAGTAGAAAGAGAATTGGTCTCCTTTCTGCAAACCGAACCAGATTTAGTGAGTCAGGATGCATTAAAATATTTTAATCGATTAAGCGATCTCCTTTTTGTGCTGTCTCGATATGTTTTGCACGAGTTAAATAAGTCGGTACCTTTGTGGAAAAAAGGTAAGGATAGAAAGTTTCCGATCTGAGACGACCTAAGCCGGCACTCCAATTACTTGGATGCCTTTATGCGTTGTGCGTTTTTCTGCAATTGAAATTAATCCGTCATAAAGAACCTTGGGTTCAATGGGCTTTATAATAAATCCATGTGCGCCCGCGATTTCACCCTCTAAGATATCTGTGCCGCTATTCAATTTACTATGAAGAACTTTTATGATGTCTCGTTTCGGATAAGTCTCGGAGATCCGTCTTAATAGTTCATAACCACCCATTCCAACCATCACAATGTCGCAAATGATCGCTGCGGGATACCAGCTCCAAGGTTGATTTTGGAGATGTTTTAATGCGTGTGATTCAGACGCCAGGGGAGTCACATTTAATCCTAATTGGGACAAGTATTCGGTTAGTTCCGCTCGATAGTTATCGTCTTCTTCAATGAATAGAATATCACCAATGATGGATAGATTTTGTGACACAATGTACCGTTTATAATTTACTGTTGAGTTTTAAGATATCGGATTAAAATAAATTAAACTTAAGGTTGGCAATAGCTTATTATCATTAATGATAATAATATATCAGATAATTATGTAGGTTCATTTGCCGAATAGATCAAGCTTAAATTGCGATAATCGTGAAAAATAATTTATTTAAATCTATAGAGCCTTAACTTTCTTTGTCGATCGTTGTTTTTACTCCAATACCGTGAGTAAAAACGAGATGACCACCTT
>CAYYIQ010000314.1:0-2962 GCA_964472005.1 uncultured Bdellovibrionales bacterium | reverse complement strand
GTTATGGAAAAAGAAGGAGTTGTTGGTCCTGCGGATGGTTCTAAACCAAGACAAATATTAATCGATTCTCTTGAAAGTAGAATATAGTAGTTTCTCATGTTTTTGAGTTTATAATCGACTAATTAGCCCATTCGAACGGAACCCTGAGGATACAGAATTGGGGCTATATAGCCCCAATGAAGCGAACTTTTTAACTCATTCTACTAGAGCTCGCTCAAAAGATTTATACTTTCGGCTGTTGTTGGGTTAAGCAATGCAAAGTACCAAAACCTAAGACCAAATCTATCGAAGAGATACCAATAACCTCTCTATGGGGAAAGGCTTCAGCAATGATGTTAAGTGCTATTCTATCATTGGCATCGTTGAACGTGGGAACAAGGATTGAGTTATTGGCTATATAGAAGTTTGCGTAGCTTGCGGGAAGACGTTCATCGCCAAAGTATATAACTCTTGGCATAGGCAGTCGAGTTACTTCAATCGGCTTGCCGTTAGCAGCAATTGAATTCTTTAAAATCTTTTCGTTTTCTATTGATACTTTATGGAAATCTTGAGTTTTGTCTTCTTCAAAAGCTAAGAGGACTTTATTAGGGGCTGTAAATCTAGCTACATCATCGATATGCCCATGAGTGTCGTCACCCTCGCAACCACCAAGTAGCCAAATCGTTCGCGAGATTCCAAGTGACTCCTTAAATACCTTTTCGTATCCTTCCTTTGTTAAGCCTTTATTTCTGCACTGAATATCAGATTGTAGGCATTCCTCAGTTACTAGAAGTGTGCCAAGGCCATCAGTTTCGATTGCACCTCCCTCAAGTACCACTTGTGTTGAATCATCGGGTCTCAACGGAGTGACTAGCTCGGCATCGGAAACTTGGGATACTAGGTCCGGAACGTTTTGATCATTATGGAAATTCGAATATTTCGCCCAAGCGTTAAATCTCCATTTTATCCACGCTAACTTTCCATCTTCTACAATCCCGGTAGGAGCCGAATCTCTTAACCAAGTTCTGTCGGTTTCCAGAATATGTAGGCGATACTTAGAGGAGTCTACGAGGTGGAAGTTTAGACATTCACGAGCTGATTCAAGATGGTTGTTGTCGCAACAAATTATTTCAACAAATTCTGAACGTGTAAGTGCTCTCGTAATTTCGGCGTAAACCCATGGGATTGTTTCAAATTTATCGTGCCAATCATCTTCATTGCGAGGCCACGCAATCCAGGTTGCTTTATGCTCTTCCCATTCGGCAGGCATTCTTTTCATAACTTAAGGCTCCATCGTTAAAATTTATACTAATTATTTTTTTGCTTTAGTTAAAAGGCTGTATGCTTCCGGCTTGCGCTCACTAAAAAACCTCCATCCGTCTTTCACCTGTTGATTTAACGCGAGGTCCACTTCTGCGATAATAACCTGTTCGGAACTTGTACCTTCCGCTAACACATGCCCAAAGGCATTGCAGACAAATGACCCGCCCCAAAAGACTGACTTGTTTTCTCGCCCGACTCTATTGACCGCGACTACCGCAGTCGCGTTAGAAATTGCGTGACCACGTTGTACGGTCTTCCATGCGTCATGCCAATATCCTTCGCTTTGATCAACTCCATCGACAGTTCCAATTGCTGTTGGATAAAAAATTATTTCTGCTCCCATCAGGGCCAGTGAACGTGCAGCTTCCGGAAACCATTGATCGTAACAAATTAAAGTTCCGATTTTTGTTTTCCTGCCATTGATAACAGTTTCGAAAATTTTGAACCCATCCTCGGATGATTTAAAATAGTTTTGTTCAAAGAAAGCAGGATCATGAGGAATATGAGTTTTTTTGTAGTCCCCTATGAACGAACCATTGGAATCAAAAATTACAGTTGTATTATAAAGTCCATTATCCGTTTTATGGTGGACTGAGCCTGCGACAAGAGTGATTTGTAGCTCCTTGGACAGATCGGACAAGATTGGCACTAATGTGCCGGGCAATTCTTCAGAGTAATCGTTTGGACATTTCTCTTCGATACAAAAGTATGGGCTTCTAAATAATTCAGGAAGGCAGACGATATCTGCGCCCCTTGTTGCTGCGACCCTGATGCCAGAAATTGCTTTTTCTAGGTTCGCATTCATGTCGTCAGTCATGCTCATTTGTACGAGCCCAACTACAATTTTGTCTGCAGATTCAGTTATGTTTGCCATTTTAGATAAATTTTTAATTAGGAGTAAAAACGCTATTTAATACATTGTATTTTATTTGTCTAAATATTCAAAAAATAAGGTTTTGAGAGATGTTGTTTCCTGAAAATAAGACCAAGCGCATTAATGGTACTTTGGTCGTCCAAGAAAGATACACGAGTTTATACCTCGATACAGGTAGAGGTAAAATAGGACGTCATCTTTATGACGGAAAGCAAGAAAATTTGTTCGGTTCGTACTGCAGATTGTCGCAATCTGAACGTTGGTAAGCAAATCACGCTTTAGAGTTGATATTTCATACAGTATCTTTGACTTTGCCCGCTTTGATGGCAATCAGACGTACTGCCAGTTGCCTCATTCTCTAGAGGAGTCAAAAGAACTGTGTATATATTCCGTATTATAGGGTAAACAACTATAAAATTTTGTGGGATTTAGAGATGGAGTAATCTGTATAATTTAATGATAAAATTTATTTTAACCAATGTTATCGTCCTGACGCTAATGTTTTTCAGAAGATCTGGTGGGTTCCTGACGCCAACTTTGTATTTTGAAGACGGTGTGACATTTCTTAGTCAGCAATTGCAAGTCGACAGTTGGCGCCTAGTATTTATACCGTTTACCCATGGGAGTCTGGGCGATTCATATTTTCTTTTTTTAACTAGAGCAATTGCATATCTTACGAGTAAGTTCCCTATTGAGTATGCACCATACCTAATGAACGGAGCGGGTTTTTTAATTACTTCTATCTCTATTAGTCTTTTTACACTTCCAGTTTTTAGAACCGTAGTG
>CAYYIQ010000313.1:0-2989 GCA_964472005.1 uncultured Bdellovibrionales bacterium | reverse complement strand
TAAAAAAAGTTTTCGCCTATCCGAAACAACGATAGGAAAAAGCTCAACTAGAAGAGCTTAAATTTTGGGACGGAATTTCAAAAACAGGCTACAACGACCTTAGTCCCGATGAATTTATTAAAACCGGGCAAAGAGCTGATATGCTTGCTGCGATTGATTTTCTAGGATTCGAACAATCGCATTGGAAAGATAAAACAGTCGTTGAATTTGGCTCTGGCCCCGCGGGAGTAATCGAATACATCGACGCAAAAGTTAAAATTGCAATCGAACCTCTTATAAAAAAATATCGAGAAATATTCCCTCACCTCAACCTATCCAGTGTGCGTTATCTTGAATCTGCTGGAGAAAGCGCTGATACAATAGGGTCAGAAAGTGCCGACTTAGTTATCTGTTACAATATGCTAGACCACGTAATTGATCCAGATGCAGTGTTAAGACAGATAAAAAGAGTTTTGAAGAACAACTCACACCTACTCTTTCAAATTAACGTCTATGACTCAAAAACCGAAATTGAAAACAAAACTGGCACGCATGCCGAATTACATCCGCACTCATTCACAAGAGACACTATCGTTGAAAAGCTAAACGAGTTTGGATTTAAAGTAGAAAAGGAAAACCTCTCCCCACATAAAAACGATTGTGACGAGAGATTTTTTATTTGTAGTTGTATTAAAAGCTAATCAAGCTCTCCGGCCACAGCTTTCAACACTTCGTCATAATTTGGCTCTTCTGTAACTTCGTCAACGTACTGAACTAACTTTGCAGTCGAATCTTTACCAAAGACAAAAACCGCGCGCGCTAAAAGTCCTGCCGCTTCCATATCAACTCCGAATGCTTGACCAAAGGTTCGGTGTTTATAGTCACTAAGTACAGTTAACTGATCTGCGCCTTCAGCTCCACACCATCTCTTCTGAGCAAATGGCAAATCTCGACTGACAGTTATAATTTCAACGTCTTTAGATAACTTCGCTGCTTCAGAATTAAAACGTTTAGTTTGCAGCGCGCAAATTGGAGTATCTAAACTTGGGACGACTGAGAGTACTAAAACTTTCCCAGAGCTTGCCTTAAGTTGAACATCCGCAAGATCAGGACCAGTTAGAGTGATATCTGGTAAAGTTGACCCAACAGTCATTTCGTTTCCAGTAACTTCAACAGGATTACCGTGCATTTTAATATTTTTGTTTGTTTTTGACATGGTTAATTTCCCTTGGTTGGAAGTAGATATTAGTAAGTAATACTAACATATTCTTACTTTTGTTTATACTCTCTTCTACTGAAGGATGGCGATGATTGAGTAAATTCCAATATAAATTGCTATTTCCACCAAGTGATAAACGGTTTTCCGACTTCTCCAATTTCACAAAATTGGCCGCGTAAACTATTTTGGGCAAATTTCATTAATTTTATTGAAGTGAGAACTGAGTGGAGTTAAATAACTCAGGTAAAAACAAATAACTCAAGTGAACTGTGAAGATATATAACTTATCTAATATACAATTCGTATTCATCGCCGGCCATAGCAAAATATCGGCGACAAAAAACTTGAATGTTTGAACTCTTTTTTTAAATTTATTTGGGTCGTCCCTAAACAAGATGTCGAATTACACCTGATCAAACTTGAATTTTCGTCCTCACAAACTCCCGCCCAAAAACCTCGCGTGCAAGAAACTGATTATGTTCCCGACAAACGACCCGCAAATTAGCAACTGAATTGTCACCCCCGTGCGCTACAGGTGTAATATGATCCAATTCTAGGTTCGATTCTTTTCCACATTTCACTCCATCCACCGATCGATAAGAGCAACAAAAATTATCTCGCGCATAAACTTCTCTTTTTACTTGTGAGGGGATCGCTTTACGTTTAACAGCAAGCTCATCTTCGTTCATTAGACCTTTTTGCACTCGATTAACCTTTCTGACTTTCTTGTCCTTAGAGTATTTAGCCAAATAACAATCAATCAGTTCACCAAACACATTCTCTAACGCCATATCCCCTTTAAGCTTATGAACCATCAGATTCTGGGCTTTCCCTAGTTTCTCTTTAATGTCTTTTGATAGAGAGCACCTAACTTCATATCTAATTTCTGCCTGAAGTGTTTTCAATACCGGCTCTGGGACTTTCAAACTTTCTTGCAGATTGCAGAACGAATTAGTCGGAAATTCCAGTTCTTTTACTTTATCCTTGGGGACACGTGCAACCTTAATTGGCTTTATATATTCTTTAGCTCTCGGAACCTCTGGTCGATAAGCTGAGACCAGCTCTTCCACCTCTCTGCATGTCTTGTCTACGATCTCCGATAAAAGCTTACTTCCCTTATCTGAGTCAACTTCGAGCACTTTAGATATCAAACTAAGACAACTCAAATTGGTATTCCCAGACCTCAACATTGTAGCAATCTCAGGATACTTACCAATTAACCGACTAATACGAACCCGCCGCGAAGCACTAGCTTCCGCATACCCAAGGGAATTCACCAAATACATAAATAATGAAGAATATCCCCAAGCCAAATGCAAATCTCGTTTTTCTAATTCGATCAAATGAAAAAGCAGCTCAACTTCACATTCTCTTTCAACCTTTCGTAATCTTATAATATTTAATTTAACTTCTTCATTGGAAAGTTTGTCTAAACTCAAATCAAACATTTTTAATTCACTCCTAAAAACACTTCCATTACAGCTCACTCAGAGAACTATAACACGGCTGTTTTTCGGATCTCGACGTTTGCCTCTATGAAGATTTTGAATACTAATTAGACTAAGAGGGGCAGCGCGCTTGGACATTCTCAATGTAAAACGAATGTGCCTATCAGATGAGCGTATAAGCACTTTGTAGCGTTAGGTCAGTTCATCGCGCTAAAACCTGTCAATAGTTAAGAGGGGAATAGTTAAGTTTTTCTTATCTTTTTTTAGATTTTTTTCCCGCCGCCACTTCGACTTGCAAACAGCCTTACCCTTCCTAAAGCTAAGAGGAGCTTGCTTTGAGGAT
>CAYYIQ010000312.1:0-2989 GCA_964472005.1 uncultured Bdellovibrionales bacterium | reverse complement strand
AAGATATAGATTTATACTCATCAAAAATGTTGATGTAGGGTGCTACTGACCTGGGTAAAACCTAACTGTGAGTCTATATGATTAATCGATTTCTAACTCGCAAATTTCTCAATGTCGAGAAATTTGATTTAGAAACATTTGTTCATTCAAAGTTAAAATATTTATGAATAAAATTCTTTCCATAATTTTATCTTTGACTCTGTTATTTTCTGCTGCGTGTAAGAATGATGGAGCGGACTTCCGTGAAACTTTTAGAAAGGCTCTCGGAGTGCCGATGGGAAACCTAGCTAGTCCAATGAATAGTCAGAATCGGTCTAAATCAGTTTCTCCGAGCGAAGGAGACCTACTCTCTCAACAAAATTCAATTCCAAGTTGCCCGGAAGATTCCACGATTGTTGGAAAAGCTTTCCCAGCAGGCAAATCACAATGGTGTGCTTATAAAGATAAAAAAGGCCTTGAAGTTAAACATGGTGAATTCAGACTTTGGCATCAAAACGGGAATATAAAAATCATTACTTTTTACCAAGATGGCGAAATAGATGGAAAATACCGAGAATGGTATGACAACAAAAAGTTAAAAGAGCTTACTCCGTATCTCAAAGGAAGAAAACATGGAAAGAGTGTTCTATTAAACCAAGACGGCAAAATCTTAGAAGAAACAAATTACGCGAATAACGAAAAGAATGGACTCTATAAAAAGTTTTCACGATTCAATAAACCTTTAGAAAGAGGAAGTTATTCTGCTGGGCTCAGATCAGGAACCTGGGAATTTTATGATAACAACGGACAACTTAAAGAACGCACTGAATTCAGGAGCGGTGCTAAACATGGGAAAACAAATAAATTCGGCAGGAATTCACAGTTATTAGCCTCAGGTTATTACGACCGAGATCAAGAGATTGGTCACTGGATCTACTTCAACAATAAAGGTCAAAAATCTTCGGAAGGAAATTTAATTCTAGGAAAAAAACACGGGAAGTGGATCGACTATAATTCGTCGGGTATCGCGATAAGAGCGAACTATTTTGACAACGGACGTCGAACCGATTCCATTAAACTAAACGTTTCACAAGATGGAACTCCTTCATCATTCGGAAGCCGGGACATTTTGGGGGCCGAACCACCAAGGAAACCTCGTTCCTACTCCAACTATCAAAATAAAAAACCAAAAAACGAAAGGCCGCGTCCGCTAACAAAAGAAGGCTGGTCACCTCTTTAGCCCGCGCTTCTTAGCTTGAAACCTCGTCTCGATACTGCTACTATTTCAGGCTAGATGTTGAATATTACATAACCTTCTGTAATCTATAGTTATAGTAGCATCGGTGTTATGTAAAAAAATATTCTCGCTGACATACTCGGTTTCTATCGCGAATTTGCTCCTAGTTTGAATTTACAACTTAAATTGAATCTCCTCATGGTTCCTTGGTAGTTGGATTAGCGAACAAATTCTCTAAAAAACGAGAATTTGATCAGATAGAGATTGGATTCGCGTCTATATTAAAAAAACAATTGGCTGTAGCCAAGTTTATCAGTTTAAATTTATGTCAAAATCACAAGTCGAAACCACGAAACCAGTTATTAGAAAAACTAGAAAACGCAAACCAAATTTTGTGATTACTGTTAAGACTCAGGCAGTCGAAAATGAGTCCGACCTAACTAACAATGTATTTGCATTTACGTATTCAATTACGATCGAAAATCGTTCTACTAGCACTGCAAGACTGATCAATAGGCATTGGAAAGTTTACTCAGCAGAAGTCCAAATAGCGGACGTAAAAGGCGAAGGTGTTGTTGGACAACAGCCTGTTTTAAAGCCAAATGACTCTTTTGAATATTCTAGCTGGACAGTAATAAAAGATCCAATTGGGACAATGAAAGGAGAATTCACTTTCCTAAGTAGTAAAGGTGATTTCTTTGATATTGCCGTTCCAGAATTTAATCTTACCTTCAAAGACAGGCTGACCGTACATTAATCCGTTCATTTTGATTGTCATATAATTAAATTTCGAACGAAAAATGGTCATTTTCATTGCAGAATAAAATCAAAAACTTGAGTTTCTTTGTATATCTCTGCAATTCTCCCCAAACTCCCAAAAACCACAGATATTAATAGTTTTTCGAAAGTCGATTAACCTAGTAATTTAAGGTTGTTAACTCGCAAAATTTTCAAATTATTTTAGCACAATCGGTGCATTCGACGTTCAAAAAGTCTGTTTTGGGACAATATTTATAAACAAGATTTTCCAATAACCTGTTGAAAATAGCCCTAAGTTTCTTAAATAAAAGAGCTTTGGAGAAAAACCTCATGAAGTTAGTACCACAATAAATAGTATTGACGACTGAACGCATACACCATATCTAGTGGTTAGACTAAAAACACGCTTAAGAATTTAATATATTTTCCAACGCGCTCGAGGACACTAATTATGGACAACGCCACGCCAACTACAGATAACTCCAAATCTTCAACCAAAAATAAAATAAAGGCTGAAAAACTAGAAAATAACGATTCAAACAACGAAAACCAAGAAATTGGAGATGTCGTTGTACTCGTTCAAAAACGGAACGGATCTGTTGCCGAATTTGATAAGAATCGAATTCGAACAGCAATCGAAAAAGCTTTCAAAGCACAAAAGAATGTTCAAGAAAAAGACGAGCTTGATCCATTTAGCAGCAGAGAAGCGAAAAACATCGGCGACGAGGTCATCAAGAGAATTCTGGCACAAGTTCCTCCAAATAATGAAGTTGGAATTGAGCAAATTCAAGATCTAGTAGAAATGTTGCTAATGCAAGCGGGTCACTACAGCGTGGCAAAAGGCTATATCCTCTATCGAGAGCAACGCGCAAAAGCGAGAGTTTTGAGAGGTGAAGAAGAAGGCACAACTGGCCAACAAGCAACTCACATCATTGTTAAGAAAGCCAATGGGGAGCAAGTCGAACTAGATTGGAGCAGAGTAAGAACCCAACTGGAACTAGCTTGTAAAGACTT
>CAYYIQ010000311.1:0-3019 GCA_964472005.1 uncultured Bdellovibrionales bacterium | reverse complement strand
TTCATAATCGCTAGCAAATAGTCCGAATAAACCCACCCGACACCTCCCCCCTCCGCTTGCTCTGCGTTAAAACTTCCCCCAAAAACTCTCTACCGCTGGCAAACATCACCGTCTTAGTATAAATTTCAGAGGCGTTAATTAACTACTAGATGGGGATAGAATGTTATCTGAAAGCCAAACCAAAGTTCCAAAGCAAAAACAGATACTTAAATCCGCACCTCCTTCGTCACGATCTAATACAATTGCAGATAGAATTTCGGCTGGACTCAAACTCTCTCCGATTGTCTCCAAAATTTTAGTCGCCCGAGAAATTGATTCGATAGAAGAAGCTAAATCATTTTTGAACCCAACCCTGCGGAACGACCTCCCAGACCCACTAAGTTTAAAAAACGCAGAAAAAGCTGCTGAATTAATTGTAAAATCGATTGAAGCTGGAGACTACATAACTATTTTCAGCGATTTTGACGTTGACGGAATAAGCTCTGCTTCTCAACTTTGGATCTTGTTAAAAGAAGCTGGAGCAAAACTACGCTATTACGTACCTAATCGAATGACCGAAGGATACGGACTTTCTTCTACCGCGATAAACAAACTTCATGCCGAAAAAACCAATCTGTTAATTACACTCGATTGTGGAATAACAAATGTTAAAGAAGTCACCTTAGCAAAAGAACTCGGACTTAAAGTCATAATCGTCGATCACCACGAAATAGGTGAAAAAAATCCCCCTGCCGATCTAATAGTTAATCCGATGCAAAAAGACTGTGGCTTTTACGGACAAAAACTTTGCACCGCTGGTATCGTGTGGCTACTCGGAATACTTTTAATAAGAAAAATAAAAGAACAAAACCCAACTCTTCCAAACAAATTTCCCTCTAGTAAAGACCTACTAGACCTGGCTGCGATTGGCACAATCTGTGACATGGTACCACTACGTGGCGTGAACCGACTAATTGCTTCGCGCGGAATTGACGCGATTCGCCAAAGTCCAAGAATTGGAATTCAAGCCATTCAAGAAGTTGCACAAATCCCACAAGGAGCAAGATTTACTTGTTCGAGCATCGCATTTGGAATTGGACCAAGACTTAACGCAGCCGGACGATTAGAAGATGCCAATATCGGAATGTCACTCCTAATTTCGGACTCTCCCGGAGATGCTAAAGACATCGCCAACAAAATAAACAGTCTTAATAATCAGAGAAAAACCCACGAGGAACACGCAAAGTCTATCTGCGCGGACCTTGCAGCAGAACTGGAAGAGTTCTTAGAAGAACCCCCTTCTGCCTACACCCTATATGACGAATCCTTCCATGTTGGGGTAATCGGAATTGCAGCTCAAAGAATGGTAGAACAGTTTTCTCGACCAATTGCGGTATTAGGAAAATCAGATGATTCGAATGTCGCCAAAGGATCTGTTAGATCGATCGGTGGATTTCATGTTTCTGAGACATTAAATGCCTTATCTCACCTGTTGATAAAGCACGGTGGACATAAAGAGGCTGGTGGGTTCTCAATCTTAGAGGAACATATCCCAACATTCAAAAAAGAATTTAACGAATTGGCCAAAACTTTTTTCAATTCAGAAGAACCTAAAATCCAACTAAAAATCGATCAAGAGATAGCGTTTAAAGAAATCAACATAAAGCTGGTTAAAGAACTTGAACAGCTTGCGCCATTTGGAGTTGGGAATCCATCGCCATTGTTCTACACATCAAACGTAGAAATTGCCCACATCCAAATAATTGGAACTAATCACGTCAAGATGGAGTTAATTCACGATGGAGTGACTCGGAATGCACTAGGATGGAGAATGCTCGGTCATCCTCTACTTGAACAAGGCAATTTCATTAACCTCGCCTACTCGCTCGAAATAAATACCTATAAAGGCATTTCTTCTGTACAATTAATCCTTAAAGAAATTACATCGGAAAACCCAATAGATTTTAACTCCTAAAAAATGGAATTGATACTCACGATAGCATGTGCGTTTTATTGCATAGGTGTATTTAAGTTTAGCTTACTGAGCTTAAGAAATAATGAACATATAAAGTCGTTCATTGGTTTTACTTACCTCTTCCTGTTGACGTGCCACCTTATAAATATCCTATACTCCAATTGCCACCTTCTCCTTGGGTGTACAATCGCCCCGCCAGGGAGCTTTATTACACGAGGGTTAGTAATTGAAACCTCGACTTTTCTCCGGAGAATGATCGAACCTTCAATGGTCATAATTATTTTTTGCCAAGTTTATCTAACTGTTTCCGCCGATCGTAAAACCGGCTCGATTCTTAGAACAGCACTATTAATAATAATTTTAACGCTCCTGGGTGAGTCGTTCATTTTAGCGAATCCAATTTCGTTCGAGAAAGAGTTATTAATTACCAAGCTCGCGCCCTACCTTATCCCCCTCTGTTGGAGCAGTGCTTTTATCCTTGCAGGTTACGGACTATTTAAAGGTCGGATTGATCGTTACAGAACTAACCAAAATCCAACTTTAGTAATGGGTCTCTATCTTGCAGCTCTTTTTCTAGGATTTTTTAATATTAACAACATTATTTTCGCAAACCTGCCCGCAAAAATAGCTGCGCATTATTATGTATGGTTTCCGGAAAATTGGATTGCTGGATACGGCGAGATTGATTCAGAATTAAAATCTAAACCACTCCTTGGTGAATATTTATCCGATGACGTCGGAACAATAAAAAATCATTTTGAACAGTTCAAGCAAAATAAGATTGATTACATCTTCCTTGATTGGTGGCCGACAAAGAGGTCTCTTAGGAACCGCGCAAAGTTTTTTGTAAACAACATTCCAAATGATTCAGAGGTTAAATTTGCACTACACTTTGAAACCCAAGGGATAGACACCAACGAACATTTTTTAAATATCAACGAAAAAAACACGAACAAACTCGAAGCCTACTTTGTTTACCTAGCTAAAACATTTTTTGCTCATCCAAACTACCTAAGTATTAACGGGAAAAAAGTAGTAAACATTTATATCACAAGACATATCCTT
>CAYYIQ010000310.1:0-3137 GCA_964472005.1 uncultured Bdellovibrionales bacterium | reverse complement strand
AGCTTCGAAAGTAACATAGCCATAGTCTTCATCATACGACCCGTAAAAAACACAGAAACATTGAGAATAAAGGTCTATTAGACAACTATCATCAACCCTTCCTTTGAACTCGACTCTATCCTGTAAATCATGTTTTTCAATTTCGGATCGTAAAAAACTTTCAACCCCAGGCTCATCTTCTGTACCGACTATTACCAAATTTAATTTTCTATCAATCTCTGGCAATGATCTTAAAATCAGTTCGATACGCTTCGAACTACAGAGACGACCAATTACAAGAATTGAATTACCTTTGGTTATTTGTAAATTTACAGAACTCGGTATAAATGATTTAGAGGGGATTGGTGGTTCCAAGGCCTCACTTTCAACCCCCAAAAAATCCTTAAGTCTCCCACTAACATTATCTGAAATTGTAAAAACTTTTTTGCTTTCACCAAGAGCCGTCCTATCCGCATTCAAAATTGCCTGGCGAACAGCTTCGTCACCAACATCGGTATCGAAATCACCATACCGAGTCCCGTATAAATCATAAGCTTGACGATGTTGATGAATCATCCAAACGATCTTATTCGGATGATTCGCAAAATATGTCGGAAACTTCGTTGCAATAACTAAATCTACCCGCCTACCACCAACCTCACTTAAATCTAACTGCCTCCACTGACTGATTTGCAAAAGTAAATCTTGGTTATTTTTGATCAAAAATGGCAAAGACAACACATCAACATTGTGTCCGCGTTCCCTAATTTCCTTGACAAGATCTCCAATTAAAACCTCTGCACCACCAGAAGAAAATGGAACTTGAGAAGCAAGAATCAGAACATTTTTAACACTTAACTCTTTATTCATTTTGCTTTTCAGTGAGTGACTCAATTAGTACGATTCCAAAGCCCATCTAAAAATACCGGTCACTATTTCTGTTACTATTAAGAGAACTTTAAGATTCAGGATTATTTAAAGTTTTATTTTTTAAAAGTTCTGAGATAAGAATATCATTCCTTTGACTTACCATCTCAATTTCTCGATCTAGTTTCTGATTTAACTCCCAAAAAATCTTTTCATTTCGATGATCGATGTAATTTGCAGTCAAATTTGAATACTGAACCAGTTTCATTACAAATTCACGTTCTCTCTCGATGTAGTCTTTGAATATCACATTAAACAGATATGCTTGAATTTTTCTCTTAAAAAACGAGATGAACTTACCAACAATCGGACGATGAGAGCTAAAGTCAGATTGATTACTCCAGTTGGACCAAGAGGAATTCAGATATTTTAACTCCTCAGAAAAAATTATTGGATCAATGCTGCGAGGGATCGGACCGGGTGGCCGTTTAGCGATCAGCTTTCTATCCTCACCTAATTCACTATCAAGCGCGGAAGCTAAAGCATCTAGTTTTTTCTTAACCATTACGTAGACCCATCCTAGTATAAATTGACTAATGCCGAATTTACACTAAGACGCTCCCATTTGCCAGGGGCCAATATTTCACCGTAATTCACCCCGAATCTTAGTAAGATCTACGTATTAGATCTTACCTTTAAAGCGAAGGGACGCTAAGTATAAATTTTCGAGTCAGCTTCGGTAGACTTTTGCATCTTTCCGCCTTAGTAATTCGACTTAAAGTCGCAATGAAAAACTATTAAATAGATAAGTACCAGACACAAAATTTGGCAAACCTATTGTGAAAAGTTAAATTTGACTAGAATTGACTGACTAAATACTTTACAAATCCAATCTAAAACTCTTTAGATAGTTTTAGCAAAAAGCCTGAGCATAGCTTGGCAGTCTATACTCAGGCACGGAACACGGCTCGTGGAAGACCTGTTCTCAAGATACGGCCGCTTTAGCAGCCGCATCTTTAGGATTTATATTCTCAAAAATTTATTAAGTATTATCTACCTAGTAAACTTAGAGCTAGCTGTGGCTGTTGGTTAGCCTGTGCTAACACTGCAGCTCCTGCCTGTTGTAAAATATTTAGTCGAGTTAGATTTGCTGACTCTTCGGCAACATCCACATCTCTAATTTGACTTTCTGCAGCCGTAAAGTTCTCTCTAGCCACCGAAAGGTTAGTGATGGCAACTGTCAACCGACTTTCCGCCGCACCTAAAGTACCTCGGCTTGTGGTTAGCGAACTAATAGCTAACTTAACCGCGTCAAGTGCAGATCTTGCAGCCTCTTGTGCAAGCACCGTGGAAGCACCGTTTAGTGAGAACACTAAACTTTTACTACCTTTTTGTGCTAGACCAATTGACTCCAAAGTACCGTCAACACCGCTAAATGCGATTTGTGAGTTTGCAGATGAATCAAAACCAACTTGTAAGCTAACGTTCTGTCCACCTGATAGCAATAGAAGTCCGTTAAATGTAGTTGTTTCAGCGATTCGTTGAATTTCCGAACCAAGAGCAGAAAACTCTTGCCCTAGTGCCGATCTTTGAGAAGAACCCAAAGTACCGTTTGCTGATTGCTCAGCAAGTTCAGCCATTCTTGTTAAAACCGAACTCATCTGATCGAGTGCACCATCCGCAATACTTACTAGTGAGATACCATCGTTTGCGTTTCTGATTGCCACTGAAGCGATTCTAGAATCGGCTCGAAGAGCATCAGCGATTGCCAAACCCGCTGCATCATCTCTTGCTCGTACGATTCTTAAACCTGAAGATAATCTTTCATAAGATTGTCTTAGTGAGCCAGTCGAACTTGATAAACGTCGTTGTGCGTTTAACGAAGCTATATTTGTGTTAATTGTTAATGCCATTTTCCATTTCCTCCGTGAATAAGTTCCTAATTCGTGAACAGCAAAATGCTGCCAAAATAAAATTATCCGTTATTAATTTTATTTTGAATTAACTACTCTCGGGATTATCAGATACTTTACTTGCTACCCATCGGGTTAACGCGAATGCGTCATTTGAACTGCCTCACAACCTACCCTCACCCATAGAAGAGCTATCGACGAGAAAATAAAAAGGCTTTAGCTTTTTTTTTGCAGATGTTCTAAAAAAACTTTTGAAATGTGTAATACTCTATAATCAGGAAGTATTTACTTCCTGATTATAGTAATTAAATTATCTACCTAGTAGAGCTAATGCTAGTGAAGGCTGTTGATTAGCCTGTGCTAACACTGATGCACCTG
>CAYYIQ010000309.1:0-3169 GCA_964472005.1 uncultured Bdellovibrionales bacterium | reverse complement strand
TCTCTCCGCTTGCTCTGCGTTAAAACTTCCCCAAAAACTTTCCAGGCTGCTTGAGTTGCATTGCAGTTTATCAGTTTAGAAATTGCATGGCGGTTTCGGGGGGGATCTGTTTGCTTATTAGGAGATTTCTGATTGATTTTTGGAAGGGGGAGAAGTGAGTTTTGTTGAATTGGTTTTGGATTGAATACATTATTTCGGCGTTCATTCCGTCTTTGAATGCTTGGTAGATTTCTGAAACGAGTGCGAGATTTGGAATGCAGGTTTCGTACACAGCGATTTGTCCGGCTGATTTAGTGAAGTTACATTGAGTGCAGCCACTTGATTTGGCGAGTGGGAAATCTCGTGGAATGGATAAAAGATCGCGGGTGATATTGTCGTCAAAAATTAGCTCTAGGCAGGTCGGACAATTTGTTGGAATTAGTCTTTGAGAACTTGTTAGTTTTAAAACTGATCCAAGTGTTACTGGGGTCGATCCTAGTTCAAACATTCTTAGGATTAACTCTAGAGTTTTAGATGCGTGAATTGTGCTCGCAACGAGGATTCCACTTAAGGCTGCTTGGATTGCTGTTTCCAAAACTTTCGAATCGCGTATTTCCGATATCATTATCATATCCGGGTCTTGTCGTAGTAGACTTTTAAGGGCGGTGTAGAAGGAATCTTGATTTTCAGATTTAACCTCGATCTGCGTAATATGTGGTATCTCCCGTTCTACTGGATCTTCTAGTGAGAGAATATTCCAATCTGCTGGAACTATCTGATTTATTAGAGAATATAATAGCGTGGATTTTCCACTGCCAGTTGGTCCTGACACAAGTACTAACCCATTTTTAGCGTTTAATTTTTGTGAGAAAATTTGTTCTTGTTCGTTTGAAAGGCCGAGTTCGCTTAGGTAGTTTTCTGGTGATTTTTCAAGCTCGTCTAAGAGGTAGTGATGTAGAATTCTTAGAGCAATTTTTGTTCCATAGATTGAAGGTATGATCGAAACACGTATCCTGATGTCTGATTCATGGAGCTTTACTTCAAACATTCCTTCGAGTGGCTTTTGATGTTCGGTGATGTCGAGATTGCAAATGACTTTTATATATCTAATTAGGCTTTCAAATTGGATTGAATTCAAAATGTAATTTTCAAGCGTGGTTAGTTTGCCAGATGTTCGAAGGCTTATGTAAGCTCTGAAATTTTTCTTTGATTCAATATGGACGTCTGACGCTTGGTTTGCGTAGGCAGAATTTAAAATGTTGTTAAGAAGTTTTGGAATTTCTTTGGTCTTAGAGTTGTGTGCCTCGTTGAGGTCGATATTCCTAACGTTAAGATTCGATTTGTTTTTGAGGTCATGCACAAATTTGGGCGGTGCGATTTCTTCTAGATTTTTGAAATAAGCAGACCTGATTGCTTTTTCAATTGAAGGCTCACTACACTCTATTACTTTCACAACTAAATTAGTGATCAGTTTTAGTTTTGAAGTAACTTCGATTTGATTGATCCCACTTTGGGCGGCTAAGAGGATCTCGGTTTGATGAGAATTTTTTCTTATCGCGACTGGCAAGATTTTTTCGCTGATCGCGAAATGATAGGGGATAATTTCACGAGCTTTTGCAGTTGAACTCTGTGCTAGGGCCCTCCAAGAATTGCTCTGGCTGCCTAAGTGCTTGGTAATATTGATTATTTCGTTTTTAGTGGTCAAGTTATTTAGTATTTTAGTCGATTTGTAATGAAGTAAGGCTATTATCGGACGATATTTCACGACCAATCAACTAACTAATAGGGGGTTGCACTGAGGTAGGTTTTTAGATAGCTAGGATCTAAATAGAATTTGTGGTGTTGAATTTAAATTTTATAAGTACGTCATTAACACTACAAAAATGTTGTTTAAGGGTTGGTCTTCTGTTCTTCTTTTTCGATAAAGTTAGAGTTTTGGTCTTAAACCCTCGGCGATCTTTTTAATATTTACTACTGTTACATAAAAGAAGACGAATCTAGAATGGGAAGCTTACTCTATTTAATTTCGATTTTTTCAACTTACAATGTTGAATTAAACAATTCTTACCTTACAGCTGTTTCTGAGACTAAGGATGTTGGAATCGAAGTCGAATTTTCAGCCATCCCTCACTTAAGTGTAGGTGATCCGGTTTTCTTCAAAGGACAGCTTGTCGGTAGTATTTCAAAAGTTGGAATCCCAAATCTCAATAGCGATGACCAGCTTGATTCAAAACCATCTACTGTAAGTATTAAATTAACAGATTTAACAGTACCTGTGTCAGATCAATTAGTCGGTCTTGTCGCAAAAATTAAAGTCCCAGTTGTAGCTGATTCAAAACCTAGCCTTCGATCGGCATTAGAACTTATCCAAGTTAGTTCAAGCCCAACAGCTAATCATGAAGATAAATTAAAACTACACGGCTTCATCTCATTCGAAGAATTTTGGAACAGCAGTTCTAAGGTCATGCCACTCGGGTAGTCACTAATTGGTTGTGTCGTATTGCATGTGAGCGTTTGTTTTTAGCGACCACAGAGGTATAGAGACACAGAGAAAGGCACCCGTTTTTCTAGCATAAACTCTTGCACTTCAGAGTTTTCGTACACATAACCTTATACCTCCCACTCTGCGCCTCTGTGGTCGCTAAAAAATAAACGCTCACATGCAATACGACAAACACAATTAGCGACCGAAATTATTCATTATATTCGGCACTTAAAACCTTTATGTTGTTGTCTCTGGGGTAAATGTAATAACATTTATAACTTTCTGAACTGGTACGGATTTTTTGAGCTGGTGGGGAGCGTTTTTTACTTAACGGATAATATTCGACGAGGTGTAGCGGTTATGAGTCTAGAAGCAAAGGAAGATGTTTTAGGTACGATTGAGGATTTAGGTTTAAAAATTACCAAGGGCGATGTAGAGATTGGCGGGACCTATCCAATTTTTGGGATGATTACTTCGATCGAAGATTCGGGCGAGGGGAATATTATTGCTGAAATAAATCATTCGATTAAAGCGCATATGGTGATTACGGATGCAAGTAGAATTGAAGTTTTGCGGGCACGAGCTTATGAAACAGGAATTTTTGTTTCGACCGTTAAGGTTAAAGAACCGCAACTCGAAGTTGAGTGTCAGGCAGTTGTTTTTGGTAAGAGCCAATCTTTTAACGCCTAGAAAAATAAGTTTCTA
>CAYYIQ010000308.1:0-3178 GCA_964472005.1 uncultured Bdellovibrionales bacterium | reverse complement strand
GTTTTTTGTTGTCGAAGTGTATATGTCAATGACTCTATTAGTTCAGCGTCAATGAAAGACAGAATTTTTTCTCTTTGTTCAAGTATCGTTACTTTTGTTCCAAGAGCAGAAAACATTGATCCGTACTCGCAACCGATTACTCCTCCACCCACTACGGTGAGTGAGGATGGGATTTTGGTCATTCTTAAAATGTCGTTACTATCTAGGATTGTCGTGCCATCAAAATCAAATGATTCGGGTCTCCAAGGTCTCGTGCCCGTCGCAATGATAATTTTATCTGCATGGATAATTCTTTCAGTGTTGTCGAGTTTCACTTTGACGGTGTGAGGATCGACAAGAGAAGCAAACCCAATTATGATTTCCGATTTGTTCCGAAGTAATTGAGAACGAATTGTTTGTTCAATGTCGCGGCTGATCCCATCTGTTCGATCGGTCAGATCTTTCATTTCGATATTTTGTTTGACGCGGTAGGCTTGTCCGTAATGACTTCTCTCCCGGTAGCCAGATAGGTGCATGATAGCCTCCCTAAATGACTTACTAGGTATGGTTCCGTCAAATAGACAGTTTCCACCAACAAAAGGGTTGGCTTCGATGATTGCTACTTTCTTACCTAGTTTTAAGGCTTGAATAGCAGCTTTCTGGCCACCAGGGCCACTACCTATCGCTACAAGATCAAAATCAGAATTATCGCTCATTTGATTGATATCGGGATACCTAGATCTATAGTTGAGGTAAATTTTGTATCTAATGGAATATATTTAAAATCACTAGCTTCGTGAGACAGAAGGGGAACGGGTGATTTAATACTGTCTTTCGCGGTTATTGTCGGTTGGGTACTTATTGGGATTGTTATGCTGAATTGAAAGGAGTCTTACTCGTAGGTTAGTCAGTAGACTTAAAAATCAGTATTGAATGGGAATGAGGCGTAGTGGACTTGAACCACTGACCCGCAACTTAAAAGGCTGCTGCTCTACCAACTGAGCTAACGCCCCGAAACGAAACTGAGTCTTAATTTAATAAATAATTAAATTAAAGTTGACTCTAAGTACAGAAACCTAACTTGAATTTCAAGCCTTAAAGTAAATTATTATTTGAGTAAAAAGGTGCGAGAGCGATTTTTTTGTCGATTTACTCACTTTTGATGAAGGCGAGGCCATAATCAGAGGTAAAAAGTTTCCTAGACTCTAGAATTGAATTAAATTCTCTTTCCATCGAACTAAGGCGTTTTTCGCATTCTTGAAATTCTTCCTCGTCCCTAATCACGGGAAATTTTGCGAGAAGCTGGCTATAAGTTGCTAAGCGTTCTTTTAGTTTGTTTTTTATTTCAGGAGGAAGGGCGCGCTTTTTTTCGATGCTAGCACCGTCTTGAAGTAGGTGTTGCTTCCAAAAATGAAGTCGTTTTTGTCTTCTAGCGAGGGAAATTGAAAGGTCCGTATCTTTTAAATTCATAAAATAATCGATTTTTAGGCGCAATAAATAAAATTAGATAATTCCCATTCCGCGAATATTCTTTCGAGATGAGAAAATGGGAGTTAGCTAAGAGACTATAAGATATATTTTTAATTAAAGCGAGTATTGTAATTAACTGCAAACATAAACATTTTATGCTAATTCTAGGAAAATGATCTAGTTAAATCTTAATCGCAATGCCTAGTTTCAGGTGTGTCTATCTTAGTATTAAAATCAGGCGAATTTTGGGAAGTTTTTATGAGAATAACAGGGGGTAGTCTCGGTGGAAGAAGGATTGAGGTTCCGGACAGCAAAATTCCAGGTTTCCGTCCGACGATGGATTTTTTGAGAGAAGTCATATTCTCCAGTCTAGCGTCTTATACTGATTTTCATGAAAAGAGTGTTTTAGATTTATATGCGGGGACTGCAATCTTCAGTTTTGAATCCATCTCGAGGGGCGCCAGCTCTTCTCATATTGTTGAGAAGAATCCTGCGTTTTGCAAGAAGATAGAAGATAATGCTGCGAAACTTGATGTTTTGAGTTCTCTCACGATGGAGAGGAAGGGAGTAGAAAAAGCACACTTTAATAGTGCTAAATATGACCTTGTATTTGCAGATCCTCCGTATCAAACTGTGTCTTTTTGGGATTATTATCATCTTATCAATAGTAAGAATGTTTTAGCCGAAGGAGCTTTTTTGATCTATGAAGACAATAGCTCGGAAATTGGTAAGGTAAACGCGGAGCTGATTCAAGAAAAATCAGCAGAAAGTTTAAGATTATTAAAGAGCAAGACCATCGGGAGCTCTGGAATGATCATTTGTAAATATCTAGGGAAATGAATCAAATGTCAGAATTTGAAAATAATGTCGCTGTTTATGCAGGAACATTTGATCCAATTACGAATGGTCATTTGGATATCTTGGAGCGTGCAATTAGCGTTTTCCCAATAGTTTATCTTGCGGTTGCAACAGGCGGCCCCCGTTCGTCTCCAAAGGCGACTTATTTTACGACCAAGGAACGTCTTCGATTAGCAACAAAATCAGTCCAAGAATATTTTGGTGAAGAGTCAGCGGCCAAAATCCGCGTTGAAAGTTTCAGCGGAATGTTAGTCGATTTTGCAGTTAGCGTAAATTCGAAAGTTATCGTGAGAGGATTGAGGGCCGTTTCGGATTACGAATATGAGAGCCAGTTAGCTCATACAAACAGACTTTTATGTCCATCGATCGAAACTATCTTTTTTGTTACTTCAGGTTCAAATTCTTTTATCAGCTCTAGTATTGTTAGAAACATCGCTTTAAATGGGGGAGATATCTCAGCGATAGTACCTCGCCCGGTAGTTGAAGGGTTTTCAAAGAAACAGTGATGGATCAGAAAGTAAGATTTGAAAGAACCTCAAAAGATTCACCGCGATATGTCCGTCGTTTTATAGTGAGAACCCATCAGTCCTGGCATAATTATCTAACAACAATTTTGCTTTTAGTATGCGGTGTCGTCGTTTTGAATTTGACTATGCTTGTTGCAGAAGAGGTGGAAGACTCTCAGGATGAAAACCCGAGTGAAGAAGTTTTGGATACCCCTGAGAAGGGGTCTGCGGACGAAGATAAAACAGAATTAACTGCGGAGCAGGGAGCAGAAAATGATGAAATAGATGCCGGCGCACTTGATGTGTGGATAAAACGTAATCCTGAAAAAATCGAAAATGCTGAGACGGAATCAATCGAAACGAAG
>CAYYIQ010000307.1:0-3224 GCA_964472005.1 uncultured Bdellovibrionales bacterium | reverse complement strand
GAAAATGCTATTCCTAAAGAAATTGAAGAATTAAAAAACAACCTAGATCTGCCTCCCGACTATTTGAGAAAAATTAAACAATTACTAACTATAGTATATCTAAGTGGAGATGCCTCTGTCGACGAGCTCAAATGCAGTTACGATCTCATGACAAATGCAAACAAAAGTATTAGCGTAGAACGAGCAGTCGCTCAAATTCAAATTCTTAAGAAGCTTCAACAAAATCATAAAATATTATTCAACTATAAGCCAATCCTTTCTATATTAATATCCGTAACTGTGCTTATTGCAGCGTTCTTAATATTCAAACCAGACAATTCCAAATGGGAGGCTGAATATTACAGCAATCCAGACCTCAATGGCGAACCGACTTTGATACGATCTGAGGAAAAACTAAAACATAATTGGCATGTAGGGTCACCCAACTCAATTCTTCCAATCGATAACTTTTCCGCACGTTGGACTACATTTCTTGAAGTTAAAACACCCACAACCGTTACATTTAATGTAACTTCAGACGACGGCGTTAGAGTGATCATAGATGACGAAACGGTGATTGATTCTTGGCATCCCCAAGCAGGCAAGAAAAAGAAATACTCTGAAAGCCTCGGAATCGGGCGGTACAAAATTGTGGTTGAATATTTCGAACGTTTTGCTAGCGCAAACATAGATTTCACAATTCTTACGAATGTCGATAATTCTATTGAGCTCTCTTACCCCAGGGAAAGGTAATCTCGAGTCTAATTCAGCAGAATATCGATAGTTACTTTAAGTGAGGTATCATAATATTCCTCAAACTAGCACGATAAACATTTCAGTTAAGTTTATTATTTTTTAATATTGATCGGTCATATTCGCTATTTTTACAAGTTTGATTTGGTGAGTATTTGAGAACAGCTCCGATGGTAAAACCCAAGTTATAAATATTTGTCTTACACCAATATCAACCATCTCAGTGTCCGAACAAAACACTAGTTCATACTTTTTTCTAACTCTTGTCTCATTTTCTAAATTCAACCTTACTAAATTTGAATATACGCTTACATTAGGTATTTTATTGGACTCAATACTAACTTTAATACATCGACTTGACTTAAGATAAAGAAACGTACCTGGACCCACATTACAGCCAGATGAATATTGCCACCCGTTAAGATTGTAGCGAAAACGTGGATTATCAATAGCCCCACACTGGTATTCGGTGGGAAATACTTTAACAGTATCCCTAAGATCATCTTGAAATTTTGCATAATTTAATATGACACCATCAAGAGACGTGTAATGCATTTTTAGGGACTTCTTAAGAGTCGGAGCATGAAAAACTAACTGAAGAAAAATCGTAATTAGTATTAAAAGATTTAACGTAGACTTGACTAGTCGTATTGGAATTCTAGATACAATATTTACCAAAGAGATATAAAAAACAAACCAACTTCCATATATTGTAGGACCGAAATCTGCAACGTATCGTGAAGTAATAGACGGAGAAAATAGGTAAAAGCAAAATAACATCACGAAGCTCGAGGCCAAAAATGTCGCATAAATTCTAATTTTTTGATTAAACTCCTCATTCACAAAGCGAAATTTACGAAAGACGAGAGAACAAACCGGAATAAAACTAAACATAAGAACTACAATAACGAAATCTTTAGAAGAAAATGTTTCAATATAGAATTCACGGAAACGTAGAACTTCCGATTGCCAAGGATGGTGACCTAATGAATAGAATTTTTTATTTAACGTTGGATTAAAGAACATGATCCCAATCAGTTCTTTCAGCGCATCTACTACTTTTACTTCAGAATATGGATACCCGTGACGTAGAGCAAATTCATTATTAATCAGACCTGAAATATTTAGTTTGTAACCGAACTCCAACGGATTTCCAAAACGAAACCAATTTAAAGCCATAGTTAGCAGCGGACCGCACGAAAAGATGGCAAATATAAAAAACCTTTTTAAAAGGCTTAAACCTTGTTTATAATAAACCAGAAACAATACGGCCATCATCCCGAAGATTATGCCGGTTGGCCGAATAAGAACGTAATATCCAGAAATAAACGAAGTCAGCAGTATCAACGAAAACTTGTTCGTATTTAACGACAAAATAAATAAGCTAAATAGCAGTTGCCCCCAGAGTAAGCTATACATAGCTACTTCATTGTAGACATTAGGATTATATGTCCACAGCGAGACGAACAAAGGAGACAGAGTTAAAGAGATTCCTAAAACACAACTTAATACATTTTTTAAAAAGAGATTGGAAATGGAAATACTTTTGAATACTGCCGCACTCGATACGCAAGCAACAGCAAATAGAAGCAATAGAATGATTATCTTATCCGGGAAAGCAAAATAACCAAAAGACTGAGCTATAAAAATAAATGGCAGTCTTAGAAATGGAACTCCGAGGCCCCAAAGTTGATGGACACCATTATCTGCCAGTGCCCAATCATGCCTAATTACTTCTGGAGAATGGCTCAAAGTAAGATAACCATCTAATAAACGTTGTACCTGAAAAGCAATACTCAGATCGCGACTATACATTTTATCAAACTGTAAGTTCGGAGTAGACAGAAGAAAAACTAGCAAAGTAGAGACCCCACAACTAACTGTCCAAACAAATCTTGGCATAATTTTTTTCCAACCAATACGTTTTTGTTTTTACTTGCGAATCAAGTCTATCTTCATGAATATAGATTTTACCAAATGGTCACTTAACATTATTTCGCAAATTCTTTACGAATAATAAAATGATGATTCCCAGATGTCTCAATCCATCTCTTAGAATTCTGATGTGCGGCTTACGATCTGGACTAGGGCATCTCCTCAAATTAACTGGAATTTCAAAATATTTGAGGTCCATAATAGCAGTTTTAATCACTAACTCAGAAGCAAATTCCATTCCTGTTGATGCCATTTTTAAAGAGTCGTAGATAGATCTACGAAGACACCTTATTCCAGAATTACAATCGGTTAATGGAATTCTAAATAACTTTTTAATCAACAAGGATATTATTGGGGTTCCCAGCCTGCTAAATAGAGTAATAGAACCGGGTTCCATAACTCCTTTCATTCGACTACCTAACACTAAATCGGCGTTATTTTCAATTGCGAACTTCACTAACTTGACTGCATCTCGGGGATTGTAGGTACCATCAGCGTCCGCATAAGTTACCCACTCTACTTCACTTTGTGAAATTCCGTGATTTAGTGTAGCGCCG
>CAYYIQ010000306.1:0-3234 GCA_964472005.1 uncultured Bdellovibrionales bacterium | reverse complement strand
AGCTCTAATGTCATCTGGGTCATCTAATATTTCAAAATTTCTAGAAGGTGTTTCCGTTACTCTTCTGGAAAACTTACCAGTTCCATACGGGCCAGCATTTCAATTAATTTCTACTGGCAAAAATACAAAAACTTGTGGTGACCTTGATGTGTTGACTTTAGCTCGCCTTGGAACGAGAGGAGTGGAAAATCCACTAATCGTTAATCAATTTCTATCTGATGATTTTAAGAGAAGAATGAGCGCGTTGGCAATCCTGTTTTCATCTCAGCCTGAAAACGCAAGAAAGGTTCTAGATATCGTAATCGCGCATCCAAATTTTTCCTTAAACAAATCTGAAATTATGTGGGCTAAGAAAGTATCGCTTTTAGATTGGAAAGATTTAGATCCAAGCGATCAATTATTCCTTTTGGCGGGAGTACCTTTAAGAGGAAATCATTCTATTACAGCATCATCAGTTGCAAAGTTGTTTTTACACCCAACTGCGAGAGTGAGAGGTTATGCTGCAGGAATGGCTCTAGAAAAAATACGTTTTCAACATAAAGGCGCGCCAGAGATTTTAAATATGGTAAAAGACGCTCCAGATATCTTGTCTCAGGATCAGTTTGTGATGCTAGGTCAGATATTGGAAGATCCAAAACGGACTGCGGAAACTCATCGTAAAATCGTTCAGGGTTTTATTGCAAGCAATCCACCACTCGAAATAGCAAAGCATTTGTTGTTACAAAGTGCATCGGAAAATGAAGCTACGGTTCTTGATACTGCATTGGGAATTTACTTGGGAGACAAGGGTTGGATTCCAAGCGAGTCCGAGGTAGAAGTTCTAATTCATCATCCTGATAAAGTAGCGAGAATGTTATCCTATCAAACAATCTTTACAACAATGAAAGGTAAAGAATCTATTGGTTTGCTTAAGACAGCGCTAACGAAAGAGACTGATCCAGAATTTAAAACCCAGTTGAAAGCGATGATTTCTAAGATGTTGAGTGCGGAAAAGTAAAAGGTTTGAATTATGGGTTCATACTCTCCAATTGATCTAAGTAATATTCTTTCCAGTCTGTCCAAATTATACGGAAGCTAACAATTAGCCTTTACCAATTAATTTTCTATTGTCCTGTACGCCGCCATACCAAAATTTCACTGCCGATTCAGCGAGCCTCCGTTATTCAAACGCTCCGGTGTCATTTCGGCGTCCCACCGTTATTCTCACGAAAGAGTCTGTCCGCGTAATGTGAATTTGGGCCAAAACCGTCATCCCTGCGTCTTGACGTCATCCCTGCGTCCCGACGTCATCCCTGCGAACGCAGGGATCCAGGAGAAATAATGTTTTCAGTCACCGGATCCCCGCGTTCTCGAGGATTACGGGAAAAAATCCAACTTGTATTACTCGGACAGACTCTTCCGCAGGTGTGGCGGCGGGGTGTGGAATGTCTGTAGAGACTCAAATATCCCACCTTACTCTGGGAGCCACGTAGGCGGCCTAGGTAAAAGCCGTCAATCCTCGCCTGATCGGAAGTAATGTCGGGGTGGTGTAGTCTCGGTAGGTGGGGGAATGATTGTCGAGACGCGAAAAATAAATATCGCTCGATCAACCTCATTTGCAGGTATAACGAGCTATCGAGATGAATAAATTAAACTTTCATCAATTGCGCAATATTCTTTTGCTTTTTTGCTAGTTTTACTGCCTTGGACCATCCACCATTCTTAATCCAGATATCTAAGAACTTTATATGCGGATGAAGGTTTTCTAAATTTTTAAATTCTCGTGAATGGATCTTGCGCCTACCTCTTACTACTTTTATTCCGACGATTGCGTGACACATTTCGTGGTATAACAAAGGTTCGAGAAAGAGTTGAGACTCAGGGAGTTTCATCGCCGGAGCGACTCGAACTATTTTAGTTTGCAGGTTTACGGAAGCTAGGCAACTTGTTTGGTGTCGATTGGACCAACAAACTTTAAACTCATTTAAGAAAAGGCTGTCGGGAAAATAACTCTCCTGAAGTCGCTTCCAGGTTTCAAACAATTTCGGATCCGACACCCGGTTTGTCGACTTTCTTTTTCGAGGAGTCGGCTGTTTCGGAGTCGGTTTTAGTAGTGGTTTAAAAAATAAACTTAATTGAGTGAAATTCATAATATTAGAATAATGAAGATTCACGAAGTTATAAAGGGGTAAAATAGTAGAGTATTTTCAGGTGGTTAGCTCCCGATGCTTTTAGCTCCAGTCATTCCTCCATCTTTCCGATACAATTATGTGAAGTTTTAAAATTAGACTAAGGTCTAAAGAGTCTTAAAATGAGAACTGTGTTTGGTTTTGCAAGAGGGAATACCCTAGGAGTTGCAAACAATTTATTGCTGGGCATTTTAGCGGTGTCCAGAATGTAATGGAAAATAGTGATTACAGATGGAAAGGCAATGGAGCAATTAGAGAACGTTAGCGAAGACGAGTTCGAAGAGAAAATCTCTAATGAGGTTGAGAAAGCAGGCGATGTTTTTGCAGAACAAGAAAAGAAAACATGGGGCGCACTTTCACCTTCATGGAACGTTGCGTCAGGGATCGTAAAACGGGTTAAACCTGTTCCTTGGATCTTTTGGGTTATGATTAGAACTGTTTACGGACGTAGCCGAATAGATGCTGGCAAGGGGCAAAAGAGTTCTGCAGATCCAATGACTTTTTCAATCCTTGAAAATTTGATCATGAGAGCTGTACAAGATTCGGAACTTGCTCAGGGAGTAGACTCAAAAACTATAAAAAATTTGACCGGTGCGGTGAACGTACTTGGAATCGAAGTTACTGCGTCATTGTGTTTTATACACTCGGTTTGTATGCGTGTATCACGTTCTCTAAATGATCGCATGTACAGAGCAATTATTGATGATGCGTTGATTCGTGCGCGTTTAGGCGTTCTTCTCGGAACTGGTTCTAAGAGTTTAGGAATCGGTAAGCCTTTACTAGCTGGATTTGCGGGGCGGGCTGGGCTTGCAGTGCAGTTAGCTTCAGGTACAGAACAGCAAGCGAGAAAAGCCTTAAATAGTCTAGCTTCGGGAAAAGATATTTCTAAAATGGGTTTTGATGTGTATGGGTGTGATCCATTGCAGGTCGCTGCATTGACCTTGATCGCAGCCGGTTGTCATCAGGAAATAGCGTTCGGTGTCGCCTCATTTAGTTTGCCAAGTAGTGTGGAAGAAATGAACAAGGAACAGCTTCTTTGGCTCAACATGTTTTCTACTTTGGAATA
>CAYYIQ010000305.1:0-3240 GCA_964472005.1 uncultured Bdellovibrionales bacterium | reverse complement strand
GAGTCAGAAGGAATTCCATATCGTGCTCATGACTACGATCACGATCGCCTGTCGTACGCAGAATCTCGCGGTCTCAATGTGTACTATTCAGACCTTAATCGACCAAGAACACTTGGGAGAGTAAGCTTGGGTAAGGCGTTAGCAGTTGTCAGCTTAGTCGAAGAGGATGAAGTCCTACCAACTCTTTTTCATGCCATACAAAAAATAAACCCAGATCTGCCTTTGTTTGCGGCGACCGAAAACCCCAAACGCTTAGAAGACATTTTAGATTTAGGGGTTTCTCAAACATATTTAAAACATGACAATTCCTTAATAGCTTTATTTGAAAGTCTGTTGACAGCTTTAGAATATAGCGAGTCAGACGTTCGTATCAAAACAGCAAGGGCAAAAAAACTAATTTTGCCAAACGAGCTTTTTCCAAGAAATTCTGAATTAAGCGTTGAAGAAATGAGTGCAATAGCCGCATAGTAAATTTCGAACTTTCACTCTTGGAACTGATAAAAATTCAAATTAGAATAAAGAAACCTGGATTGCTTCCTCTTACCGCAATAAATCAGGCACTGGATCCTAAATCAAAGAGACGCTTTATTTTGCAAATAATGCTTGATGGAAATTTCCACCAAGCGACTTAACTTTTCAAAACCAGAGAAATCATAAACAAATTGAGCATGTAAAAATTGCCCCTGCTCACCTTAAAATCGGACCTCACAAAGAATTAGAATCTCCAGCTATAAGCTACATCCAAGATTCCAAAGGATCATTCCTCCTATTAAATCTTTTCTTTTGCTGATTGCAATAAGAAGGTCCTCGCATCCGACAAGTTCGCTCCCTAATTCCCGAGAGTTTTCGCGTGCCAGCTCAAAAACAATTTTAATATCTGGAGTCGTGGGCAATTCCCCGTCACCTGAAACTATCCCAACTCCAGAAACTATAAGTTTTTCGACTTCGGATCTCACAACACGCGGACAAAGATTCGAAGCCTTGAAAAGTCTAGCTAGACCACTTCCTTTGTTTCTATTAGCAAAATTAGCCAAGGCTATTAACAAATGTTCGGAGCGCAAAGAATCATGTTGGAAATTTCTTCCAATTTTACTGGCCAGTTCAAAGACACTGCGAGCATCTTCGTTACATTGATCAATCATGTTTTGTTCCCAAAACCTAAATAGACGATGCCCTCTCTAAAGGGACAAAAAACCTTTGCATACTCAATACACAAATTAAGAGAATTATGAAATGCGACTTAAGTTATTTTTTTAGCGGCTAAGTGAAATGAATTGCGGATCTAGCGATTTCTATATTTTGCCTAACATTATTCAAGAAAAATGAAATTTAATTTTTAAAGTAGTTATGGTGAACGTTCGTAAAACGAAAGTTCACCATTTATTATACCGTAATTGAAAAACTTTATTCTGAGGGAAAGCATCGCATCTTCGATAATCTGACTTGCAAACGATACCCTTTCTGGACCATTGACACTCGTTATTTTGCGTGGATTATCCGCAATAAGTCCAACGAGTAAAGTGTAACTTTCTACAATTGGCTTAACACGATGAAAGAAACCAGAATAATTTTCAATCGCGTAAAGATCACCTATTGTAAAGTCTCTCGTTTGCACTCTTTCACCGCCATCCAAGTTCCACTCGTGCCTAGAAACCAATGTACCTCTCGGTAAATCGGGATGAAAGTGTAGCGATGCAAAACTTCCTCGGTGATCATGTAGATATTGCTCAAGAGAGCTTGGCGCAAAGCTATTAATCACAACTAGATATCTTTTGTTACCAATCTGGACTCCACGTTTGTCGGATTCCATTCCTTCATCAAATTTGATTTGCCGATAAGTAAAATGACTTGTTGGATCACTAACACTACGACAAGACCATCGACCTCTGATTTTTAAAAGTTCGGGCATCTTCTTTTGCACTTGAAGATGAACTCGAATCATTTCAGAATCTTTTAACAAAAATCCGGACATACTATCACTCCCCAAAAGAACCTTGGAACGAACCTATGGAAGAATGATAGCTCATTTAGTCTTATTCTTCACTTTTCAACTGGATATCAATATATATACCTGTAAGAATTATACTTATTATGACATTTCAATTTCGAATAACCAGTCGCGAAATAGGCCTATCATAGTAAGGACGACCTTACCCAAATACATTACTATCCATTTAGAGCTAGCGCTTAGCATAGGTTACTTTCGTGCAAGCTAACAACATGCGGCTGCAACGCCAGTTCAAATTATCAAAGCAATCCTGGCCATACGATTCATATCTTTTTAAAACACTAACAGTAGGTTACAATTGAACCTTTAGGAGACGACAATTCACTAGCAAAAAAACACTAGAATCTCCGACATTCAACGCTTTTTAATAATAGCAAAACCAATATTTACGTTTCTCGATTCCAGAATGACATGCCTAAATTTCACTCTATAAGCCTATCCAAGTTAGTAGGTGATAAGATAATTTTAAACTGTTTCAAGTCAGTTATAATATTGTTGTTGACATTTTGCTTCTTATACTTGGCGCTTCGGCCTAATATTGCTGGATATGATTCAAGCGTAGCTTTACTTCCTGTCGCTCAAACACTTGCAAACAAAAGCGCTTGGATCAATCAATCTGTTTTTTACGATCTTGTCGAATTGAAGTCGAGCGCTCAGAAGCAAGCTTGGTTTCCTATTGGCTATGCCTTTTTCCCCTACCTTTTTTCAAAATACCTACTGCCAAGTTCCGATGCGTTATCTCTCTTAAACTCCGGAGTTACTGCGACTTACTTACTATTTTTCATCTTTGGTTCATGGGCTTGGATTCTTTTAATAAAAAGAACTGCAGGAACAAAAAAAACTCTAGCCGCGCTGTTAACAATTTATCTTTTACTAGATTGGAATTTAACTAATGAATCAATTGGTTTTATTTACGAATGGGCTGCGGTACCGATTGCCATTCTATTTGCGCTACACACCATCAATCGCAAGCAAAGAAGGTACTTCTTCCTCTTAGGCGGATTTCTAGCTTCACTGGTCTTACTTAAACTTAGTCTACTTATTTTTTCAGTTTCAATTTTATTATGCCTAATAGTTCACTTGGCAATTAAGAAAAAAATATCATGGAGTAATGGAATTCTAACCATCTGTTCTTTTTCATTTTGCTTGTATTTCATAGAAATCTACATCAACTCGGGTAGTCGCCCCGATCACGGCATGTTGCAGAACATAATCAATTTACATATTCCATA
>CAYYIQ010000304.1:0-3243 GCA_964472005.1 uncultured Bdellovibrionales bacterium | reverse complement strand
AAATTTGCGAAACTAGTCGAAAACGTGATCGAAGATGGACGAGTGAATGTGCCGTTTCTGGCTGTGAAGCGTCCGATTCTACACGTACCTGAACTTGGTTCGAATGCTCACTATCTGTACGAATTTGGCGGTGGAGTTGCACATAACGGCGAAGACAATGTCGAATGTGGAGTGAGGGAAGCTACGGAAGAACTTGGCATGCACGGCCGACAAATTTTGGCTTATTCAAAACTATTAGTTCCTTCACCATTTGATTCGGGCAGTCATGCTGAAATGGTCGGAATTTGTGTTGTGCTTTGTCAAGGGAAGTTTCGTCCGCCGAACCGTGAAGGGATCATTCAAAAACGTTGTCGATTGATTCAATTTAATAAGGTCAAAGATTTCGTTCGCAAAAAACGAAAAAAAGGCGTGATTGTGGAAGGCTACGTCGATTGCGCGATGGCTTTGTTTAATTCTCATCGAAATTAAAAAGAGTTTTTATCTGGGGGAGTCTTTTTTGCTTCCCCCTTTTCAAATACTTTAAGAAGCCTTGAAAATTCCTTAAAGTTCTCTTAAAACTTGCTTTTTTAATTGGAATGGTGTCAATTTCAGCCTCAAATTAGTCATTTTCGCAGGTGTCTTAGGTCGTCCTAGTAGGGGGCTGTCAGTTATAAAGGCAAGGTTAACCTACTTTATAATGTTTGTTTCCCAGAATTTGGGAACCATTCTAAATATAAGCGGAGCGACTACTGTTACTGATCTCACAAAATTTATTTTCACATGCTTGATAAACTACAATCTGTTGTTGCGCGATTTGAGGAATTGACAGCTAAGCTGTCCGACCCATCATTAGCGTCCGATAGAAATGCCTTTCGTGAATTTTCCAAAGAACATTCAGATCTTGAACCGATAGTTAGTGGCTTCAAAGAATGGGAAAAAACTAATTCAGATTTAAAACAGAGTAAAGAAATTTTGGATGAGTCCTCTGACGAAGAGTTGAGAGAACTTGCCAATATGGAAATAGGTCCACTTGAAACTCGTCTAGAAGAATTAAAACAGGAGTTAATGATACTTCTGCTGCCCAAAGATCCCAATGATGATAAGAATATTATTCTTGAAATTCGGGCTGGAACAGGGGGAGATGAGGCATCGCTCTTTACGGAAGAATTATTCAGTGCTTACGTGAAATTCGCGGAAAAAAAGCGTTGGAAAATCGAAATCCTTTCTGCTTCTCATGGAACAGTTGGAGGGTTTAAGGAAGTTATCGCGCAAATTTTAGGTGATGGTGCATATAGTCTCTTCAAGTTTGAAAGTGGTGTTCACCGAGTTCAGAGGGTGCCACAAACAGAAACTCAAGGCCGAGTCCACACTTCAACGGTAACTGTAGCTGTTCTCCCTGAAGCCGAGGATGTGGATATTGATATTGCAGAGAAGGATTTAAGAATCGATGTCTATCGTTCGTCTGGTCCAGGTGGTCAGAGTGTTAATACGACGGACTCGGCGGTTAGAATTACTCACATTCCGTCTGGACTTGTCGTAATTTGCCAAGATCAAAAGTCTCAACATAAAAATAAAGCGAAAGCGATGGTTGTTTTAAAGTCGCGATTACTTGATATCGAACAATCAAAGCTTGATAATGAGAGGAGTCAGGATCGTAAGTCCCAAATCGGAACCGGCGAAAGATCGGAAAAAATTAGGACCTATAACTTCCCTCAAAGTAGAATTACAGACCATCGAATTGGTTTGACTTTGTATCAGTTGGATGCAGTTATGGCTGGAGAACTTCAAGTTGTTTTAGAGCCGTTAATTGCCCATTTCAGATCGGAGGCTCTTAAAGGAGAGGACGTTGATTCCTAATAATCAATCTGGCGCAGATCTGATGACGAAAAACATCAGCCTAAAAGAGCTTCGAAAACAGGCAGCACAAAAAATTTCAAATGCATTGTCGTTGACCTTTGATGAATCCTTATTCGAAACGGATATTTTATTTTTACTGAGTCTAAATTGGGATTTAGACGAGAGTAAAAAAGTTTCGCGCGCAGTAATTTATTCTATTCTAGACGAACCCGTAAGAGATGACGTTCAATTGAGGTTTCAGAAATATTTGGACAAAAGATTGATTGGCGTTCCGATAGAACATTTGACGAGTGAAAAGGATTTTTACTCTTACAGTTTTTATGTTGATCAACGAGTCCTTATCCCAAGACCAGAAACCGAATTATTAGTTGATAAGGTCATTGAGTTGGTTAAAGCAGCCCCCCAGAAAAAAATTAATCTTTTTGATATTGGAGTCGGGTCAGGCGCTATCATTTGCAGCTGTGTTTTGGAGATGAAAAAGATTGGTCTAGAGAAACGCCTTAATAGGGCGATCGGGGTAGATTTAAGTCGTGACGCGTTGGAGGTTGCAAAGATTAATGTCGAGAGATTTGGGCTAGGTCGTTCTATTGAGTTAATCCATGGGTCATTACTCGAACCACTCTCGTTTGATGATAATTTACTTGATCTAAATATTATTATTTCAAATCCACCTTACTTGGATATCGAAGATTCCGAGGTCTGCAAAAGAGTAAAAACTTTTGAACCGCATATTGCTTTATTCTCAGAAAATCAGGGCATGAACCACTATCAAAATTTAATCACAGCATTTTCAGGACTTTGCTTGGATTTTCCACAGCTTGTGGATAACTCGCATTTAATTCTTGAGATTGGCTATAATCAGGATGATAAGGTAAGATGCTTGGTTCAAAATGCGCTAAATTTGGCGCTGACAATAGAAAAAGATCTTAGTAGCTTACCGAGATTGGTGCACATTATTCCTAGTTAAAAATTTTTGAAAATGATTGATATTCTTTGTATCTCAGGACCAAGCCCAAAATTAAGTGGCGAAGTTATTGTATCCGGGGCAAAAAACGCCTCTCTTCCACTTTTGTTTGCAACACTTTTGACAGAAGAAAAGTGTATTTTAAATAATATACCAGATCTCGAAGATACGAATGTTACTCAAAGAATTCTTTCGTGTTTTGGCGCAGAGTGCCAATTTAAGAATAACGTTTTTACCGTTACAACACCTCAAATAACTTCTTCGACCGCACCCTACGGATTAGTGAAAACTTTAAGGGCTTCTTTTTGGTTAATGGGGCCACTCTTGGCACGTGTTGGTAAGGCCGCAATTTCATTGCCAGGTGGCGATGCGATAGGAACTAGGCCAGTTGATTTACATTTGAAAGGCCTCTCTCAAAATAGGTGATGCCGCCACCGCTGGAT
>CAYYIQ010000303.1:0-3248 GCA_964472005.1 uncultured Bdellovibrionales bacterium | reverse complement strand
ATTAAGACACCTCGTACATTTAAAAAGTATCTAAGTATTTAAATACTTTAAATCTCTTAGAATTGTTTAGTATCAACAGATATAAACAATTCTACTCTACGCAACGGAATCAATTTTTCGACATCACGTTATTAAACGAAAGAAAGAAACGCCTATATAGTAAAACCTTCTATTAACTTTTTATTAGGAAAAACAACCTAAAATTCATCCAAAAGCACGCATTTATGCGCAATTGTCACTTGAAAATCGTCTCCACTGCTCTAACGTTAACGGATCTACGTAGTTAGGTTCCCACATTGGATGTGGAGTTTCACCAAAAAGCTCTTGATATATAATTTTAAAATTTTCATCTGGCTCAAACTTTGAAGATACATGATGAAGATAATGGCCAAAAACACATTCACAGAATGTAAAATAATTTCTGGTATCTAAAATAAATAAATGCCATGCTTCATCTACTAGTTTCGACTCCATTGTGACCGGGCGATTTAATATTTTTCGAATTAACAAATATCTCTTTAACTCTCTTTGAACTTCAAACGAATCAGAATATTTTCCAAAATTAGCTCCCGCAATATAATTGGCTTCCGTCGACGCAACTTCTGGATTAACCTGCCCAAAAGGCCAGCCATTCAAATTCGCCATTTCACTTCCTTTTTAAACCTAGAAACAAAAACCTTTCAACGTTCCTTTCTATCGCTCAAATAAACGTGAGCGACAAAAAGTTCACTTGATCTACCCCGATTCAATTGTTCACTAAAGCTATCTTAGTAAAATTGTCATACCTACGTAAGTAGTTGCTAATATTACCGCCAAAGTGATATTTATAGTGATCAAAACATCAGATCAGAGGATAAATGGTTATTTTCGACCGACTTGACCGTAAATTACTGCACGAACTTGACCTTGACGCCAAGCAGTCGTATTCGAAATTATCGAAGAAAATACGCCTAGGTAGCGACCTCGTTGAATATCGAATTCAACGATTTCTTAGGAAAGGTATAATTAAAAACTTCACGCCGATAATTCACCCAGCCACCCTCGGTGTTGGAATTTTCAAAACATACTTGAAACACAATATGGACTCTACAATACTAAAAGAGTTCATTAAGGACATAGACCTCCATCCAATGACTTACTGGCTTTGTGAAGGACACGGCGCATGGGATATTCTATTTAGTTTAGCCGCAAAAGACGTCAGTAACTTCCAGGCGGCACAAGACCGACTACTTGAAAAATACGGAAAATATATATTAGATCTTTCGGTTAGTGTTCCAACAACCATTGTGCGTTACCCAAAACATTATCTCGTTGGAAAAGGTTCTAAAAAATTATCTTGGTCAGATAAAAAGCCGCGAAAAGTTGTGGGCGAACTCGAAAGACGAATATTAGCAATATTATCCAGAAACTGTCGAACACAGTCAACGGTGATTGCAGACGAACTTGAGACAACAGCAACGGTGGTTTCTTATCGAATAAAAAAAATGGAGTCGGATGGAGTAATTCTAGGGTACCGGACACAACTCAATTACGAGTCAATCGGAATGATGGTTTTTAAGGTATTTCTTGAATTGCGTGACTACTCTCCAAAAACAAGAGTTGAGATACAGGAACACTGTAGGAATGAGCCCCATGTAACGTGCTATATCGAGCAAATAGGGAACTCTCAAATTGAGTTTGAGGTCGAATCAAATGATTACTATCATTTCGCAAGACTTATGGAAATTTTCAAATCATCATTCGGCCAAAATCTAGGAAAGATAGAATATATGTTAATCAAAAAAGATTATTATCATCGTGTCCCAAAAACTAGCTCGTTAAAATAAATATATTTTTGTACGGTAGAAAAGTTTAAAGAACTCTCACATTCTGAAGGTAAGTGGCATACGAGAATACTTTCTAAACGTAATTTGCCTACGGCAAGGCATCGAATTAAAAAAAACGCCTACTTAAGGTAACCGTGCTTTTGTATCTACGAAAGATCTAAACTCTTCAATCTCCATCAAAATTTTTCAGGACAAAGAATCGTTAAAAAAACAACCTCCATCAGAAATACGATGGAGGTTATTTCAAATTTTACTGCCGTTTAATTTATCTTCCTAGCAACTGCAACGCTAACTGCGGCTGTTGGTTGGCCTGAGCTAGTACTGACGCACCTGCCTGTTGTAGGATATTTAACCTAGTGAGGTTTGCTGCTTCTTCGGCAACATCCACGTCTCTAATTTGACTTTCCGCTGATGCGAAATTTTCTCTAGAAACCTGCAAGTTGTTAATCGCAACGTTCAAACGACTTTCAGCGGCACCTAAGGTACCTCGACTTGATGTAAGTGAACTAATTGCTAACTTAACCGCATCTAACGCACTCAGAGAAGCAGCTTGACCACCCGCCGTTCCTGCTGCGTTTAAAGAGAAGGTCAATGTATTTGTTCCAGCTTTTGCCAATCCTAGAGACTCTAAAGTACCGTTTGTACCTTTAAAAGCGATCTGCGAATTTGTATCTGAATCAAAACCCACCTGCAATGAAACTGTCGCACTACCAGACAACAATTGAAGTCCGTTGAACGAAGTCGTATTTGCAATACGCGTTATTTCAGATCCAAGAGCTGAAAACTCTTGATCAAGAGCCGAACGTTGTGAAGAAGAAAGAGTACCGTTCGCTGATTGTTCAGCTAACTCGCCTAACCTCTGTAAAACGTTTCCGATCTCACTTAATGCTCCATCAGCAATACTGATTAATGAAACACCATCGTTCGCATTTCTAATCGCAACTGATGCAATTCGTTGATCCGCTCTTAACGTATCAGCTATTGCTAAACCAGCAGCATCATCTCGTGCTCGAACGATTCGTAGTCCAGATGATAATTTTTCAAATGATTGTCTTAAGCTCGCCGTAGAAGAACCTAATCGTCTTTGAGCATTTAAAGAAGCGATATTGGTATTAATGGTAAGGGCCATATTATTTCATTCCTTGAAATAAATTAAGCCACTCAGTATATTTCACGAGTCTTTCGATACAACTTAAAAAGATTCCCCCACTCCACGCCACACCACTACACTAAGGGATAATTTTAATTATTAGTACAAAATACAACTTAGTAAGGAATATCGGATGGAGATGAAAAATACTTTATAGTTAAAGAGAGGATTTTTTAATTTCCTCTCTTTTTATTTCTGATTAAATTATCTACCTAGGAGAGCTAATGCTAGTGAAGGCTGTTGATTAGCCTGTGCTAACACTGATGCACCTG
>CAYYIQ010000302.1:0-3287 GCA_964472005.1 uncultured Bdellovibrionales bacterium | reverse complement strand
ATGATGACGATTGATAACATAAAACAAGTCGCACCAGAAGTGGTAGTAATCCTCGACTCTAAAAGAGGCGACATTGGGAATACTGCTAATTATTACGCAAAAGAAGCTTTTGAACGTTACAAGGCAGATTCGGTTACGATTAATCCATACATGGGCCACGATAGTGTGAACCCCTTCATCAAAGATCCTGCAAAGGGTGCTTTTGTACTTTGCCGCACTTCGAATGTATCAAGTCCAGATTTTCAAAACATAATTTCCAAGGAGTCCGGTCAAACTCTTTACATGGAAGTCGCTCAAAAAGTATTTAATGAATGGAATACCAATGGAAATTGCGGTCTTGTTGTTGGAGCCACCTACCCGAAAGAATTAGCTGAAATCAGAAAACTAGTTGGAGAGAAAGTACCTTTTTTGGTACCAGGTATTGGAGCTCAAGGTGGCAGCATATCCGACGTTATTAGTGCATCTTATAGTGGTCCAGGATCTCTTATTATAAGTTCATCTAGAGCTATTATACACAATAACTCGTCAGATGACTTTGCGAAGGCTGCAAAAATGGAAGCTTCAAGGTTAAAATGTGAAATAAATGATAATATTTCAAGTATTTTCAATTAAATTTCAATTTTTCATGCCTCTAAGCTTTACTAAACTATCATTTATATAGTAAAAGCCGTCGGACATATACAAAAGAAGTTTTTGTATTGAAGAATTTTAATTTTATAGAAAGCATAAAAACTAGATACTTATGGCAAAATCCAGCAGAATTCAGCTTAACAACAAAAGAAAAAAGCTAATAGAAAAATACGCTAAAGTTAGAGCTGAACTAAAAGAAACCATTAGAAGCCCTCATTCCTCATGGGAACAGAGAGAAGATGCCAAAGTTAAACTTCAAGGTTTACCTAGAAACTCTTGTCCTACACGTTACAGAAACAGATGTTTCTTAACTGGGCGACCAAGAGGTACTTATCAAAAGTTTGGCCTATGCCGAAATATGCTTAGAAAGAAAGCATTGGAAGGTTTTCTTCCTGGCGTAACTAAAGCTAGTTGGTAGTTAAACTTACCTTCACAATATAAAGATCAAAATCAAAGTTCATATACGGAGTTAGCAATGAGACAAGGAATTCACCCAGGAAACTATAGGTATGTAGTGTTTGCGGACTCGTCTTCTGATAAAAGTTTCTTAACAAAATCCACTGTTAAAACAGACAAGACAATCAAGTGGGAAGATGGTAATGAATACCCATTATACCAATTGACAATTTCGTCATATTCACACCCGTTTTACACTGGTGCTCAAAGAATGGTTGATACAGAAGGTCGTATCGATAAGTTCAACAAGAGATACGGTAATCCAGCTAAATAATTATTACACAATAATTAAAAGAGCTTTAGCAAAAGATCTAATAGAAAGAATTAGAAGATCCGATGGGACGAAATATAGCGATTATAGGTTCTGGGCCATCGGGTATTTATGCGGCCGAAGCTCTAGCAAAATCTTCAAGCGACAATTCTATATACATAATTGAGTCTCTATTCTGCCCTTATGGGTTAGTTCGATCTGGAGTTGCGCCAGACCATCCGAAAATAAAAGAGGTTGCAAAGCTTTTCGATAAAACTCTGGCAAGAGAGAATGTACATTTCCTCGCGAATCTTGAAATAGGAAAAGACATCGAAGTCTCGGAATTAGAAAATTATTTTGATGCAATAATATTTTGCACTGGAGCCCACCACGATAGATCATTAGGCATTTCAGGTGAGAACTTGAAAAATGTTGAAACAGCAACAAATTTTGTTGGATGGTACAACGCTCACCCTTGGTTTGAAGATAAAGTATTTGCTTTAGATTTAGAAAATGTCGCAGTTATCGGTCAAGGTAACGTAGCTGTCGATGTTTCAAGGATTTTGCTGAAAGATGTTAATGCTCTCAAAACAACGGACATCTCTTACAAAGCTCTAGAAGCCTTAGAGAAGTCAAAAGTTAAAAATGTCTACATGGTAGGTCGCAGAGGCCCACTTCAGGCGGCTTTCACAGATAAAGAGCTAAGAGAGCTTGGTGAAATTCCCGACGTTTTTGTTAATGTGAATCCAGAGGATTTACAACTAACACCTGAAGAACAGGAATGGTTAGAAAGTTCACCAAAGGGCCTACAAAAAAACTACTCAATTTTAAAAGATTTTTCAGAGAGAACTCCGAACGGTGAAAGTAAAAATTTGCATATCAAATTTTTCTTATCTCCAGTAGAATTTGTTGGCGACTCATCTGTTGAAGAAATTAAGCTCGTAAAGAACACTCTTACAGGTGACCTATCTTCTAGAAAAGCGGTTGCAAGCGAAATAGAAGAAAAGTTACCAGTCGGACTCGTCTTCAAAAGTGTTGGATACAAGGGGCGCCCTATTAAAGGACTGCCTTTTGATGACACTAAAGGTGTTTTCAATCATATATCCGGCAAAATTACTGGTGAATTCGAGTATCCCAAATTCTTTACAAGCGGTTGGATTAAAAGGGGACCGAGCGGTGTGGTTGGTACTAATAAAGCCGACAGCGTTGAAACGGTGAACACTCTCCTAGCCGAAATAGATTCACTCCCTAAGCCTAAGAAATCGATCGCTGATTTTTTGGAATACCTTAATTCTAAAGAACTCGATTTAATCGATTTTGAACGTTGGAAACTAATTGATCAAGAAGAAATAAGAAGAGGAAATGGTATTGCACCAAGGAAGAAATTCTTAAATAATAAAGAAGCTTTAAATTTCCTAAAAACCACACAATAAAAGGGCAAAAATGCCTGATCAAGTAAGTTTACAATTTCTTGGAGCCTCTCGAACCGTAACCGGTTCAAAATACCTAATTAAACATAAAGATAAAAAAGTTCTAGTAGATTGTGGTCTATTTCAAGGTAGAAAAGAACTTAGAAACCGCAACTGGCAATCATTCCCTATTCCGACAAACGAAATAGATGCAGTAGTGTTAACCCATGCTCACCTAGATCACACTGGATATTTGCCACGTATCGTAAAACAAGGATTTTCAGGGCCTATATACTGCACCGAGCCAACTGCGGAGCTGACAAAGTATATTCTCCTGGATTCTGCACATCTCCAGGAAGAAGAAGCCAAACACGCTAACAAACACAAAACAAGCAAACATAATCCAGCAAAACCACTTTACACGACAGAAGATGCAGAATCAGCCTTAGAACTACTTAAAATTATTCCTAGGGATAGATTTACTAAAATTCTTGATGGCTTTGAAGTATTGCCACGTGTCGCAGGTCATATTCTTGGTGCGT
>CAYYIQ010000301.1:0-3308 GCA_964472005.1 uncultured Bdellovibrionales bacterium | reverse complement strand
GGATGCCAAGTAACACAAATCCAATTAACATTATTAATATTGCAATTGCGAATTTCATTCTATCCTAACGAGGCAAATTACACCTCTTCTAAGTTAATATTTAATTTTCAAATCTAGTTCTGAATTCAATCGCTCCCTCAATCTTGAACGAATCCCGTTATCAAGAGGTTCTTTTGAATCGAGAGAACCAGCTGCTAACTTAAGAAATTGGTAATGCTCCATTCTTCTTTTAAACTTTTCGCAAACTTGAAGATGCTGCGATAGACGATGTCTCGACATTTCATCGATCTCACCATCAATAAAATCTTGCAGACTTTCATCTAGTTCGTCACAAGCTAGACATTTCATATTAAGTTTTCTCCCCACACCTGCTTCAACCGCTCTGCTAGATAAATTATCGTCAAATGACCCACTCTCAAATCCTTCTCTATTAATTGCAAGGTTACCGGCATAGTTCTCTGAAAAATTTGATTGAAAGTAACTTTCCCCCATGGCCTCTTTCTTAGATGCAAGTTCAAGACGTTTAGAATTAAATTCGATTATTTGAGCAGTCATTTTTTATTCCTCTGTTACAAAGTTGTTACAGAAATAAGATACAGGGGTGACAGAAAAGGGTTCAAAAAGTTTTTCGCCAATAAAAACAGAAGCTTAGCTCATGGCAAATCTGTGACAAAGCACGTACATGCTTTTTAGGTCTTAAATAAAGTTCAGTATTAACAAGACCGAATCAATCCCCCTCTAGAAATCACGAGACGACAAAGACCTGTATTAGGGCAACTCGGCACCAATCTTAGTAAGATAATAGTTCGTGACTTGTTTTCGGCAAGCTAGAAATCTGGGAACATCGCTAACAACCTGCTCCTTTAACCGAGTTGCAAAAAATACTTTTTTAGAGGCTCTCTCCAACCAACCGACGTACCAGCCAACATTCAAATTATTATCATCTGTCCAGCCAGTTTTAACGCAAAGTTTTTCCCCATCGTCCCCCACGCTGCACATTATATCTTTCAGAATGTCGACAGTTCGTTTCGAAAAAGTAACTGTTCCATCTTCCAGTTTTCTCAAGAATTCGATCTGGTCAATTGGAGAAACCGCGAAATCGCCATAAACCCAAAAGTTTCCAGAAGTTGTTAAATTGCCATTCCCATACTTATTGTCGGCTAAGTATCTTTGATATGTTCCTCTGGGAATTCTCTTTTCAATCACTTCATAAAACCAGACTGTTGAATTTTGGAACGCCATCTTTAAATTCGTATCTTGATTCCACTTAGTGACAACCTGCGCGGGCGTACCAACCGTTCGCGGAATTCCATCCCAAATAAATTTCTCAGTTTGATCTATAATCTCATTCTCTTCTAAGGCTATTAGGCTATGAATAATTTTAAAGGTAGAGGCCGGCAATGTTTCTACTGACGCGTCTTTTTCATCAGTAAAATACCATTTATCTTGTTCCGCTTCGTATATAGTTGTGCTGCCCTGGTAAAGACATTCAGGAGAGGAAGAAGCCAAATTCAGATTTGTGCAAGCGGATTGCAGTAAGAGTGTAAGACTAGAAATTAAAATTAAAATAGTACGCATAGCACTTGATACTACGATAGTTGAAAACGCAGCAAATATTCAAAAATCTACTGGAGCAAATTATATTTCGTTTTCGACCGAATTAACGAATTTGTACCCTACACCATGAACAGTCAGAATATGCTTAGGTTGATCTGGAGAGGTTTCTAACTTTTGACGAAGACGAGCAATAAAGTTATCGACAGTCCTTGTCGTCGGATAAGAGTTATATCCCCACACATGGTTCAATAATTCGTCTCTGGAGATTGCGATATCAGGTTGCTTTGAAAGATACTTAATTAATTCAAATTCCTTTGCCGAAAGTGAAATTGTTCTTTCGCCTCTTTTTGCTCGATAAGCTTTAAAATCAATCACCACATCAGAAAATGCTAACTCTTCTAAAGTTTCATGTTCAACAGATTCTTTAATATTTAGACTTTCAGATGCGCCATTTTTAGGCTTCGATTGTACGACAGTCCGTCGAAGGAGTGCTTTAACTCTTGCAAACAACTCCCTCATACCGAATGGCTTAGTCAAATAATCATCGGCACCTAGCTCTAGGCCAACCACCTTATCTATCTCGCCACTTTTAGCAGTCAGAATTATTATCGGAGTATAACGCTCATCCTGCCTTATTTTGCGACAAACCTCGAGTCCATCTATTCCGGGCATCATCACATCTAGAATGATTAGATCTGGCTCTTCTTCCTCGTAAGCCTTGACCCCATCGTCACCGTTAACTTTCCAAACTACGGTATACCCCTCAAGCGTAAGGCTATCTACGAGCGCTTCACGGACCGCTTGTTCGTCTTCAATTACCAATATTTTAGGAGAAGGAGTACTATCTGTCATTTCTTACATCATTTGGAATTTAATACTAGTATTCTGCGTCGACAAGCCTTCGATAAAGGCTTTTGTTTGTTGCGGTAAAGACTTTATGAAATCGGGAAAACTTAATTCCTTAGAAGGAAAAACTAAATACGGTTCCTTGTCTTTCGCTTCTTCACCAACTGCGAGAATAAGAACTTCTTGAGCCGCATCGTACACGGTTCCAATCTTATCAGCTATACCAAGCTTCACAGCGTCTTCTCCAAGAATAATTCTACCGTCGGCAATAGCCTTTACGCTTTCTTCAGGTAGATTTCTTGCAGTAGCGATAGCATTTATGAATTGTGCAAAGGCTGTTTGAGCAACACTTTGAAGATACTCTTTATCTGGCTCAGTTACTTCCCTAAACGGCGATCCCGCATCTTTAAATTGACCAGTTTTCACAATGGTAAAACCCACTCCGACTTTGTCCATAACTGCTTTAAAATTTGGCATCATCATAATCACACCAATTGATCCAGACATAGTACCTGCGGCTGTGTAAATTTTCTCGCAGCCCATCGCAGAATAAAGTCCACCAGAGGCCGCCATATTTCCAAGCGAACAAACTACTGGTTTAGTTTTCCGTGCTTCTAAAATATATCGATATATTTCTTCGGATGCACCAACTGCCCCACCTGGTGAATCAATCCGCACGACGATTCCTTTAATAGAAGAGTTCTTTACAAACTTGAAAAGTTTCTCGCGAAAATCTTTAGAAGTCGAAATCTCGCCTTCGAGCTCAACTATTCCAATTTGATTTTCTTTCGCACTTGTCATTCCCGAAAGCGCTGAGTTCGGGCTAAATTTTGAAAAAGCGGAATATGCAAAAACTACCATGATAACCATGAACAAGACTACCAACATGCCGACGAGGGCAAAAA
>CAYYIQ010000300.1:0-3353 GCA_964472005.1 uncultured Bdellovibrionales bacterium | reverse complement strand
CATTTTCTCCACACCAAGAATAGGTTGATTTTATGTAGTACTCATTCATTGCTTTCGTTATTGATTCCCAGTCACGCACTTCAAGAAGTTCCGAGCAAAGAAGAGTTCGTGGGAAAACATCTCGAGCTGACTGGACCTCAGCTGCAGAAAATTGATAATCAGCTACAAATTTGTCATTCCACATTAACGCTTGTATTGCTTTATGTTCTATAGGGTAAACAAAATATGGTGAAACAAGTTTATTACTCTCAGAAAGCTCAAGAATACACTTTAGCACTTCCGCACTGTCCACCGTTCCAAGTTCATCGGGATAAATCTCATCATACAAACAGCCAAAGTCGCTAAGATTGTAATGACCAAGGTTTTCAAAAGGAACAAGCATAAACTTGAGTGCTATTCCTTTGTTTTTCAAATATTCGTTTGCATATTGCCACATTCTGTATTCCCGTACGGCGTAGTCGTTATAGATCCGATTATATGACGATATCCAACCAATATATTTGGCGGCGGGGAATTGTGTTTCGGTTTTTATAATCATTTCATCAAGGATTGCATCTAGAAAGCTACTTTGTTTACGCAATCCTTGTACTGGAATGTTCAATTCATCCCAAAGTCCAAACATAAGGTCTTCTAGATCTTTATAATCGATAAGGCTGTCAATGCACGCTGGATTTATTTCAGAAGACATGGTGTGCATTTGATCAAGTCTTCCAACTTCCACAAAGTCATTAATACTTCCATTTGATAATGCGGTAGAGTAAATTTTTTCAACTAAATCCGCGTTGCCCCATTGTGATACCGATTTCTTGATATTACTTAACTGCGCTATCTGATTTTCGAGCAAAAGCTTTAGGATTTTGGTAAAGAAAGCTCGTACATTTTCTATTTTTCTTCTGGAAGATGTAACATCGAGTTCATTTAATATCATTGGCGATAACACAAGTCCGTTCCTCTGAATATGCTTATACGATTTTGCAAGGTATCTATCAAGGAAGCCTCGAATCACACCCGATTTACTGAGCAGGACTTCGTTAATCTCTGCATTGTTATTGTTAATCATTTACGACCTGTACTAATTGATTTGAAACTAGGGATTCAAGCTCTTTACCCCTATGCACCATTGCCTGAACTATCTTGCTAGGCAGTGAAGTAAAGTCATTCTTTCCTTCACATGTCTTATACTCCATTTCTACTACTTCAATTCCTTTCTCTTCGTATCCACCAACCGTAGCCCACAATTTTATCGTTTTCCTCAATTCTTCTGTAGGCAAATCAAAGACAGATTTTTTGGCAACCATGGAGTCAAAAGTCAGCGACAAGACTTCTTTAGAAAGATTTTCATCGAGAGCGAGTTTCTGAGTAACCTCCTTATAGCCTTGAGCTACCTGTGAAATAATCGACGATGCAGTTTCTACTACTTCACCTTTCAGAAGTTTAGCTAACTGTGAAAATGAAATAGAACAAAACTCTCCGAAGGTAGTTGAATACTCTGAACTATAGTCTTTATAGTGCATCATCAGGAAGTTCAGAACAGGATTCCCTTGGCAGGATAACACCGTGAATTCGTTCATTTGTTCGGGTTCCAATCGAACCAACTTTTTACAAGTTTTTCGGAAGATGTATTCGATTAGTTCACTATCACCCTTGCTTGAGCAGTAATTTATAATATTACTCGGATTCTTTATGTCGATATAATCATCAGGTACCATACTAACGACCTCAATCTGTGGAAAGATACTCTGCAAATCATTATAAGGAACTGGCGTTGAAATAACCACCAAAGAATGGAATCCTTGCCATGAGGCTTTCTTAATTTCCGCAATAACGTTTGTTAAGTCGGGAGCTTTCACTCCTATAAAAACAATGTCAGGATGGAAATCGTTTAGCGCCGCGCTATTATCGAGAGAATATCCTACACCAGTTGTTTTGCTTTGTAATTCGGCTTTATTTTTGTTCTTTCGGGTGAAAAGTAGCTGTTCTCTTTTGTACAGTACTGTATCAATAATATGCCTCAATACCAGTTCCAGCTCAAAACCAAGTCCAATGAAGAGTATTTTATCCGTGGAATTCATTCGTCATTGTACTACGAACATAAACATATATTTCGCCCCAAGTAGATTCCACGCAAACTCCTAATTCCAGACCTTTATAAGCCGAACACGAGGGTCATTCGGCGAAAACTCCGCACCCAGTCTTTTATTAATCTCCGTTGTAATCTCGTAACCAAAGGGGATTGATCCATAAGGAATACCTCTTTCTTGGCAAATAATCGCATACCAAAACCGCTCACGTATCAGTGTGCTTGCGGTTTCTATAGCTGAACCCTGAGCTGGCAATGGCAAAGGACTTACGTTCACTCGACTTGTTGGTCCAATCACCCATTGTGCGTATGCACAATAGTCTTCAAAATCCATGAGAGTATGTGTCTCAAGAAGTTTAGTCCCACCCGGTGATGTTGTCTGAAATTTAATATATCGCGCATATGAAGTTTCTAAGTCTCTCAAGCTTGTCCCACCTCCGTCTCGAAGTCTTGCCGGAGAAGGTAAAACGACAGCGTAGTCCATCTTATCGTACGATTGGACGAAAGAATCGAATTGAGGAACTTTCCCTCTTTCATAAAGTCCTGGGTCAACCTGAACCAAGTTTTGAGATACAAATTTCAAATTTACGGGCTCTGCTACGACTGGTACGTTCATACGATTAGACATGACGTATTATACCAAATTACTAGAGGTCGGTTCAGGTCATTAAATTTCTCACGCTTACCAAAACATCGTTCCACCATCGACCCCAATTTACTATAATAACTCAGCAAAGGTCACCGTATCCTTCCAATTCAGCATCTCCGTTTCTAATATTTTATCCTTACCGCCGGTGTAAACTATGTAACTGGTTGGGTTCTTCCCTAAGAGCGAGTTCCAGACCTTAATGCCCTTTAAATAGTCGGAATTAAATGAGCTCCCCAACTTTATTTCAATGGGAATAAGTTTGTCACTATTCTTAATCAGTAAATCAATTTCATTTTTATCGCTATCTCTCCAAAAGTAAGCCTGAGAAGAAGATCGCTTATTAAACATTTGTTTTTTTATGTCTGCAATAATCATATTCTCAAACAAGTTCCCTCCTAACGGATGGGTCTGCAATTCCTTGAGAGTATCGATCCCCAATAAGTAGCAAACCAATCCAGTATCATAAAAATACACTTTTGGTGATTTTATTATTCTTTTTCCAAAATTTTCATAATATGGTTGAAGTCTAAATACAATATATGTCGACTCTAAGATTGAAATCCACGATTCAATAGTCTTGTACGTAACCCCAACATCATTTGCTAAACTAGATAAATTGAGTAA
>CAYYIQ010000299.1:0-3374 GCA_964472005.1 uncultured Bdellovibrionales bacterium | reverse complement strand
AGAAGCTAAAGATCTTGCTGAGATCGCTGCTGATGATCAGCAATGGTTCGGCAAAATTGGCACAAATGAAAACGACGTGAAGTTTGCGTCTTGGGTTACTCTTGCTCAAATAAATACAATCACCGCAGAAACTTTACGAGATAAAGTTACTGATTCTTATATTGATACAATCAAAAACTATTTCATGAGCATAAAGGCAAAGCTCACAGCATGGTGGTTGAATAGACGGGCAAAGATATTCGCCGTAAATGAACTTGAAGACTTTGAAGATTTGTTTATTCGTCACACAGACACAATGATCACCTACCCACTTCTTGGAAGTCTATTAAATGAATTTGACTATTCTGCTCTTAAGAAACGCTTGGATAGATTACGTGAGAGTGATTCAAGAGATGGCGCTAAAAGATATTATAACTTTTATGAAGCAAAGAAACTCCAGCAGGATGGAGACAACAAGGAATCGATTGAGTTATTAGAAAGCGTGCTTTTGATACTTCCGGAGCACGAAAGACTATTAAAAGCCGAAGTCCTTTCGACTTTAATTGAGAACAAGCTTGATCAGAACTTCTTTTTTAGCCGGGGTCGGATATTCGAAGAGAATGTTAACTTGCTAAACGATCTCTTCGATTTACTTCCATCACGTTTACGTTATTACAATTTTCCCTTGCCGGTTAACCTTGAAGTAAGTGCAAATTTAAATAATTCGTATTCAGATATAGAATCAAACTTACTAGCAAGAAGGTTTAAAAATTCAGCCAATGAAAACGTTAACTACCGGCTTGCAATAACTGCTGGTGATTCGGGTAATGTCTTCGTTCAACTTTATGACAAAACTACGAACAGAAGAATTGCATCAGTAGAGATTGAAAAAGAAGCGGAAATATCAGAAAAACTAAATGAGTTTATCGCACTTGCTTTCACTCATCGCAGTGATCCGAAAGGCATGATACTCCCAGAGATTCCGTTTCTTCGGTAGGTTGGTTAACAGCCGTTTTACCATAGAGAGACACAGAGGCCGAGAGAAATGCAATCGTTTCAATTGCACGCTCGCTGATACTTCAGTGTCACACTCATTTCCATTGAATCCTCCTTCTCTGTGACTCTCTGTCTCTGGAGTAAAACCGAAACGCATTTTCGTGAGTAGTGTTCACCCTCTAAACCGTGTTTTTTTACAACATTTACAGTCACTTAATCGACCCATAAAGAAAATCACAATAAATCCCGATATTTGAGACGTGGGAGTCTAATGATTTTAAGACATTAGGCACACGGAAGTTTTATTAAACATTGAAGTTTAAGTTGTAGTTAGTTGTTGTAGTTGTGGTGGTGCTTCGCATACATGGTTGTATTTGTGGCAAGGACTCGCCCGAATGAAGTATTGGTTTTAATTTTCTTTACACTCGCGTCGTGTACGCACAATCCTTGCGCGCTTTTTCTAGTTGAATTCTTTTTAAATAATTTTGCATGGCTTTTTTGTAACATCAAGTTAACGGTGATTGATGGTTATCTAAGAACAGCCGAGTTTAACCACAAAGACACTAAGATACAAAGAAGAAATTTAATTCATATTGTCGTTAAACTTATATGCTCCTCAGAGCTCGAGAAGAAACCCCAACAAACATTTAACTTACCACTTTGTGCCTTTGTGTCTTTGTGGTTAAACCTAAATAATACTAGACAGCAAACGATCAACAAGCTCACAGGGATTACGTCACGAAAGCATCTACTCATGCGAGGTAATCCATGAGTATAACTATCAATTCAAATATACTATCTCTAAACGCCCAACGTCGACTCGGTCAACATACCAGCAATTTAAGATCGTCTTTTGAGAAACTATCTTCAGGGCTAAGAGTTTCAAAAGCTAGTGACGATGCAGCGGGGCTATCTATTTCTGAAAACTTGAAGACAGATTCAAAACTATCTTCTCAAGCACTGCGAAACGTGAATGATGGAATCTCTATGGTATCTATCATTTCTGGAGCACTAGAATCACAAAAAGACATTCTCTATCGAATGTCAGAACTAGCTGAACAGAGTGCGAATGGCGTCAACTCAAACAATCAACGTAAAGCTTTGCAGACTGAGTATTCTAGCTTAATACTAGAATTTGACAGGATTGCAGATTCAGCAACGTTCAACGGGATTTCTTTACTTAAAAATCCAGACACACAAACCATTTCCATAATGGCCGGAATAACTGGTGCTAGCGAATCCCTACTTTCAGTTGCCGCTGCAAACAGCCATTCGAGATCAGGTAGTTACGCTATCGCGGGTGACGTAAATAAAGACGGAACTATTGATGTCAACGACAGACATTTATTGAATCAAGCTTTAATCGGTAATTATTCTGGCTTCAACGATATAGGGATCCAAGGACTTCCAAGCATATTTACGATACAGGTCAATTCGGATCAAGGTGACATCGTCGAAATTAGTGCTGCTTTTTCGATTACGGATTCGGCTTCTGGGCAAGGCACACCACTCGGCAGTCACCCCACAAGCACCGAATTAAACATAAGTTGGGAAACCGAAACGAGACAAGCGTTTATGCGCTTCACACTTCCAAATGCAAATCTCGCAGTTTCCAGCTTTGGTTTCTACTATTCCGACAGCTCCCCAATCACATTCTTTGCCAGTATAGACATAAGTGACATAGAACTTAACTACATCGACGACAATTCAAAAAATGGTCATACTAGTGCTATAGGATTTACTTCGATTAATGATAGCACGAGAGCCAAAATCTCTTTAGGTGGAATACGGCAAAGAATAGATGAAATATCACAATTACAAGGATCGTTCGGCGCAGTTGAATCAAGATTGAACGTCGCGGCGAATCGCTTGCAAATTGACCGCGAAAACTTCCAGTCGGCCGCATCACAAATTACCGATATTGATGTCGCAACCGAATCATCAACTCTTACGAGAACTCAAATTCTTCAACAAGCCGCAACATCAATTCTCGCGCAAGCTAATCAGCAGCCGCAGATTGCCCTTCAACTTTTGGGAGGTCTGTAATTATGTTTTTTTGTAACCACCGAGGCACAGAGAAACAGAGGAAAGTAATTGTTGTTTCATTCCGTATGCTGGTGCTTCAGAGCCTATCTTTTTTCCAAAGTGCACTTCTCCTCTGTGTCTCTGTGCCTCGGTGGTTACAAAAAAACGAAATTATTCAATCATCAGTGCACAATCGACCACCCACCAAATACCTCCACGCTAGCGAGGTATCAACATGAGCATTACGATAAATTCAAATATACTTTCGCTAAATGCTCAACGTCGTCTTGGACAGCACACGAACAACTTGCGTTCCTCGTTTGAGAAACTATCTTCAGGGCTAAGAGTTTCAAAAGCTAGTGACGATGCAGCGG
>CAYYIQ010000298.1:0-3377 GCA_964472005.1 uncultured Bdellovibrionales bacterium | reverse complement strand
GACTGGCTCCGTCGTATCTAAAAGCTTAACATAATAATCATAAGGTTTATGATGCCCTCCATCACTATATCCTCGACCAACCCATTGAGGCACCCCCATAAAAAACTCTCTCAATCCTTCTAAAGACTGGAAAAATCCACTATAGAGCACGAAGACGGGCAAACATAAAAAGACAATCCCCCATGAGATTGTCTTTTTACTATTAAGTAGGCTTTTAAAAACTACTGGCAATGAAAAAACACAGAAGCTAGCGATCCCTAAAGAAAAAATATGAATAATAAAAGTCTCTTTGGTGGCAATCGTTAAACCAATCGTGAAAAATAAATAGATTAAATCTCGATGCCTTTTCAGCAGTAACCATTTAAATAAAAAATGGATTCCTAAAACTCCGTTAACTACGAGAAAACTCTCGTGAATACTATAGCGACTATAATATACAAAGGTTGTTGAAATCGCTAAGAACAGTCCTGCCACTGTGCGGGCAGAAATCGACACATAGTTAAAAGAAAATAAAAGAAACGGAACTAGCACAAGGCTCGGAATAATACTCGCAAGTCTTATCGTGAAATCCGAGGTGCCAAAAATATAATTTGTCAGTGCAAGTAGATAGAAATAGCTTGGTCCATGATAATTTTCATGAGAATAATTAAAGATCCCATTCGTTAATACGGACTTCATAAAAAAATAATTAACGCCTTCATCATTATGAAATGGCCGATCGCTTATTGAAAATGCCCTCAACCCATAGGTAATGGCTAGGACAAGTAAAACATTAATCAATAATATTATATTTGTTCTTTTACTTTTCACGGATTCTCTATCTAGCTTTAAGTTACGGTAATAGATTAGGAAGTTGTACATTTAGAACGACTAAACGATCAATGCAATAAACGAATCGTACTTATCAGTAAGTAAAGTCGTTTTATTACTCTCACATCTGTCATCCATCTAAATATCCTTAAATCCCTGCAAAGGCGTCTATCTGAGTAATAACATAACGCCGTCATTCCCGCCTACGCGGGAATGACGGTGGGTTGTCAATTTATGAGGTAAATTTAAATTATCGTTTTACGTCAACTACCGCATTGCTTGAATTCTCGTTTTACTAAGACAGACTCTGAAGCTGAGATCATAGGACTTGTATGCTTTTTCATTTTTCCGTGAACAGACAACCCACGGTCATCCCTGCGGAGGCAGGGACCCAGGAGTTGTGCGAGTTATGCAAATTCAACGACCGCTATTTCTACTAACACAGAGCTCTTGGTGGTTGAAATAGTCCTCCTGGATTCCTGCTTCCGCAGGAATGACGGCGTTATGCTGATTTTTGTATCAATCGGACGGACTTGAAAGCAAGGACGACGGCGATATAAATTATTGACTCTCCACAATTCCCGCACTCGCGGAAATAACGCGGTGACTCTTGAACTTAATCGGACGCAATGACCCAGGAAGGTCACCATCAAATCCTATATTAAAACAGAATTTTTCTGAAAATTTCCGACCAAGCCTTCGATAACTACTTAGCCAAGATTAAACTTTCGGTTATTGAGATAATTCCCGTGTAATATCCACGGAGATTAACGATTGCCCCCAAAATCATCTGGCAAAAATAAGTAGATAAAAACATTTCATTTTAATTCGATAATTTAACTGGGAGGAATATATGGGCAACGAAATCAAAGGGATGTTTAGACAAACACCAACTTTCGAACCAAAACTTACGACAAGCAAAACAAAGCCAGCAGATATAAAAACAGATGCAAACGTGAACAAGGACCTATCGGAGGTAATGAAGAAAGCCGTAAAATCTCTTACTGCAAAACCAAAGAGTTGGGTTGACCTAATAAAAAGCGGACTCGAAAATGGCTTAGAATACGGAAAGTCCGTGAGAGATCAAGCGAATGCGGACAAGAAAGAGGGAGTTAAACCATTTGAAGGTGCGAATAATTTCTGGAACAAGGTAGTTGCGCAGGCTGAGGATCTCGGTCAACGCGGTCAAGATCAGATTCTAAACACTTTTAAAGACGAAACTGTAAATGTTATTAAAGATCAACTTTCTGGGACGAAAGTTGGAAATTACCTCGACGACATATTCGGGATCGGCAAAGGAGTAGCTAGCGCAGGTGGATCATCAGCAGCTATGGCAACTGCTGCGGCAGAAGGTACGGCAGTTAAAGGTGCGCTCGCAACCGAAGGCGCGATAACGTCTGCGGCCGGAAAAGCTGCGGCGGCGGAAGGCTCTTCACTACTAGGAAGTGCATCTGGAATTGCAAGTAAAGCCCTCGGCGCAGTCGGTGCCGCCTATTCACTATATAGTCTGTTTAACGACTTTGGTAAAAGTTCACCTGTCGTAAGCGCGATGCATGGCGCAACTGTTGGAGCCTACGTTGGGACGATGGTAGGTGGTCCAGTTGGTACGGTAGTGGGTGGAGCGGTCGGACTTGTTGGTGGAGCAGTGCTCGGCTTATTTAGCAAAGGCAAACATCCAGAACGTATCGCTAGGGATGACATGAGATCTGGCCTTCAAAATATTGGATTTCTTGACAAGAACAACAGCGTCAAGCTTGCGGATGGATCATCATACTCATTCGCTTCTGAGGGCAAAGAAGATTTAGCGAGTTTAGACGGAACCACAAGGACTGGATATCAAATCGATTTCAACAACCCATTATCAAGCCAAGCTATCGGCTGGCTGGAACCGCTAGCCAACGCGATTACCGGAGGAAATCAAAAACTGAGAACTGATCTTGTTGGTTACATGACCAATGCAGTGACATCTAACGCGAAAAGTTCCGAAGAGCTAAAAGCAAACGTGATGGCAATTTACGAGCAGGCTCAGATACCATTAGAAGACTTGGTAAATTTGAATGCTGAACTATTTAAACAGGGTTTGATTGATGAAAACAGATTTGAAGCCTACATGAACGGGATTGATACGCTCGTAAGCGACCGGAAACCAATTTTAAATTCTCAAGCAGAGATAAATATGCTTCCGCCTGAGGCCTTGGCTGCCTAAAACCGAAAGCTTCGCACAATATGCAACCCCAATTTAATTTCCGCGTTAGAAATCATTAAATTGGGGTTATTTTCGTCAAAATGTAAGATTTTCTAGCTGTGCCTTAATTTGAATTTCTCACAAATATGCAAAATCTCGCCATTTGTGCTTCTCCTAAAAAATCGACTTCTAAATTATGACCACGCAGGGGTTTCACCTTATAACAACTGATAATTACACACAGTATAAAGATCCAATTCAGGGGAGATTATTTTGCTACTATTTTAATCGCGAAACTTTTTTTCAAAAGTACAGTAGACTTACTCTCTCTTCATTGATATAGAGGCCAACCTTATGCCCAGATAGCTCAGTTGGTAGAGCA
>CAYYIQ010000297.1:0-3386 GCA_964472005.1 uncultured Bdellovibrionales bacterium | reverse complement strand
AACAAACTAAAATGTAAATACAGCGAGCTTAGATTTAGAGATGATTTAATTGTAAACGTGAACGAATCTAATCTTCGTACCCACAAAGTTGCGATGAAGCTAGGTTTATTCGAAAACCCAGAAAAACTTTTTCTCACCTTTCCACCAAAATTGCGGAGCCAAATTAGAAGACCGACCAAAGAAGGCTGCCATGCAAAAATTATTAAAGGCAGTCACGCATCCGCCAACAACATCAGCGACTTCTATCAAGTTTTTAGCCAAACCATGAAAGACTTAGGCACACCAGTGTATTCGAAAGCCTTATTTTCTGAAACGCTAAAAACATTTGGAGACGATGCGACATTAGGAGTGGTATACCACGAGTCAACACCTGTCGCGGGTGGCATCACAATTAAAAGTGGTAGAAGCGTCGAGATACCATGGGCTGCATCACTAAGGAGTAAGAGCAAATTTGCACCTAATATGCTCCTTTACTGGGAACTATTAAAAAGTTCATGCGTTGATCAATGTACTACATTTGACTTTGGTAGATCGACAAAAGACACAGGAACCTTTCGGTTCAAAGCACAGTGGGGAGCTGAACCCTTGCAACTAAATTGGTATTACCTCGGAAGCGATAAAAACATACCAAACATCAATCCACAGAGTAAAAAATTTGAAACTCTTGTTTCGATATGGAGAAAACTACCCTTGCCAATCGCAAATATTTTCGGTCCAATGATAACAAAGAGTCTTCCCTAAATGAGTCGTAAAAAAACAATTTTAGTACTCGACGGCGAAACTCGCAGCGCACTTGCAGTAGTACGCTCGCTAGGAAAGGCTGGATACTATTGTGTAGTTTCAAGCGAGAAAGAGAATTCAATTGCTTCAAGCTCAAAATTCGCAGCGGCAACGATTCTAAATCCTCCGAAGTCGATGGGCTTACAAACATATCAAAATTGGTTAGAAGACACTATTTCGACGAGTGATTTTGATTACCTTCTTCCGACGACTGAGTTTTCCCTCAAAGCGATATATCCCAATGAAATATTACTTAAAAAGCTATTGGCGCTCCCCTTTCCCGAAAAAGAATCGCTAGACTTATCACTTGATAAATATGCGCTTACTCACCTAGCTCATGAAGTTGGAATCAAAGTTCCGAAAACTCTTTTGCTCGAAAAACACTATTTAGATCCACGAGTAGGTGCAATTAAAATCACGAAAAGGATTAGTTTACCATTAGTCTTGAAAGCTCGCTGGAGCATCCAGCCAAACTCGGAATCCATCGAGAAGGCACCGCTCTTTTATGTTAATACGATCGAAGAACTTACTTCGTTTATTAATTCGGAAAGCTGTAAAGGTTACCAATACATCGCTCAAGAATTTATCGAAGGGGAAGGTGTCGGACTCTTTTTCCTTCTGAAAGAAGGCAAACTTATTACCTCGTTCAGTCATAGGCGACTACTCGAAAAACCCCCTGAAGGTGGAGTTAGTGTATTAAGCGAAAGCTACCATGTTCCAGAGGCAATTCTAAATAAATCATTAGACCTCCTTAAGAACATTAACTGGCAAGGAGTTGCAATGGTTGAGTTCAAATTTAATCCACCCGAAGATTTTGTTCTAATGGAGATTAATCCAAGATTTTGGGGATCCCTCCAACTAGCTATTGATTCTGGAGTAGACTTCCCTGCCTTGCTATTATCTAACGCTCCAGCCGAGGTACCTAGTTGGAATTCATTTAAAACAAAAATTAGATTGCGCTGGGAATTAGGATTACTTGACCATGTACTAATAAGGTTAAAAAGAAAATTTTCCGGCACGCTAACCTCTATTTTGTTAAAAAACGGATTGCAGTTCTTTTCTTCACATACCAAAAATGAAATCTTTCGGCTTAGCGATCCTAAACCTTTCTTTTTCGAATTTAATGAATATGTCAGACTGCTTATAAAAAAATGAAAATTTTACAATTCATTGAAACAGGTGGTCCGGGTGGAGCAGAACAAGTCGTATTAAAGCTTTCAACCGAATTGATAAAGCAGGGAGATGAAGTTTTAGTTTGCACCTTACGTGAAGGTTGGCTAACCGATGAACTTGATCGCGCTGGAATTAGAAGGACAAAAATTGAGTCGAACAGTGGTGCCGATTTGAAGTTAATTTTTCAAATTGCAGAAATCTGTCGAAGAGAAAAGATTGACGTTATCCATTCGCATTTGATGGATTCCAATTTCTACTGCGCCCTTTCAAGATTAATTTCGAGAACTCGACTGATATGCACCGAGCACGGCGACATCCACCACTCTCAGAAGAAAAAATTTGTCAGTCTTAAAACTAAAGTAACTTCACTCTTAGCCTCAAAAGTAACTGCCGTTTCTCAATTCACTAAAAATGAATTGGTGAAATTTGGAATGAATTCTAGTAAAGTTTCCGTTGTCAGAAATCCTATCGAAATTAACAGAGACTCTACTGATAGTTCATCCATTGCATTAAGTGACGTTTCAGAAGATTTGATCAGTGAAGAAACCTGGGTCTGGGTTCACGTTGGAAACCTTAGACCCGTAAAAGATCAATCAACACTCATCAAAGGCTTCGCAGAATCATTGAAACTCTCTACGACACCTCAAAAACTAATTATAGTTGGTGATGGCGAGCTAAAAGAAGAACTTGTTGAACTTACAAAATCATTAAACATCAACGATAACGTCATATTTCTAGGCTTTAGAAATGACGTAAAGGACATACTCCAGTTGTGCAATGGCTTTATTCTAACTTCAAAATCAGAAGCAATGCCAATCTCCATCCTAGAAGCTATGCGCGCCAATCTCGTTATTATCAGTTCAAACGTTGGCGGCATTCCCGAAATAATAAAAGACAACGAAACCGGCTTCATCTTCGAATCCCAAGATCATAAAGATCTTGCAAAAAAAATAGCCGCAATCGCCGGAAACTACGCAGCAGCAAAAAAGATAACAGATCAAGCAAAAAACAACGTTCTAATAAATTGCGAAACATCCAACATCACAAAAATATTCAAAAAATTATATAAATCCTAAATTAAACTTTTTTTGGGAAGGTATAAACGCAGAGCAAGCAGAGCAAACGGAGAGTTGATTGGAGGGGCGTTGGTACGTTTTAAATCAGATCAAACGGAGAAGGAAAACAATACTGCTAGACCTTGCGGTAAACGACATCACAAAAAAAAGCGTAATTGAAGATTGAAACCCTCTTATGCAAAAGAGTTTGAGTTTAGAGTTCTTCGCTCCCCAACGGATTTTGAGAGAATTTTTTCAACCTAAAAATTCATAGCAAAAATTTCTCGAAGTCTCTGCTTGTCCTGAGCCTGTCGAAGGGGAGTTAGGCAAGCCAAGCTTGCCGTACGAGAATGAGCTGGGGAACGAAGAGCTCTAAAC
>CAYYIQ010000296.1:0-3388 GCA_964472005.1 uncultured Bdellovibrionales bacterium | reverse complement strand
AATTTTTCAAAATAAATTAGAATGAGAGCCGGAGTAATCATCGAAGTCGCATGATATGCCGGATGTCGAGGTAATAAGGACTCAAGCAATGTCCACATGCCAGTTAACCTTTGTTCCGAAGATTCAATAGACTGACTAGCGTAATGAAACATAACTGCTTTCTGAAACCTTACCGATGAATCTTTATTTAAGTGAAATTCACCAAAAAAAACTTCCATCGTATTTTCTAATGGCATATGTTGAAATAACCACTTATTGGAGGTCGTAATCGAGGGTGGAGATTTCAATAAATTCCAATTCTTTTCATTTTTAGACTTCACATAAATATTCTCACTCCATAAGAGGACCGAATTATTGTGATGAAAATGACATATACCTGCAAACTTTGTTAATAGTCTTATCGCCTCCTCCCGTGCAGTTCTGGCATCCGGCGCTGGAACCTTCGTTAAAATAACATATAATGGATGCGTCTCATTAAAGTTAAATAATTCACTTGGTGGATTCAATTCTGTAACTAAATCTTTACCGAACGACTCAACCACTCTAATGCCAGCAAGGAGTGCGGCTACCTTTTGAAATTTATTTCCACCTCTTACAATAACAGTCCACTCATTTTGGCTATTTTCAAACTGCTCAAGAAATTCGTTAATTTGATTTGGAGAATTTATGGGATTTAGGGCTGAACAGTTAGAAAAGAACATGCTTGAAGCAACATGGAAAATATGGGTGCGACTGTAATTTCTATATTCCGCCTCAATCACAAAAGTTGTTGCCAGATCGGATATCTCTTTTTTTCTAGCCGGACTCATTACGACCTGTCTGAGCTTCGCACAAAGTTCTGACCAGTAAAACCGATCAAGTTCGGAAGCCATCGCAAGTCCGATAAATGGCTTTTGTTTGCCAGGATCGCTAGTAAAATCTTTCAAATATTCCGTAAGCAGACCTGCCCTCTCAGTTGTAATCACGGGATCATCTTTAATTTTTTGTCGTAACTCCGAAACTATTCCTTCAATAAGTTGAGGTCTAATTTCGCGATCCAATGTCATTTCAGCGATTTTGACTATTTCAAGTATACCAATCCTCAAATTTAACGCAGGCGCCTTATATGAATCAATGGTATAAATACTACTAAGTTCACATATTTTCTCAGCAAAAAAAAGTAACCCTTCCAAAGAAGGATCATCCGGCCAAAAACTTCTATCGATCTCCCTTTTAATGTGCGACATAAATCTTACTCTCGTCGGGCGTAAACAATTGATACTGGACTATCTAATTTAACTCTAATAAAAAATTGATTGCACGAAGCTAAACGATTCGAGATGAAGTATAGATATCTAATCAACATTTCACCCCACAATTCCCACAAACTCCCCCACCACCTTCAAATCACAAACACTATCTTCCCCCAAAACAATATCCTGATAATCATCCAAATTAGAATCCGGACTCAATACAATCTTTGAATGTCGCCAATCACTATCCGCAACTGCAACTTTCTCACTATGGTATCTCTTTATCGTAAAATGGCCGCCGTTATCTTGATCCTGAATATCTCGATGTTGTACAAGAACAACTTTTCCTTCTCTACTTCCTTTTGGATCAGCTTTAAATAAACACCAAGAACCGTTGGGAATTCTTTTGTTCATGGACTCTCCTTCGATCTGCGCAATAAAATAACCATCCCTTATTGCAATGTGCTCGGGGAGTTCCACCCATGTAAAATTTGCAGTATTCTGAAATGAACTAAAATCCCCCGCCGCCACCTTAAAATCAAACAATGGTACACAGTTAACGAATGGGTCACAATCTTCCTCATTCACTATATGAAACGGAATCAAATTATCTTTCGAGAGTATTTCCAGTTTTAAATTTGTTGTTTTAATTTTAATTAATGTTTTGAAATATTCATTGGTCTCGGGATCGTCTGACCAGATGTAACATCCCTTGGAACCCCGCGTCATAAGAGTTCGATAGGTATTTTTAATAATAATATCGGCTAACTTTTCAGCAGCTTCTTTATCTTCTTTGAGGTATTTCTTAAATCCTTTTATGGTTGAGTCGTTTCTAGATCTTTTACGGACATCTGTGATGATTTTACCATTTCTAACGATTAAATCTGGACCGATAATCACTCCGACATAATCCAATTCCAACCCTTGACATGTATGAATACAGCCCACTTGATCCACTGAGTCTTGCAGTATCCATGTCATACCATGATCGGACAAATTCCATTTCATTTTAAAATTATATTTTTCAAAAACTATGTCGTATTCACTAGAATTCTTTTTACTAAGCCAGTCCCAGCAGTAACCCGCAACCAATCGGGCTTTGTTTTTAGCCACATTTGCCGAACTTATCTTTTCTTTCAAGGTAATTGGGCTATCGACTACTCTAAAATCATACTCCGATTGGTCTAATATTTCATTAGCCGTCTGCTTTAACTGTAGTGAGTTATCTAACCATGCTAGATATCCATCGGAGCCATTACAGCGGAACTGCGATGCGAGAAAACCTTCCGTAACTTCCGCTCCTAGTTCATTTGCAAAATTAATGATGCTTTGTTTTTCGCCAATATCATGAATACTAACAACTTGGTTCTCATCGATAAAAAAGATGCTGCATCGCGCAGAATTGATAATTTCCTTAATTTGATTTTCGCCTTTGTTTCGAAACATCCCAGATTTGGCATTCAATCTATGGGCCTCATCAACAATCAATACATCAAACGCATTTGACTCCGTTTCCGTGTATGAACCCGAGCCTTTAAATAAGTTAGAGATTCTACTCTTCGTTAACGTTCCGCTTAGAACACTTTGATATACTTCGCGTGGTGCCGAATTTTTAGTGACGTAATGAACTAGCTTTTCTCTACCGGTAAGTTCCACCAATAGGTTTATCGCGATAACGGACTTCCCTGTTCCGGGACCTCCTTCTACAACAAAGACTTGTTTCTTACCGGTTTCCGATTGAGTTGCTAGGTCGAGGGCTCCCTCATATACAAGCTTTTGATCATCAACGAGAACAAATTCCTTATTGCCTTTCAACAATGACGCCAAATGATCCGATAGAGATTTAGAAGGTCGAATCCTTCCGTTATCAATTCGAAACATGATATCTTTGTCGTCACCATATTTAACAAACTGCTTAATGAATCTTTTTAACGCATCAACATCACCTCTTAGAAACGATGGTGCTTTATCAGTATGTATTTTATAAAATTCCGATTTTATGACATTTTCTGAGCGACAATTATGGAGGTATGCGCAGGGTTTAATATGAATGCTATCTTTTTGAACAGTTTCATTGAAATCTTCTAAAAGTGCGGCATAGCTCCATGCTTGATAAGAGGGATGGGTTGTTTCTCTAACCCTTCCTCCAACATACG
>CAYYIQ010000295.1:0-3434 GCA_964472005.1 uncultured Bdellovibrionales bacterium | reverse complement strand
CTTGCCCTACTCGCTCTGCGTTAGTATCCTCCCAACAACCCCCAAAATAAAAACTTTCAAAAAGGAAGAAGAAAAATGAACATACTAATTGCCGGAGCGAGCGGTTTCGTCGGTCAAAACCTAAGCACCCATTTAAAAGCAAAAGGAAACTCTATCTTCACCCTGACAAGAAACAAAGAAAAAACCAACTCACAAACATTCCACTGGCAACCATCCGAAAATAAACTCGACGAAGACTGCCTAAAAAATATCGACATAGTAATAAATCTAGCAGGCGAAGGAATCGCCTCAAAGTATTGGACCGAAAAACAAAAAAAAGAAATCTTAAACAGCAGAGTCCAATCCACAAAATGCCTCGTCGAAGCAATAAAAAAAACCTCAACCCAACCAAGACTTTTCATTAACGCATCCGCAACAGGAATTTACAAAGGAAGTGAAGCAGAATTATTAAATGAAAACTCTGATTTCGATAACGATTTTTTAGCAACAGTCTGCAAAGCCTGGGAAGAAGAAGCCTCTGAAATATCAAAATTAAACATAAGAACAGTCTACGCAAGATTCGGAATCATCTTTGGGAAAGACGGCGGAATACTTAAAAAGATGCTTCTCCCCTTCAAACTTTGTCTCGGAGGCAAATTAGGAAACGGAAAACAATTCATGAGCTGGATCTCAATCAACGACGCCGTCCGCGCAATCGACTTCATAATAGAAAATGAAAATATCGCAGGCCCAGTCAATCTAACATCACCACACCCCATCACAAACGAAAACTTCACAAAAACCCTAGCAACCTCAATCAAAAGACCAGCCTTCCTCCACGTCCCACAAAATATTCTAAAATACGCACTAGGCGAAATGGCCGACGAACTACTACTCAAAAGCGCACCGGTAATTCCACAGGTCTTGTTGGATAATAATTTTGAATTCAAACACGAGTGCTTGCGAGGTTTTTTAGATGCAGAACTTGCTTAGCCGAACTATTCCTTTAGCTCTTGCAAAATCGAGAAGAGCAGCTTTTCAGCGTTAGAATTTTTACAACGTGAAGGAATATGGGTTTGGCCCGCGCAGGTTTCCTGATAAATCATGCGAACAACTGTTTCGTTTTCACCCTTGGGAACTAAAGCACCATGCATCCGAACTTCACAAGTCAACGGCGCATTCTTAAAATATTGGCCTTCACACATCTTGTCGCGAATTTTAACCGCATTAGTCGAAAAACGGTAACTAGGAGTAAATCCATCTGGGATTAAAAATTGATGGCGCTCTAAAACAGTGGTCACTTTCACCACACTATCTTCAGGTGACAAATATAACCTTTCTTGGATCTCAGAGATTGGAGACGGAGAGATAAAAGTCGATCTAGTCGCTTCCTCAGTCACACTGCACGAAGCAAAAAGGAATAAAGCTAAACAAGAAATATAAAGTTTATTCATCGAATGATCTCTATAAGGTTGTGAATATTTATTAAAGTTATGTTAATATGATCCTATTTTGAAGCATCATAGTAGCTAATGATTACATTTTACACCTATATACAGTCTTTTAACCTAGAAACAATCTATTTTTTTAGCGATTTCTTACTAAAAGCTATTTCAGATTTACTCCCGTTTAAGCTAGAGCCCTTTTTGCTTTTCGAGAGGCTGAACCTAGTAATATTTCTCATTGCATTAAGCTTCTTACTTAAAGCACGATCAGGGTTATCATTATTCGCAGCTCTTATTCTTGGAACTGTCAGCACATTTTCAATTATCTATATTGGAGCCAGTTTGCTCCCAGTCGTAATTTTCTCACCCTTGGTTTGTCTGGTCCTGATAAGGCATCACTTAATTCAACACCGTGGCGCCCTCCCGCAACTGGCAAAAATTATCTTAGAAATCACGACATATCTCGCATCAAACGTACTTGCTCTTTTCTATTATACAATTTCAAGAATTCTCTATCCTCCAAAATATGTTAACAAGGTCGAAAAGGTAATTGAATTTACCCTAGCATTTACCTCGTTTTACATCTTCTTTTACTTCAGCCAATTTTGTCTCGTATTTGACTACCCAAAAGAAGCACGACTTTTTGACATCAATAGCGCACAACAAATCGGCGAAGTTGTATTCGGAGCAGAAAGAATCCCATTCACACTAATCCCAGAAATTTTCATTGCCGAACGATTCTCAACAATCATCCCGTCTCTGCTACTATTCATCCCCCTATTAATAGCAATCACATACAACCTTGGCAGAAAATCACTAAAACTTGAAAGTTCTATAAAATATTTTATTTGTGTCCTCTTTTTAATAATTTTCACCTCGACATTCTTCAACTCAAAAACCTACCTTTTCTCACCTGAAGGTATTTTGTACTCGATTTTCCCAGGACTAATCTGGCGGGTGTATCCTTGGTTCTTTATCGTACTATTTTTCATTCTCTATCTTGTATATTCGGTGAACAAGACAAATTTCACCATGAAGCACATCGTAGCGTTTTCGCTATACCTCGCTCTGATTAGTTTTTTCTACGAACGTCCATTCCAAGAAATTTACCAAACTACAAACCACGTCGAAACAATCGACCTAAAAAACACCCCCTCCTCATACCTCTTAGAACAATACGAGTTAACAAAAGAAACTCTCCCGAAAAAAGAAGAGCACTATCAGGAAGTCACAAACCTTAACGAAATCTGCACAGTCACAGCAAGCCGAAACCCAGCAGAAATCAACAACGTCCTCGACAGACAAATTGAAACAGTCTGGAGAACACAAGGAAAACAAAATATCGGTGACTCAATAACAATCAACTGCAGCAAAGAAATAAATTTCGACCGAATCCTCCTCTCCTCCGGCCCCAACGGAGCAGATTTTCCAAGAGGATTTCAAATAGAAACAGGTCAAACTCCCGAAGAACTAAAAATCATCAAGAAACTTCCCCTCTGGATGGGCAAAGTCCAAATGACTGAGAAAAACCTCCCCTACTTCGGACCTCAACACGAAGAATATGTCGACTTCAACAAATCTCATTCAGCTAAAACTATTAAAGTAACTCTACTTCGCGGCAGCGATGTATTCGACTGGAGCGTTTCTGAAATCAGGTTCTTTAATGTCGACAGAAATATTCGTTTGCCAGAAGTTGTGAAATAATATTTTTTAGGCGGCCACAGAGAAAGGCATACGTTTTTTCAAGGATGTTTTCTCGTCGGTCGGCTTAGCGCAACCTTCGACAAGCCCAGAACGGAGAGAGAGAATTAACCATAGGGACGACCTCCAGCAAGAGAGCTTGAGTTTAGCTTCCTTCTCTCCCCTCCACCCCACTCTCCGCTTGCTCGCTCGTCTGAGATTGTCGAAGGCTGCGCTAACCCCTTCTTAAAAAAATTAACGACCCACTGCCCCGCAAAGAACCACCTTAAAAACCTAACAACTATCTCTGTGTCTCTGTGGTCGCCTAAA
>CAYYIQ010000294.1:0-3465 GCA_964472005.1 uncultured Bdellovibrionales bacterium | reverse complement strand
AACAATCCGTAGATCCCTGCCTTCTAGTCTGTCCAAATAGCACAAGTTGGATTTTACCCCGTCATCCTCGCGAAAGCGGGGATCCAGGTGATTGAGAACATTGGTTCTCCTGGATCCCTGCTTTCGCAGGGATGACGTCGGGACATTGGGATGACGTCGGGACGCAGGGATGACGTCGGGACGTAGGGATGACGTCAGGACGTAGGGATGACGAGAAAAAACGTACAAACCTAAAACAATGACAAAAATCGAACTACCCACAGTAGAATCCCCTTAAACCGACGACCAAAACTAACGCCCAAAAACAATTGCTCCAATCGCATAGCGAAGATTCCCTCTCCTTGTCGAAATATTTTCGCTTATCAAAACAAGCATAACCCCCCAACCTCAATCAATATTATTTTCTAGAATCCACATTCAACCAAGAAATATCGTAACGCCTTAAAAACTCTCTACTTTTACTTAAAAGTTTTTGCATCCAAACTACCCACTCGACGCATCTTTATTAAGGAAGCAAAAAATAGAAAATTTTGCGTGTTGCACGCGACAAGAAAGGGACAATCAAGTGATTGGAAAAAACGACAAAAATATAAAAGGTAACAGTTTAAACTGCTCATTCTGCGCGAAATCGCAAGACGACGTAAGGAAACTTGTTGCTGGTCCAAGCGTCTACATCTGTGACGAATGTGTGCAGTTGTGTAACGATATATTGATTGAAGAGCTTGATGACCAAAATATTTCAGACAAACTGTCATCAATCCCAACTCCACCAGAAATAAAAAATCACTTAGACAAATATGTAATTGGCCAAGACCAAGCGAAAAAAACTTTGTCCGTAGCAGTTCATAACCACTACAAAAGAATTTTGAGTTTAGATGGTCGAGCTTCCGGTGAAATCGAACTTCAAAAATCTAACGTAATGCTCGTTGGTCCAACAGGTTGTGGTAAAACACTTCTTGCGCAAACCCTAGCTAAATATTTAGACGTACCATTTACAATAGCTGACGCAACGAACCTAACCGAAGCAGGTTATGTAGGTGAAGACGTCGAAAACATAATCGTTAGCCTACTTCAAGCAGCTGATTACGACGTGGCTAAAGCCGAAAGAGGTATCGTTTATATTGATGAAATCGACAAAATATCCAGAAAGTCTGACAGCCCATCAGTAACCCGAGACGTTTCAGGTGAAGGAGTTCAACAAGCTCTCCTTAAAATAATCGAAGGAACAGTTGCAAACGTACCACCGAAAGGCGGCAGAAAGCATCCTCAACAAGACATGCTGCAAATCGACACCTCAAACATTCTCTTTATCTGCGGCGGAGCATTTGATGGCTTACCTCAAATAATTAAAAGAAGAATGGGAAAAACTTCAATCGGTTTTGGTAATACAGCAATGACTAAAATCAATGAAAACGAAGTATCGGTCTTAGACCTAGAGCCAAAAGACCTTTTAACATTCGGTTTAATCCCAGAGTTTATCGGACGACTACCAATCTTAGTTGCCCTAGAAGAACTTTGTGAAACTGACTTAGTAAAAGTTCTCTCAGAGCCGCAAAATGCTTTAATAAAACAATATCAAGAGCTATTCAGATTAAACGATGTAATCCTAAAGTTTACTGACTCTGCTCTAACCGCTATTGCAAAAAAAGCAATAGAAAGAAAAACCGGCGCGAGAGGACTAAGGTCAATTATTGAAAAAACAATGCTTGAAACCATGTACGAAGTCCCAGCCGACTCAGATGTAAAAGAAGTAATAGTCTCCGAAAACGTCATCAACAACGAAGAAGAGCCACTAAGAGTCTATTCAAACACTTCTCAAACATCAAACACCTAAAGCTCGCAGATCAAGCGGAGTTTTTTGGAAAATAGGGAGTTTTAACGCAGAGCAAGCAGAGAAACAGAGGTTTTTTAACTGAAGAAGAAGTGGCTTTGGGGCAATCGATGATTGCCTAATGCTTGCCTGCACTTCAGCCAGATTCGGCGGGGCAAAACAAAAACCGCGATACAGTAAGCACGAAAAAAAAACAGAACAAACCAACATCAACTCCCTCTCTGTTTGCTCGGCTTGATCTGCGTTAAACCCCTCCCCTAAGAAACTATCAACTCAAATAACCCCCTAGAATCACTAACATCACCCGCAAAAATATCACTCTAGTTACTCCCCGTTTATGTCGATAAATAAAACATGCATCCATCATCAGACGAAATTTTAGCCGGCATTCAAAAAGTGGAAGATCAAGAACTCTGTTCTATCCGTGCCATATTCTCAGAAAGCTACGAAATTATTCGCCTATTGGGAACTGGTGGAATGGGGAATGTCTATTTGGGCAAAGCAAAAAAACTCCAAGATCGCGAAGTCGCGATCAAAGTCCTTCATCAAGAGTTCGCAACAGACGAAACGCTACTTGCGCGCTTTATTCGTGAAGCCGAACTTCTTAAACAAGTTCGTCACCCAAGAATTGTAGAAGTCATAGACGCCTCAGTAATTAGCGGTGTAACGTTTTACGTGATGGAGCTAGTTTCAGGTACAAGCCTTGAGAAGAAACTAAAAGAAAAAGACTTCCCGATTCAAAACGTACCATCAATCGCATTAAAAATTCTTGACGCCCTAAATGCAATTCATACAGTCGGAATAATTCACCGCGACTTGAAGCCTGGCAACATTATGATTACCGAGGAAGGCGACATAAAGCTAACCGATTTCGGTATCGCAAGACCAGAAAACTCACAATTAACTCATCACAATGAAATTGTAGGCTCGGTATGCTATATCCCGCCCGAAATCTGGATCGGTGAAGAACCAACCGCTCAAGTTGATCTTTATAGCCTCGGCGTTGTGTTATACGAACTTGCGACTGGATCGGTACCTTTTGACGGTTCATCGCCCGGTGATTTAATGAGAAAGCACCTGCAAGTGTTACCAGAAGACCCGTCCAAGCTAAATCCAAATCTTCCTTTTTACCTCGGTAAAATAATAATGAAGCTCCTCGCAAAAAAACGCAGCGAACGACCAGCAACAGCCCTGGACGTATCTGAAATGATCAAGAGCAATCTGCAAGAACGAGATAAAGTAAAAAGTTTCACCGAATTCAAACAAGACACAAACGAATTCCTTAGAGCAGTAGAATCAAGCGCAGCAAATCTAATCAGCGTTGCCGCAGAAATTAAACCAGAAGTCCTAGAAGAATGCACAGCAGTCGAACAAGAAGAAACCAAAAAAAGCCCAATCCCAAAATACCTCGCCCTCACCGCAATCATTCTAACAAGCCTTTCAGCGGTGGCCTATTTCACAATAGCAAACTAAAATACTCGGCCAAACAAGCAGAGAGGATTTACTTGTGTAAACGTATTTTTTAGAGAGATGCTGGGTTTTTGATTATCTATTTTTGGATTTTAACGCAGAGCAAACAGAGCAAACGGAGAGGGAGTTTGTAATTGTTAACCTCTCTAAAGTCTGAATCACGA
>CAYYIQ010000293.1:0-3479 GCA_964472005.1 uncultured Bdellovibrionales bacterium | reverse complement strand
GACTGTTTTGTTTTTCAATCGGGCTAGCTAAAAAGGTATTAATTGCCGATTCACTAGCAGGAGTAGCGGACGCGATCTTTAAGCTAACCGATAATGGGTTGACGACCGAGTGGGCTTGGGTCGGTATTCTAGCTTACGCGTTCCAAATATATTTCGACTTCTCGGGTTACTCTGATATGGCAATTGGTTTAGCTAAGATATTTGGATTCGACTTTTTAGAAAATTTTAATCGTCCATATATCTCTCAGTCGATAACAGAGTTTTGGAAACGATGGCATATTTCTCTCTCAAGATGGATGAGGGATTATCTTTATATTCCACTAGGTGGGAATCGAGTCTCCGCATTAAGAAATTATTTTAATTTGTTTATCGTGTTTGTGTTATCTGGATTTTGGCATGGCGCAAGTTGGAATTTTATTATCTGGGGAATGATCCATGGTTCATTCGTCATTATGGACCGTTTGTTTATTCATAAGCTGATAAAGTATTTGCCAAGATTTGTGAATGTAGCCCTTACCTTTCTTGTGGTTTTGGTTGCCTGGGTCTTTTTTAGATCAAAGAATCTTGACCATAGTTTATTTTATCTAGAACGAATGTTTGTCTATCATAGCTACGTTGATGTCGGCCGATATATTCCTCGTTCGAATATTATGCAAAATTACAGTCTATTTGCTTTTACACTTGCGACACTGCTGTGCTTTGTTCCAGTACTTCCTTTGATCGGTCGTTATTTTTCACAAGAAAATATCGAGAAAAAATTTAAGCTCGCCCCTCGTTTACAGTTTGGGTTAACGCTATTTATGTTGTTTTTGTCGGTTCTAACTTTGGCAACAGATTCCTATAAGGCGTTTATTTATTTTAGATTTTAACAAAAATGAATATGAAAGATAAAAGACCGGTGAATTTGAAGCCATATTGCATTATCTTGATGCTTTTTTTGTTCATGCCCATCTTGCAGATGCTTACCAAAGCAATTGATCCAGTTAATTTAAACGGCATCGAGCCAGTAACAAAATATGAACACCTTTCCAAAGCGTCGTTTGCTTCGGGCAAGTATCAAAAAGCAATTGAAAGGTATTTAGTAAAAAGCAATTCTTTGTGGAGCTATGCCCTAACTTTGGGAAACCAGTTCTACCACGACTTTTTTCAGCAGATTTCGCCGAATTTAAATAATTCTGTGTTGGTTGGAAATGATGGATATTTCTTTCAGTCAATGTACCTTGGGTCTTTTAATCGTAGAAAACCAATCGATATTCCTCGCTCTGATATTTTGATTGCAAGATTAAAGGAGTTTGATGAATATTTGAAAAGTAGAGGAATTACGCTCGTATTGTTAGTCTCGCCTAATTTGATAAACGTCTACCCAGAGTATTTACCGAAAAGTTATGTAGATCCAACGCGTTTAGAAAGACAAAATACCTATGACTATTTTACTCCAAGGCTAACTGAATCAAATCTTAATTTTATTGATAGTTTTAAGATTATCAAAGATCTCGCTGATAAAGAAGACAGCCCTCGATATTTTCAACCAACAGGTTCGCACTTAAACGATCTTGGTGCCTGTATCCAAGTTAACGAGATTATGAAAGTTATTGAGAAAACGAAGAATCAAAGAGCGGAGTATCTTGATTGTTCTAATTACGTAATGAAATATCCTCCGTTGACCAAGGATATAGATTTAGTTGATATTGCTAATCTAGCTTTTCCCGAATCGACTTATGTGCCGTCGCCAGAATTAATGGAGCAGAAAGTTGGTTTTAGCGATGATTATAAACCAAGTATGTTACTTGTCGGCTCAAGTTTTCTATTCGGAGTGCAGGAACAATTAGAGCGTTTTGAAATCGCAAAAAGATCAACTCTGTTATTTTACAATCGAAATGTAAGAGAAAGTAGTTCTCAAAAGATGAAGGGTAAGCCAAGAAAGAATAATTGGATCGAGAAGCTCTCCGATTATGATGTGGTTCTCTTAGAAGTTAATCTTAGTTCACTTGGGAGAATGGGCTACGGCTTTTCTAAAGAAGTTTTAACTCAAGCTAAGCCTAAATAATACAGCGACTTAGCCTAGCCTTAGGCAATTAATAAGTTTCCTACTATACGCATCGGGAATGTCCTTGCATAACTTCCCTGGTTTTTCCATCTTGTCTTAATGAGTTCTCATTCTAACGGCAATTTTCTTCGCGTTTTTAGATTTGTTTTAGGTTTATTTTCCGCAAATACAAATAAAATACTCTAAGGAATTTCTGTATGAATGTTGAATCGATCTCTCCAAAAACATCAATTGCAAAAATATCATCAGCCCGCCGCACTCAGTTAATTATCGATCACGTTGAAATAGCAACAAAGCTAGCATGGAAATTATTGAATTCTTGGCAGGCAAAATTAAATCAAGACGATGTTAAAAGTTTAGTTGGAATTGCCCTTTGTGAAGCAGCAAACAACTATGATGGGAGACCGAACGTACAGTTTCAAACATTTCTATACTATTATTTAAGAGGTCGCTTACTTCGAGAAATTACAGAAAGCGTTAAATCAAAAAATTTATCTCAACATTTTAGCCAGTTGGATATCCACGATAACTTGCAGCAGGACTCGATGTATGAGGATTTGCAAGAGTGTTGTTCAACTTCAGAACTTAAAACAGCAGAGCAAATATTACTAGAAAATGAACAACAAGCAATCATCGATGAATCGTTTGATTCCTTAGACCACCTTGAAAAAGAGATCGTAAACCGCCATTATTTGGAAGGAGAATCTCTAATCGACCTTGCGGAAGAGCTAGGCTATTGCCGATGCCATCTATCACGAGTTAAGCGACGAGCACTCTCAAAGCTTAAGTATTCGATTGCAAAGAAGTTCGATGATGCAGATAACTTAACGCAAAATATAGAATCCGCAGACGCATACGCAGAAAAAGGCAGCTCATACACCGGCGGACGAGGAAGAAGGAAAAGCGCAAAAATAAAATCTACCTCAAGAGAAGCTAAGAAACTCGCTGCCTGATCCAAGTTATGCCGCAGAGGGTTGTATGAGTTGAATTTTATTCCATGGGTACTATAGTGTGCCCTAGGAAAAAATTTAAACTAATTGGAATTTAACTTGTGTCTGGCAGTCTGATCATTGCATTAAATACTAAAGATAGGACATTAGTTTTTTCTGGTGATACGTTTGTTATACGCGATCGTATTAAGTCACTTGGAAAATCTAATTGGAATTCTGTTAGTAAAACCTGGTTGGTTAGAGACGTTAAGCTTGGTCTTGAAGAGGTTCAAGATATTTTTCCACACGCTGACATTTCTGTAACAGGAAATCCCCAGTCGCAAGAAGCTTTAATTGTAAAAGCTCCACCTTCGAAACCTTCGATGGTAGACAGTAAGTTTGAGAATGATTCTCTTTCCGTATCCAATTTACTGAGTGGAATAAAGAGAGTTTTTGCCACACATTTTCCAACATCAATTAGAATTTATGGAGTGTTAAACTCG
>CAYYIQ010000292.1:0-3495 GCA_964472005.1 uncultured Bdellovibrionales bacterium | reverse complement strand
AGGTATGTACCGACCTTCCTGCAGACCTCCCCCACTTTTAGCAGCAGCTTAACCCATCAATACACTCACAACCAACCAAGACAAAAAGTCTTTTTTGCACCTCCGTCTAAAACACCATTTTTGCTCAATCTAAGACAAAAAACATCGCTCCACATTTCAAAAAATTTACGTTTTTATACTGAAATGCCTTTTGTTTAATATTCTTAAACTAAATCGGGTTTAATTTTCTTGGGGTTGCGGGATCGTCTCTGAGCATATTTTGAGGGGGGTTTCGAGGATTATTCTCGGGGGAATATAGTTTTGTTTAATGCTTGACTATACACATATCAGCATATTTTGAGACAGGTTAATGGGGGATAATTTTATCTTTGATCTGTCAAAATTAATTTGGTATGCCTAATTAAAGAATTTTAGTTTACCTAAAGGATATTCTCATTGTTCTATCCCATAAAATTACAAAACACCGATCAACTTATTACAGAGTCCGCAGAAAAATTACTCCAGTATAGCAAAGAATTGGCCATGATGGATAAAAGTGCTTGTGGTATCTCAAAGCAAACTCGATCAGCGATACTTGCAACCGCCATCGACATTCACGCAATTATATCGCCATTAATTACATCGTGGAGGGAAGAATTCAGAATCGAACTTGAGTCATTTCAAATGACTTTTCAAAACAATGCAAATAAGTTGGAAAAACCCAAAAAAGATCGTAGTTTTGATAGACAACTCTTTGCTGCATCACTTAAAGCTTTTTATTATTTTATACGTTCTCTCCATGACACTGCATATATGGCATTAAGTGAATGCCTTGAGAATAATAAACCTGGTAAATATAGCAGCATGTCTAAAAACTGCCTAAAAAAAGGAGAAACAAGTAGAGTTTACAAAGAAGTAGTTAGTCAATTAGTTCGCTATGAAGATTGGTTTAAGAGAACAAAACGAATTCGAGACAACCTTAAATCTGGGAGAATTTCTGGATCGGTACTTCGCCATACTTTCGAAGAAACGCATTATTTCCTCCAGTTTCATAAATTTATTGAAAAAGATGATAACAGCACCGAAAACAAAGTAGATTTTGAAATAGGCCTAAAAGAAGTTTTGGAAGCTATAAATTTTAGCATCTCACTTATAGAAGCGGTAAAGATGAGGTCACCCAACCATCGGGATCAACTCTGAGCATATTTTGAGGCAGGTTTGACTATACACATAACAGCATAAATTAAGTTTGATTTTTACGACTTCTAAATCTTCCCTTAGAATATTTTTACCTTTGAACCTGAAAAAATTCTTTCTCTGGACAAATTTCTTTTGCTTGTTTAATAAGTGAATTTACATACTCATCGTTTCCCTTAAATATAGTATCATATAGGGGACTAAAAAAACGAATTTCCTCTGCACCTAATCTAACAATATTTCTTGTCGATTTTAGTGATGAATCAGCGTTACAGAAATGTCGTATCCGTATTCCGCTAAATTCCGCCAAATTGAGATTCCTTTTGCTATTCGTCTCTCGAAAAATCCCTAGTTTTAGATTTGGATCCTTAATCATCATTTCTCTATTAAGCTCAGAAACCACTTTCGCTATTTCCCTTTCATTCGACGTCGAATTAAGAATAGAGATTGATTTTTCTACGTAATTTCCAAAATCCTTACAATGGGAATTTTCTATATGACGGCTAACTTTTTGTCGCCCAAATGGAATAGTAATTTGGAACTTCAAATCCATCGGAGTATTGAAATTAGAATTTCGATAATACAAAGAACCGTAGGTTATTCCTCTAGTATAGAAATCCGAAACGTAGGTTGAATAATCAAAATACGCACCCATAAAATAATAATCTATAGGTTCGACTTCTTTTTTATCAGTCTGATGGAAAACAGATTGTACTATTTTACTATCGCTCAAGGTTGTGGATAAAAATTTTGTCTCATCAATGCATGAATGAATGAAGCTTGTATTTTTTAAAAAACCAAATGAGAAATCAGAGTCTTCAATATTTGTTTGATAAAAGCCCACACCACTTAAATTACTCCCACGAAAATCTACTTTAAAAAGATTGGCATAATTGAAGATTCCACTTAAGTTTGAGCCTTTGAATTTAACCGCATTTAGGTCCCCATCTGTGAAATATGCCGAAATTTGAGCGTCGCTAAAATTTGAATCGCCAACGACAGCCCCAACAAACCTTCCATCTTCTAAGGTGGACTCACTAAAATCAATTTCTTTTAATATTCCATGATTGAACTGCGGCGAAATTAAAGTTGCCTTATGAAAGCTTACTTTCTCAAGACGACTATAATTAAAATTAAGTCCAACTCTATAGAAATTTCCAAATTTAACGTTTCTCAATGTAGCGAAACTTAGGTTGCTGGTATTAAGATATGAGACAAAAGGCCGCTCAGAATTTAAGTTCGACTTGACGCTAAAGTTGTCGGGGTTGGTCTCCAAAAAATCAATTACCAAGGTGGGCGCGACATAGTCGACCATTCCATCATAAAGACCGAAATTTTCGTAACCTTTCTTTAGAGCATAAGCATAATGAGGATTTAGGAGAACCAGTAAACTGAATAGAAAAGGTAGAAAAGTAATTATTTTTACTAAATTGCCAGGCGCGAATTTCCATCTTCGATCAAAAATAACCAAATATGACATCCAAAATAATATCGTGAGAAATAAATAAGAAATTTGATTCAGCTTTAAAATTTTATTTATTGATAAGAAAATTACAAACATAGGAAGAATACCCAGCGAAACAATACTCATCGCTTTCATGAAGTTGTAAAAATCTGGGACTATCCCAGCATCTTTTGAATATTCCAAAATTGGAAATTGTCTTAAACTTAGTAAATCACTATGATCTTTCTTTAATAATGAGTAGATGAACCAATAGCTATACTCGTAATATGATAGTAGGTACGTAAGCATTATTATTGCCAGCTTACAAATAAATAGAAAAGGAATAATACTAGTTTGAAGATTTAAAATAGGAATTTCATAATTACCTACTTCCGCAAGCAATTCAAAATCTCTGACTGTGGATATTCTAGTTAATAGAAGCAGCGTTATAGAAATTATAGCTATTTTAATGCCTATGATTCTTTTTTCAATTGAATTTAGATTTTCAATTACCTTATCTAGATCATTTTTTTCTAATCTTCGATTGAAGATATTTTTTACATATTGATCGACCTTGTCGTTTCTACGACGACGAATAAATAGTTATATAAATTTGAATAACACGTTGTTGAACATAAATCGTCCCTAGACACATATTTAAAACAATTTTACCAAAAATATGAACGCCGCACATTTTTGGTTTAGGAAATTATAATAGGGGATTGACCCTCTTTTCCGCGCTTCAGTTTTCCACTCAATTTCCAACCATTTTTTCGTGTTTTTTTTTCTAAACAATAAGACTACAAATCTCACATCCACTTTAGAAAAATAAGAACTCAAAAGAAGTTTTCTCCCCCCTCTACCCAATCTCCAAA
>CAYYIQ010000291.1:0-3502 GCA_964472005.1 uncultured Bdellovibrionales bacterium | reverse complement strand
TTGCAGTTTCAATATTATGTTTTTCTCTGTGTCTCTCGAAAAACTCTTCTTCGATTGGCTCAGAACAGGTTGTGGTAGAACTCAAGAAAGATATCGGTTAAGTTTTCGCAGTTGCGCAGCAACTTGCGAAAAACGGATTGTTAGGCAGCTTGCAAGTATACGCTGTCCTTTTTTTTATCTTCGAATTCTTTAAGCTCGTCAATGAAAAACTTCAAGAGCAAAGGTGCTGTTATAAAGTACAATGATGCTTCTGATGCCACCTTATCTCCAAAAAACTGACTGTATCCAGATTGACACTTGGCAGTAACAAAAATCTTATACGGCTCAAGATATTGTAAACTTAAGCTCAGGGCGCCGGATGCATGCTCAGGGCCAAATTTGCCAATCTTCATATCATAGGTGTTACCAATACCATCGTTTTCTAATCTATCTAGACTCGATATGATTTCTCTTAAATCAAATTGCCCAAGATACGCCTTAAAAGAAAATAAGCTAATACTGTCTGAGACTTCTATCTCAAGTTCTACTACGTCCTCATCGGACCAAATACTTTTAAAAAACAATCCTGGTTTCACGAAGTCTGCCTAACGGCTAAGTTTTCGCAGTTGCGCAGCAACTTGCGAAAAACGAGTTGTTAGATTTCAAACCGTACATGCGCGATAAAAATCCCAACCTAAGAATGTTATACGCACTCTGTACATGAAGTGGCTAAATGATTCATTTCTGAAAATACCAAGCCTAACCATGTTTTCTATTGAGAGCTGGACATTTTCATCCATTAAATGATTTTCTTCAATATCTACACCTTTTGGTAAAAGTTCATTAGGTAAATTAGCAGCAGTAAATGAATCTTCATTCCATTCCTTAAGTTGTCCGCAAATTTTTTCTAGTAGTTTAACATCATACAGCGTCAGCTCATTCAAAATGTTAATGTGTTTAATGCCAATTTTCTCTTCTCTGTCTGGATTACATGCGTTGACTAAGAGCGTTGCCCAAAGATCTTGTAAATAGTCATCTTCTTCTAATAATGCTGCTTGCAACAACGGCATACCTAATTTCGGTTGAATTGGAGAAATTTTACCCTCCAGACCTTGGAGGGCAATGAACTCACTTGCTCTCTGCATAAGCCTGATCTGCCGTTCCCAGCGCATATACTTGAGCTTATCTTCGACAATGCCGAACGCCATTTCTAAAGGGACTTTCAGATAAACTGACAGAAACTTGCCAAGTTTCTCAGAAGTTTCTAGTGTCTTATTTACCGTTTTCGCTACCTCTTTAATGGTATCTTCTGGCATGCAATTTTCCTTACGTCCTGAAATCTAACGTTAAAGTTTTGCACGTGCCTTCGGCACTGTGCAAAAACGTATTGTTACCTCGAAAACCCAGGTGGCATCAAGCAAAATCTATATAGAGATACGTTTTTAAATTTAACCACAGAGCAACCGGAGCAACCAGAGGGGGAATTATTAGAATGAGATGGATAGTGGTCTTGGGCAAATCGAGAACATACTAACGGTCGTTGTTTAAGTTTAAATTGATAGCCAGTTTCAGGTGCTGCCAGAATTGTTTGGATTTATGAGTTAAGCCCTTCCAATCCCTCTTCCTCTGGTTGCTCCGGTTGCTCTGTGGTTATTTTCCAAACCATCTAAAGATAGAACTTCCTGAAGAGAGGTAACGGCTAAGTTTTCGCAGTTGCGCAGCAACTTGCGAAAAACGCATTGTTATACCGAAGTACCTTATCAATAAGGGAAATAAATCTGAAACAATTAACTAGAAATAGCAATTTCACCTCCACCAACCGCGACAAAGGTTGAATCGTTACCGTTCAATTCCCAAGCCTCATACCCAGAAGAGTCTGGAATGACTTGGAAAGAATCACCTGATTCAAACTTGAACTCTAAATCGAACAGACCTTCGACGAGACTTATTGACTGCACGGTTGTACCGGCAAGACAGCTATTTACACCCACGGCAGCATCAATAGGTTCTGGCAATCCAAATTGCTGGCCGTGATCCTCACTTGTTAACTTAACACGTCCAGCCACTATTAAACGCCATAAACATCCAACAACTAAAGTTACGTCATTTTCAAAACGTATTATCCAGTCGAATTCTCTTTTAATCAAAGACTGAAATCGATATCCAATTATCCAGTCAAATTCATTCATATCGAACTTCTCCCAGAGGTATAACGGCTAAGTTTTTTGCGTCGGCGTGCCGACTGCAAAAAAACGATTTGTTATCCTAATTTTCGTCTTACACATCAAGTTCATTTTCGGATGTAGTTATTTTTCTTAAAATAAACCTTATGATATCGGAACATACCCATATCAGAAAAAATAAACCAACCGAACCGAAGGCAATAAAGTTTGTCGTGTAGGTTTCGGGATCGGAGGCAAATGTCACATATGGTTTTGAACTCCACTTCACGGAATCGGAAAACCCTCCATCAAGAATGACGTTATAACACCAGCCTGAATATAGGCACAGACCTAACAACTTATATACAAATGGAAATTTCATATGTCTGTACTTTATTAGGATAACGGCTAAGTTTTTGCCGTCGCGCTGCGACTGGCAAAAAACGTATTGTTACACATCTTTTGTTAGATTACTAGAATCTTTAGCACAACAATGCGGACATGGTATCTTTTTTGATAGCAGCCCAAACGAAGCAAGGCTCCATAATGTAATTTGAATAACTGGAAAGATGAGGTCTAGACATATCAGAACCGCCAAGGCTACAAGTGCGTAGATACCACCGAAAAATTGTATTACAAAAATCAAAGCAATGAAGCCAGAAAGTACAATCACCCATTCCCATTTATGAAGTTCTATTAGCTTATATTTTTTGCTAATCACTTTCTTTCCCGCACACCAACTACAATTTTCCATAGGTTTATTTTAAAAGTGTGTAACGTTAAAGTTTTGCGGGCGCGGTACGCGCTCCGTCAAAAACGTGTTGTTAGGTAACAAAAGTTAGAGTCGCACTATTCCCATTTTCTAGCTTAATACGTTTCAATTGATCGCAAAAGATATCAATTGCAGCAGGCTCAACAAAAGTAGTTAATGATACCATTCCTTTACTCTCCTCCGAGTTACTAAGTAATTTAACTTCTACCTCGATGTGTCCAGAGGAATCAATTACTTTCATTGTGAAACTAGCGCCACCACCGGTATATGCGGGGTCAAACGTACCTAGGTTGAACGTCGCTGTCTCAAACTCCGAAGGAACTGGAAATCCGCTAAGTTTGTCGCCCATCTCATTAAGTTCTGAATGGTTAGCGAAAAGTTTTGTTTGTCCACTAAAGATACCATTACGTGCTTTCAAGGAAAGTTCTACAAGATGCTCATCAAACCAATTTATTTCTATTACTAAGCAGTTCGCCATGTACTTTCTATTTGTTACCTAACGGTATAGTTTTTGCCGTTGCGCAGCAACTGGCAAAAAACGTTTTGTTAATTTTTGTACGTAACATCAATCAGTAGATTTGTCATTTAA
>CAYYIQ010000290.1:0-3506 GCA_964472005.1 uncultured Bdellovibrionales bacterium | reverse complement strand
AACCAATTCTACAATTCGACGGGGAAGGACATAAGGAAGGTCGTTCCAGATCTAAGGTCGAAAACTTGTTTTCCCCATAGAACTGGAAAACCTTCAAGTATTCGGAATTAACTCTAAGCATAATATAGGAAGGGATATTTTTATCTTAGCTCAATCAAATTCATTTTTTTTAATTTGAACGATAGATTCTTAAACTAAAGATGGGAGACGGAGAAAGTTGGGTGAACCCGGCTTTACTCGCGAACTCCCTTAGTCGAAATTGGTTTTTAGCAATTTCGACTTTTATTTTACTGAGGGTTCACGAAAGAGTGAAATGCCTTCCAGTATGATCCTCGGTAAGGCGTGCCGTCTTTCACTGGAACCTCAAGTGTGACGCTCCAAAGTCGACCGATTCTTTCCGCGGTTAGGCTACTTCCAGAAGTCGCCGATTGGCCAAAGAGATAGGTGACATCTTCCTCAACGAAAACATACCACCCACCATTGAAGCACGACTCCTCAAAATACGCAGGGGTCCGACCCTCTGCGATTTTCCACTCACGAACACCCATTGAGTGGTCGGCCATGAAAATTCTCGGGATGTCCTTCAGTCCTCTTTCTTCGAGAAACGCCTCAACGTCCTCCTCGATATAGGAACAGACGTTTGAGAATGCCATGATCTCACAGACGTCGGCGAAAGTCACTTTAGCGGTGTGCTTCTCTGACGTTCTTTTTTGATGCTCGAATCTTTCTCGCTCGAGATCATGAACAATGTTTTTGAAATCTCTACCTTCGACTTCTTCTCTCTTATAAACAGCCATCTTATCTCCTTCCTGACTTTAGCCAGAAAAAAAGCGAACAGGGATTAGTTATTTGATGACTTCAATCATCAAATAACTAATCCCTGGCTAAAATGCATATTGGGATTTTACGAATAAATAAATAAAAATTGTATCTACCTTAAAGTAAAGGCAGTCATTTTCATAACCTTAAAAAACCTTTTTACTTTCCCGTCTCTCGGTCTCATCCCAGAAAACTGAGACAACAACGAGAGACTATTTCCATCACTTCTACCTAAAGAGAATCTAAAAAGAGCTGTGGCCGATATTCATAGTAAGATATGTCAATAACTCTCAAAAATGTCTCATTAGGATTGAGACAGTGATTTTCTACTCAAGGATGTAGGATTATTTCTGTGCATATTTTTAAGAGGAAGCAGGATTAACCGTTTAATTTAGAGAAAAAAGCACTCTAGTCACGGGTTTAACATTGCTTTTTATGAACTGGCCAATATTATTTTTGAGATTATCTTAATTACAGATTCAAATTCAGGAGTCGTACCAACGAATGGATGTCTCACACCAAAAACATGATCAGCGTCAGGAATGATGTCGTATGATCCATTTTTACACCATGAAGAAATTTCGATAGCTGCCTGAGGAGGGACTATTGTGTCATTGCCACCATGGATTGCATGTACTGGACAATATATTTTCCTACAAGCATCTTCAATTGCTGTTTTCGTTGACAACAAATCCTCTAGCATGAGTAATCCCATGGGCATTTTTTGTCCGGTTCTCATATTTTCTACAATATGCTCTCCCTTCTCCCTCCAACTTGCGGCTGTTTCAGGAGAAACTGGCGGGACTTTTGAGATTGAAGCTAAAGTAATAACTTGTTTAATACCTTGATCGATCGACGCTGCTCTCAAAACTGCGGACCCTCCCCGGCTATGCCCGATGAGGGTGATAGCTTGAGATTTAAAAAGAGCTCGATCAAGAATAGTTCCTGCACGTAGCTCACGAAGAAGAAGTAATAAATCATCAACTTCCAAGCTTAAATTATTATTCTTAAAATTTTCTAGTTCTGTAAACTCGATTGGATTTTGACCAATTCCATTATGAGAGAAGTTAAATGAAACACAAATAATACCAAGACTAGAAATTTTTTCAAAAAAGTAGGGAAAAGCACCCCAATCTTTAAACCCCTTGAAACCATGGCAAAATATTAGTACCGGAAAAGCTCCTGAACCTTCTGGTACATAGATATCTCCACGAATAGGTAACGTCTTCGATCCAGGTATACTAAATCCTAATTTTTTCATTACCTTCTTTTTCCATTATCTTTGAATCAATTTCATCAGTGCACTAGTCTTACGGGATAACTGAGTAAACTATCTTTTGAGGACAAAAGGAACCCTGTCCCAGTACAAAAACCCGTCGGAATTCACTCAGAGCATATTTTGGGAGAATCAGAAAAAAAGATATACAGTAATGAGATGTTCCATTTTTGTTAACTTAGTTCGTGGCACATGCTGATTTAAGTAACCGATTTCAAATCGAAGTGATTCAAATTCGATATTACTTCCTAGAAAGAACCGATTCCGTTCGTAGAATCTATCACCCGTCCATTCTTCGCGGTTGAGATTAAGAAAAACTTCATTCCAAACAATTGGATTATAATTATCAAATGTTTTCGTATCGTATCTTAGTAGATAGCGTAGTCGAAAGGCCTCATTGCTGTTGTCTTCTAACTTTCTGGCCTCGAAGCGCGTTCTTGCGGAGAAATTACCACTTAAAAATTCACCATACTTGGAAGCATGCTGTAATGTTAACCGATGCTCCTTAATATTATCACTCTGAGCAAAAAGATACAGGAGACCAACTTCGTGTTCTTCAGTTACCTTTCGAAGAACACCTCCGCGATAAAGTACCTGCTGAACACTTCCCGCTTCCAAATCATGTCGCAGTTGAGTTTCTGCCCAGAGGTAGTAATTATTAACAACAGGTTTTTTAATGAAGGTTCCAAACCATGCTCCCGCAACATGATCTGTAGAATCTGCAAAACAAGGAACCACAATCCCCAGCGCAATAAATAAGTGAAAGAATATTTTTAAACCAGAATTCTTAAAAGACATGTTTATGAAAATTTGTTTTTTGACTAATCAAATAATTTAGATTTAACCACTAAGGCACTATGGCTTATTTAAAATGCCGGCCGTCCAGACTATTATCGGAACTGTAAGGGATATGCACCTCTCAAAATTCTTCCTCTTAAAATACATTCGGCCCTAGTTGTAGATCCCCAAATTGGCATGAGAAAACTCATTTGTCGCCAGTTTATGTTTTCTGTTTACTTGCCCGTTTTTGTATCTTTCTGCAAGTTGCGAACGATCTAATTTGGTTGAAAAACATCCACACCGTCTAATCACCAATATACGTAATACTCATTCAAGAGAGCTAAGAGATCAAACCGAAAGGTTTCAATTAAACAATTTGAAACCAAACACTATCTAAAATTCGCAAGAATCCCAGGCTATGACAACCTAACCCAAAGACAATACGCATTAATGCTAACTAAAAAGTTAGAAGAAAGAAGACAAATAATTGTAGCAAAGCGATTAGCAGAAGGACTAGGCTTCCTCACCTCCTTCGACAAGCTCCACTCGGCCTGAGCTCGTCGCAGGCAGGACAGGCAGAACAACTAAAGCAAGTAGTACCAGGATCTAAACCCAAAAACACCAAAACCTC
>CAYYIQ010000289.1:0-3509 GCA_964472005.1 uncultured Bdellovibrionales bacterium | reverse complement strand
TAGTTTAAAAATTGATAAAGCAAGCACTAGATATAATGCTGAGGCGATAGCTCCGAGCACCATCGCAAATATTCGATAAGGAAATTCCGCTGGGCTCTTAAATAAACCAACTAACGGAAGCATTAAAACAGAAACAAGTGGAGACCAGTAAGCATATAGCTTACCCTTATACATAGTTAAATCTAGTCGTATTTGTTCAAATGGTAAATCCAAGCGCCCATTTAGAAAGCTACTAGCCTGGTAAACAAAATAAAGTGGACCAGAACTATTAGATAAATTTCCAAATTGATTTAAGAATTGAAAAAAAGCTAAAGACGCTATGAGAAATAGTCCGGAGAATAATGCAATCTGTTTTGTGGAAATCAATTTCATCTAAAACAAAGTTACTTCATAATCAAAAAATTGATAAATGCAGAAGGGATAAGAACAAGCCTTAGTGAAGAAGTCTCACTAAAAACGCACGTGCATGAAATTTATACCAAGATAAACATGTTCGCTAGAGGATAACTGAAATAGTTTTTGAGGCGATCACAGAGGCACGGACGGGGAGGAGTCGTTGCTTTAAAAGTTGCTCTGACTCGCTAGAGAACCTTCTATAGAAACGTATTCCTTTCTCTGCGCCTCTGTGGTCGCCTCAAAAACTATTTCGACCGTAATTAATGAATTCTCCCACTGACTATTCTATCGCGCGTAGTGTTTCGAGGGTTGGTCGTCTTAAGGTTCCAAGCGATCCTAAAATGCCGATTAATGTAATTGAGAGTATAAATAAAATGAAAATCAACCCGATTTCGTTGAAATCAAATACCGGATAGACGTTAAACACCCTATTGCCTACTAACATCGAAGCTACGATCGCAATAATTAAGCCTGATAGGGCTCCAAAAATTGCAATAAATACGTATTCTATTAGTGCTATAGTCTGAATCACGCGGTCTCTCGCGCCAAGAGTTCTTAAGATTGTATTCTCTTCAATTCTTATCGCACGACTTCCAAGAATGATTCCTATCAATATTATTATCGAATTGCTGATGACTATTAAGGTTAGAAAATCGATAATCCCTTTTAGCTGATTAGAAATGGCCGTGATTGTTTTCAGAAGTAAGCTTAAGTCAATGCTTGAGACGTTACCAAAGCTCTTTACGAGCTCTGATTGAAAGGAGTTGTTCTGACTTTCACTAGCGTACTTCGAAAGGACGATGAAGTTTTTTGGAGCATCCTCTAGAATTCCTGATGGGAAAATAAAAAAGAAATTAGGCTTCATCTGCTGCCAATCAACCTTACGAATACTCGAAATATATGTATTAACTTGTAGTCCTTGAATGTTGAACGTTATCGTATCTAACATCTTAAGTTCGAGTTTTTCTGCAATCCCCTTTTCGATAGAGATTGGTATCTTTTGATTTTTAAGAACGTTGTTGTCGATCTCACCAATGAAGTTTCCTTCGATAACATCTTCTGTTGCATCAAGACTGGACTTAAACGTGGAGCGATACTCTCGTGTTAGCGTCCAGCGTGGTTTTGATGTCTTATTGGCTTGGGCCTTTCTTATTTCAGTAACATCGACACCATTCATTTTTTCGAGTCTCATATTTACAATAGGAAATGTCGAAACCAAGGGTAACTTGCTTGAATCAAGTAAGTCTTTTACGCCTTCAAGTTGATACTCTTGAATGTCGAAGAGAAGTAGGTTTGAGGATCCTTCGTCATTCATTTTCGTTATTTTATTTCCTGCGAGCGTTCCAATAAACAGCGCAAGATAGATTGAAAGCGACGAGATCCCAATTGTCGAAAAAAGTAAAAAGGTCTGATTGTTTGGTCGATATAGATTTTTTATGCCTTGTTCAAATTCAAATTTCGCAAAATTAGATGAAAACTGTTTGGCAACATATCTTAACAAGAAGCCAAGAACAGCTAATATTATAATCAACAGTAGGATTGAAATTGTGTAAATTGAAGACAACTTAAAATCGCCGGTGATTAATTTCCCCCAAACAAAAACAACGACCAAGGTAAAAATTAAAAAAATTACTGTTGATGAAATTTTCTTTAAAACATTTTCTTTCCAAATCAGAACTGCAGCAAGAGAGGTGCAAAGGGCTAACAGACCAATGCTCGTAACAATAGCCCTTAGAAAGACAGTAACATTTAACTTTCCAGACAATTCAATCGGTAGATGACCAGAAAACAGTCCGGGTAGAGCAGTGTTGATTAATAGGCCAGAAGCCGATGCAAGTGCAATTGAGAGCAAGCCAAAAAGTAGAATCTGAACGGAGAAGAATACGACTGCTTCGTTTTTCTTTAGCCCAAGGCAAACCAGGGTTTTAATAAATTCTTTCTTTTTTCGGAAGTAGATAAATGAACCACTCGCAATTCCGATCCCACCTAAGAGAAAACTTATAAACGTGACGACGTCCAGGAAATTGTAAGCAATCGCGACAGTTCGTTCGATGCTAGTGCGTTTTTCGTCGGATGTTTCCAAGGTTAAGTTATACTTTAAAATCTTATCCGAAAGCTTTTCTTTTAGTTCCTTATTTGGAATTTCGTTTGTCGTTTTTATATAGAATAGATATCGAGCGAGGCTCCCTCTCTTGATTAAATGTGTGTCTTGAATATCTGCGATATTAATGAGAATTCTCGGAGCTAAAATACTTCTTGTTGAAATACTGCCGGGCATTTGAAGTATGAAGGCCGAAATTTTAAAATCTTTATTTCCGATTTTAATTTCATCTCCCATTTTTAAGTCGTAGCGAGCCTTTAAGTTACTATCAACAGCAGCATAGCCAGGATTTATTTCCAGCCTTTCGTCTAAGTTTGTTTCGACTTTGCCGTATAGCGGATAGGAATTGCCAACAGCGCTCAATTGAATTAATCGACTTTGATTGCTCGATTTAAATAGAGCCATTGACGCAAGAGCGATCTCGGAAGTGCTTTCAAGCTTAGTGTCTAAAGATTTTCCAAGATCGTTTATGAACCGCTTAACCTCAGGGGATGGAGCCTGTCTGCTCGTAATTAGAAAGTCTGCTGAAAGAAGTGACTTTGTATTATTGATAATTGAGGTATCCACGCCATTTTTAAGCAGTGAGATAGAAACAAGCGCAAGTGTTCCGATAAAACAGCAGGAGGCTAGAATAGAAAGTGAGGTTAGGTTTTGGATCGCATCCTTAAAAGCGATTTGTACGATATAGCGTAGTCTTTTCACGATAGTGTTCCACCTTTTAAGGAGAGGGTGGTTTTAGTTCTGCTTGCAAGCTCTCTGTCGTGGGTCGCTATTAGTAAAGTCGTGCCATGTTCCTTTTGCAGGTTAAATAGCAAATCTTGAATACCTAAGGCAGTTTCGTAATCCAGGTTTCCTGTTGGTTCGTCTGCGAAAAGTATTTTTGGGTTAGCTGAAAATGCTCTTGCAATAGCAACCCTTTGTTGTTCACCTCCGGAAAGTTGGGACGGATAGTGAGTTTCTCGTTCCTTAAGTCCAACTAATTCTAAGAGTTTTCTGGAATTCTCGCGGGCAC
>CAYYIQ010000288.1:0-3537 GCA_964472005.1 uncultured Bdellovibrionales bacterium | reverse complement strand
ATGTAGTTAAATTAGAAAATAAGCGAAAAAACATTATTCGCAAAAAAAAGATACCTACTTTGCATTAGAATACATCTTTTAATGTACTTGAATTATCTAATTAAATATCATCAATCATAGTTAAACTTTTAATATGTCCGAATCTAGTAATACTAAACGCCCTTTGTACATTCCTATTGCAGGCCCAAGCTTGTTAGAGACCCCACTTTTGAACAAAGGAAGTGCTTTCAGTGAGCAAGAGCGGACTGATTTTAATATTAGAGGTCTCGTCCCCCAGACAATTGAGACAATCGAAGAGCAAGCGGCTCGTTGTTACCAGCAGTTGAAAGCATTTGATCGAGATATCGATAAGCATATTTATATACGAAATATCCAAGATGCTAACGAAACTCTTTTCTATAAAGTCGTTAACAATCACATAGAAGAGATAATGCCGATTATTTATACGCCTACTGTCGGTAAGGCGTGTGAGAAGTTTTCCCAAATTTACCGTCGGAAGCGCGGGCTGTTTGTTTCATATCCAGATCGACACAACATCGACGATATTTTACAAAATGCGACAAAGCAAAATGTGAAAATAATTGTTGTAACAGATGGAGAGCGTATCCTTGGTCTAGGTGATCAAGGTATTGGTGGAATGGGGATACCGATTGGAAAGCTTTCGTTGTACACTGCTTGTGGTGGGATCAGTCCTGCTTATACACTTCCTGTTGTTTTAGATGTAGGTTGCAATAATTCTAAACTACTTGAAGATCCTTTATATATGGGGTGGCGGCACGAAAGAATTAGTGGCGATGAATATTATGAATTTGTAGAAACATTTGTTCAGGCACTACTTAAGCGTTGGCCAGAAGCACTCTTGCAATTTGAAGATTTTGCCGCGACAAACGCGAGTCCACTACTTGAAAAATATCGAGACCGCCTTTGTTCGTTCAATGATGATATTCAGGGTACCGCGGCAGTTACTGTGGGTACCTTACTTGCAGCTTCTAAAAACAGAGGAGAGTCACTTAAAGATCAACGAGTGATGTTTTTAGGCGCAGGATCAGCAGGTTGCGGAATAGCTCAACAAGTTATCGCCCAAATGAAACGAGAAGGGCTTAGTGACAAGGAAGCACGCGATCGAGTATTGTTGGTTGATAAAGAAGGTTTAGTAGTGGCGTCCGTTGATTATTTAATGCCATTTCAGAAAAGTGTTGCATGCGATGATGAAGCGGTTTCAGCTTGGCCGAAGAATAAGAATGGCCGCGTTGAATTTTTAGATGCAGTTCATGCAGCTAAGCCTACAGTTCTAATTGGTGTCTCGGGGCAAGCTGGCGCATTCACGGAAGATGCTATTAAAGCAATGCAAGAATATACGGAACACCCAATAGTATTGCCTCTGTCAAACCCAACTTCAAAATCCGAAGCAACTCCAGCAGATATTCTTAAATGGACGAATGGTAAAGCAATTGTTGCAACAGGTAGTCCGTTCGAACCAGTTGTTTTAGATGGGAAGACATATAAAATCTCTCAATGTAACAATAGCTATATTTTTCCGGGCGTTGGTTTGGGGATTCTTGCAAGTAAGGCAAATCGCGTAACTAATAATATGTTAATGGCGTCCAGTGAGGCGCTCGCCAAATGTGCGTATGTCAAACCACTTGATGGTTCACTGTTACCGCCGCTTTCAAACATTCGAGACGTTAGTAAGTCAATTGCAAAAGTAGTCGGTCTTCAAGCAATGGAAGACGGCGTGGCTCCTAAAGTGACGGAAGTTGATCTTGAAAAGAGCATCGCAAAGAACTTTTGGGAACCTAAATATCGTAACTATCGAAGAAGATCCTATCTGTAGTGGTTAGTAAAGAGCCAAATAGGGTTTTGTAATTAATGCGTTACGGTATATGTATTAAGATACCTTAAAGAGTGCTTTCGCTTTATCGGTCTGTGCAAGATGACACCCCTAGAAGTTTTCTATCGTTCTTGTTCTATGATAATTTGCTATTAGAAAATTGTCCGTTCCTAACATTAGATTTTCCGTCAGGATTTTTATTATGTTGAGCATGTGTAAATATATTTAAAGGATGACCATGAATTTAGTTGATTTTAAAAATGCGTTGAATTCGAATTCTACGTTGCCAATCAGGTTCAGACTTCCAGACGGCGCTCTCGTACCAAAGCATTTTCATGTGACGGAGGTTGGTCGAATTCAAAAAGATTTTATTGACTGCGGCGGAACTAAACGTTCATTAACAACATGTCTATTACAAACATGGGTTGCAAATGATACAGATCATCAATTAATATCGTCTAAGTTGATAGGTATTCTTAAAATGGCAGAGTCCATTTTGCTTACGGATGAATTGGAAGTAGAGGTAGAGTACGAAGATAGTTTAATATCACAGTTTCAAGTATCTCAATTTGTGGTAAAGGACGGTTTTCTTGAATTCCAACTTGCGACAAAGCATACAGACTGTTTGGCCAAAGATAAATGCATGATTGAAAACTCTACCGGATCAACTGAAAGTCAATGCTGTTCGGGATCTGATTGTTGTTAGTTGCAAATATTGTTGTGAACATCGATAGGGAGTGAATTATGATGGCAGATCGAGATGTCGAAAAAACATATTCAACTAAAGAGTTTGTAGATAAGTTACGGAGATTCGCAGACAGTTTGGAATCCGGTTCGAAGTTTGAGATCCAAATTGCGGGTGAGCGAATCTATGTCCCAGTTCGTGCTGTTTTCAATATCGAGCATGAGAGGGATGGTGATGAAGAGGAAATAGAATTCCAAATTAAATGGAAGACTGAAAAATAATTTTTGAAAGCCGAATAGTAAGATCGCCTCAAGGACTCACTAAAGGCGTAGGAGTTGGAATGGATTGGTTGATTCTATTGGTTGCTGGCTTGTTCGAAGTGGTTTGGGCATTTGGTTTAAAGTACTCCGAAGGCTTTAGCAAGTTTTGGCCAAGTGTCTATACCGTAATCGCGATGATCTTAAGTTTTGTAATGCTTTCATTGGCACTGAAAACAATTCCGCTTGGAACAGGTTATGCGGTCTGGACTGGGATTGGCGTAGTGGGAACAGCGTTCGTTGGAATGTTCTTTCTTAATGAATCTCGAGATTTTGCAAGAATTATTTGCCTTTCTTTCATAGTCCTTGGGGTAATGGGTTTAAAGTTTGTTGCTCCAAAATAAGTACCCATTTGACGCTATTTTCGGGCTCTTAAGGGCTTGGTAATACATTGAAAAAATTGATTTTAGTGTTCTAAGCTTTTTGGTTTAATCGGTAGTTGCTTTTCCCTTTTAAATTCACTATCTATTGAAGTGGGCATGAAGTTTCTTGTTCACCTCGTTCTATCTCATAATCCAATCAAAATTGTAGAAGTAAATAAACTGTTTCTTACTATGGTAACGGATTCAAACATTTTTGAATCCGTTTTTATATCGAAGAAACAGTGGTGTTATTGTTTTTTCAAATGACAGTTCTATGTTGTTAACACTTCGTTAACAATGACACATCCTTTTTGGAGTTCGAAGATGGCAATTAATTTGGCC
>CAYYIQ010000287.1:0-3540 GCA_964472005.1 uncultured Bdellovibrionales bacterium | reverse complement strand
CCCAAATTGGTAATTATCCAAAGTATGTTATACTTTGTGCATTCAAACATCGGAGTAGTAGTGATTTTACAACCCTAACAATGATCTACTCTTTTTAAAACTATAATAATTACAAGAGTTAAACGTATATTTTTTTATGTCTAATTGTAAAATTGATTACAGTATTGTCCTCGCAGCCGGTAAAGGCACAAGATTCCACTCGAAATTACCAAAAGTCTTACATAAATTAAGTGGCAAAACACTTCTTGAGCGCAGCATAAACGCCGTCGCACCGTTCACAGCAAAAGAAATTATAATAGTAGCCGGCCACGGTTTTGATTTAGTAACCGAAGAAATTTCCAAAATCACAGCAGCAAACCCTTCATATAAAATTAGAGTCGTTCTGCAAAAAGAACAGCTCGGTACAGGGCACGCAGCGAAAACAGCATTCGATGAAATAGAAGACAAGGGCTCTGTCATAATCATTCCCGGTGACTGTCCATTAATAGAAGCCAAGTCTCTTGAAAAATTTATCGAACAAGAAAACAAAAGCCCAGTAAGCGTTTTAAGTCTGGAAGTAGACACGCCAAAAGGTTTCGGCAGAATTTTAAGAAACCAACAAAATAAATTCATTGGCATAGTCGAAGAAAAAGACGCAACCGATGAACAAAGAAAAATCACAGAAATAAACAGCTCTATTTTTCTCGGCCAGATCGAACTCTTTAAGAAGTATATTCCACTTATTTCAAATTCAAATAAGCAGAATGAATACTACCTAACAGACGTGGTCTCAGCAGTAGTAAAAGACGATCAAGAAGTACGCGCTTTTGCATCAAACGAGGTTGAAAGCTTCCTCGGAGCAAATTCTCGTCGCGAATTATACGCATTACAAGAAGCTAAAAGATTAAAAAACTTAAATGCGTTAATGGATCGTGGGGTAACCTTAGAATCAATCAACTCGTGTTTCATTGATGACGGTGTTGAAATTGGTCAAGACGTATATATCGGCGCAAATACAAGGATCGTTGGAAACAGCAAAATTGCAGACGGCGTGACGATCGAAGGTGACTCTCTAATTCGAAATAGTGAAATTGGAGAAAACACACATCTCAAGTTGGGTGCCTATATCGACGAATGTCGAATTGAAAAAAATTGTAACCTCGGGCCATTCGTTCACATCCGACCAAAAAGCGTACTAAAAAATAACGTTAAAATTGGAAACTTCGTCGAAGTAAAAGCTGCAACTCTTGAAGAAGGAGTTAAGGCCAATCATCTTACATATCTTGGTGATATCGATGTTGGAGAAGGATCGAACATTGGTGCTGGAACAATAATTTGTAATTACGATGGTAAAAACAAGTTCCGTTCTAAGATAGGAGAGAAAAGTTTTGTTGGAAGTAATAGCACGTTGATTTCACCAGTTAATGTTGGTGATGAAGCGTACGTCGGGGCTGGTTCCGTCATTAACCAAGATGTCCCCGCAGGCTCACTAGCAATCGGACGTAGCCGCCAAGTGAATAAAACAGGCTGGTCCAAGTCAAAAAAGTAAGAAAATTAACTATTTACAGATATGTAAATGAAGACCTAGAACGCAATGTTTGCCAAAGCCTTGCTTTCTTACTATTTAGTTCACTACTAAATAGGTGGTTTTTTCTAGATCTGAGAAAATGATATGAGTTGTAAAAGAAAGATTTTAATAAAAGGAGTGTAATTGTGTGCGGAATTGTTGGATATATCGGAAATAAGAGTGTTATGCCTGTCCTCGTTGGCGGCTTAGAAAAACTTGAGTATCGAGGTTATGATTCTGCTGGGGTTGCAACTGTAACAGACAATAGTTTTGAACTATTTAGATGCGAAGGTAAATTAGCAAACCTAAGAAATGTCCTAATTGAAAAAGGACGTTACAATCAAGAAGAAGCTCCAAGCGACAAGCGCTCTATTGGAATTGGCCACACCCGTTGGGCAACCCACGGACGACCATCCGAAACAAACGCTCACCCACACGTTGCCGGCGAAATTTGTGTTGTTCACAACGGAATTATTGAAAACTACGTAGAGCTAAGAAACACTTTAGCCGAACAAGGTTGTAAATTCAGTTCTGAAACAGATTCCGAAATAGCGGCACACTTAATCAATCAACACCTTAAAAGCAGCTCTTCGTTATTTGAAGCATTAAAGAAAGCTACTAAGGAAATCAGAGGAAGTTATGCGTTAGTGGTTATGTCCACAAAGTTCCCTGATACACTCGTGATTGCTAAAAATGCAACACCGGTTGTTTTAGGCTTATCTGATAACGAAGTATTTGTAGCTTCTGATATCCCTGCAATTTTAGAACATACTCGCAAGGTTATCATTCTTGAAGACGGTGATATGGCGGAGCTTAAAGTTGGCGCTATTCATATCGAAGCCGAAGGCAAAAAAGTTGAACGTGAAGTTACACAGATCAGCTGGGATCCAATAACTGCTGAAAAAGGTGGATACCGCCACTTCATGCTTAAAGAAATGAACGAGCAACCACAAGTTGTGACCGATACTTTCAGAGGAAGAATCGATCAAAAGAACGGTGGAATCATCATGGATGATTTGGGAATTTCTGATGAAGTTATCAAGAATATTAAAAAAATCTCAATCGTTGCTTGTGGAACAGCGTGGCATTCTGGATTGATTGCTAAGTTTTACTTTGAAACTTTAGCCGGCATTCCAACAGAAATCGATTACGCATCAGAGTTCCGTTACCGAACTCCTTTACTCGATGATGACACATTGTTCATGGTGATAAGTCAGTCAGGGGAAACTGCTGATACACTCGGTGGTCTAACTCTCGCAACCAAGTATACAAGTCACACAATGGCAATTTGTAACGTTCTTGGTTCAAGTATCGCGAGAAAGGCTGGTTCCGTTTTTTACACTCACGCAGGACCAGAAATAAGCGTTGCTTCAACAAAAGCATTTGTTACTCAGCTTACTGCTGCATACCTTTTAGCTCTTCATTTCGGTGAAGTCCGTGGAAAGATCGCACCAGAAGAAATGAGAAAATACTCTCAAGACTTAATGCATTTGCCGACAATGATTTCAAAAGCTTTAACGGTTGAAAAGCAAGTTGAAAGAATTGCTAAAAAATACGGCAGAAGCGATGGATTTTTATTCATTGGTCGCGGTATTCTTTATCCAATCGCTTTAGAGGGTGCTTTAAAACTTAAAGAAATCTCCTACATCCACGCGGAAGGTTACCCTGCCGGTGAAATGAAACACGGTCCTATCGCTTTAATCAACGAAGAGTTACCGGTTGTAGTTCTAGTTGGTAAAGATGGCGTAAACCAAGAAAAGGTTATGAGTAACCTTATGGAAGTTTCTGCGAGGGGTGGTCGAATCATCGCGGTTACAGACGAAGCAAGTGCAGAACTAAAAGACCTTGCATGGGAAACAATCGAAGTTGGCCCAGTTGCTCCTTTGTTGTTACCAATGGTTTTCACTGTTCCGTTACAACTTCTGTCTTATCATGTTGCGGTTTATCGTGGTACTGATGTAGATCAACCAAGAAATTTGGCGAAGAGTGTTACT
>CAYYIQ010000286.1:0-3595 GCA_964472005.1 uncultured Bdellovibrionales bacterium | reverse complement strand
CGGATAGGGGGCAAGGTGCAGTCCGTACGACACTGCCAGCCTCTTTAACGAGGATGACTAACTGAGACAATTCTATTTTCGTTTAACCTAAAGACACAATTGATTAATTGAAATGTCTACTTGTCTTGGCTAAAATATCTTGAATCTGCGGAGATTTATTTAACGTATAAAAGTGGATGCCGGGTGCGCCGCCATTTAAGAGCTCGTCGACTTGTTTAATTGTATGATTGATTCCGATTTCACCGACTGCAACAGAATCTGTTTCGACCTGCTTAAGACTACTTAAAAGATCCGCTGGAATTGTCGCCCCACACATGTTTGTAAATTTTTGAACTTGCTGAACATTACTTATCGGCATTAGCCCTGGCATGATAGGAATGGTAATTCCGAAATTTTTAGCCTTCTCAACGAAATCAAAATAATGGCTTGAATCAAAAAATAATTGAGTAATAATTAATGTCGCCCCAGCTTCTTGCTTGGAAAAAAGATATTTTAAATCTTCTTCTTGGCTAACAGCGTCGGAGTGAACTTCTGGATAACCTGCGACTGCTAAACTTAAGCCACCTTCCTCTTGTAAAAAAGTCACAAGATCTCGTGCGCAATCTAACGAATCAACTTTATCGCTTTCGGCCTGACCAACAGGAGCATCACCTCGAAGCGCTAGAATATTTCTAATTCCATCTGCCTTAAGCCTACCAACTATCTCACGAATTTCTTCGAGCTGATGACCGACGCAGGTTAAATGAGAGACCGCAGTCTTGTTTAATTCCTGAGCGATGTAGGTGACCAAATCTTTGGTAAAATCTCTAGTTCCGCCACCCGCGCCGTACGTAACAGTCATAAAGTCTGGATTATACTCACTTAATAAGCGAATAAGACTCTTTGTTGAATCAAGTTTTTCCGCTTTTTTTGGAGGAAAGAATTCAAATGAAAGTACTTTTTTCTCTTTAGAAAATATTTCTGGAAATGATTTCATTACGATTACACTAAATTAAGGAGCAAAAAATTCCAGCAGCACTTTTGAATTTTTTGTAATTGACTATACGACAACTGAAAAACATTATTAAAATCAAGTTCTTAATCAAGCTTTCTTTTATGTTTCAGCGTGCGCTTCGGTAACCAATATCAAATAACGAACTGTAAATCTAGTTGACCCTTGAAATTATAGGCGACCACTGAGGCATAGAGACACAGAGAAGGGCATTCGTTTCTGTCGTGAATACTCTGGAACTTCAAAGTACCTACTATAGAACCGATTACCTCCCACTCCGTGTCTCTGTGGTCGCCTAAAATTTCTAAGGGTTCGGATTGTTAGATCTTCCGAAGAATGCTTGCAGAAGAGAACTCCAGAAGCCTTTTTTCTTCGCGGTTGATTGATTGCCTGAAGATTGCGTTCCTAATGATCCTCGACTTGATGGATTAGAAGAGGCATTAGAGGCAATTTGTGCATTGTTTGCTTGAGAAACGGATTGGATTTTTTTAGCTTCCCGCGCTTTCTTTCTTTTTAACCTGTCAGCTTCCCGAGCTTTTCTTTGAGCGTCTCGCTTAGCCATTTGCCGCTCTTTTTCAACTTTTTTCGCTCTTAACTGATCGCGCTTATTTTCCCACTTTGTTAACTTTTCGTCATACTTGTTTCTAGCTTTTATCAATTTCAATTGGCTACTAACTCCACCAAAGTCACCACCACTAAAATTTAGCCTCGGATTTGTAGCTTTTAAAACAGCAGTTGAAAGCCTCACATTATATTGCTGGCGTCTAAAATTTGGCTGATAAGTTCGTATAACTTGATATTTATTTCGGAAGAGTACTCCCGCTTCCGCGTTATCCACAAAGGAAATTTGCATGGTAATAATTGTTACCAAGAACAGAAACGAACATTTGAATAATTGGCTTTTCATATAAATCTTAACATCTTTGTACAAACCCCACTTAACAACTAGGTCTGTAAGCTATATTTTAAATTCTAAAAGTTTAAAAACCAAAAAAAACTTAAAAAATTAAAACACTTATCTAGGAAACTGCGCCAGAAAACTCCCTTAAGCATTAACCCCAAGGCTTTGACGTAGCAATACACCCAGAACATTCTACACCCAGTTATGTCATAATTCAAATGAACTGTTTCAAATAAACAAAAGTTTTTCAGAAATATTAAATAGCCTATTTATCGGAAGCACAAAGCTAGGAGTTTTAGAGGCTTACGTATTTGATGGTTTGGATTTTTTAAGAAATTTTAACGCAGAGCAAGCGGAGAGGGAATTTGTGATAGCGAACCTCTCGACGATCTGAATCACTAATAAAAAAGTTTAATTAAACGCAAGCGAACTCGCCAGCATGAGAGTTTGAGTTTAGAGTTCTTCGTTCCCCAACGGATTCCGAGAGAATTTTTTCCAAACTCAAATTTCATAGCAAAAAATTATCGAGACCGCGCAGTTAGGCAAGCCAAGCTTGCCGCACGAGCACGAGTTGGGGAACGAAGAACTCTAAACTCAAACGCCCCCACGCCCCTCCAAACCCTCTCCGTTTGCTCTGTTTGCTCTGCGTTTAAACCTCCCCCAAAAAAAATCAACAAGTCGCAAGGCAACCAAAACTAAAAATGAATTTATTTGAAGTAATAACCATGACTGGAATTCTATCAACATGAGTATCAAGCAAACCTAAACTTTGCATTTTCGCACGAAGCCCAATCGAGAACTTTGCTTGAAAGATAAAATTGGATTGATCGAAGGAAACGGTTGGTAGCTCTAAGCCAAAATCGGCCCATTCCATACGGGTAACATTTAAATTAGAAAATATTTTATAAAGACTTTCTTTCGCTGAAAAAACAATTAGGCGCAGAACATTTAAATCTCCATCCCAAGATTTGATTAAAGTCTCTTGTTCATTCGGAGAACAAAGCACACTTAGTACCTTTGGATTCACAATTCTAGATCTAGTGATCAAGTCTAAACCTAAACTTTGATATTGCTGAGAAAGTCCAGCAACGGCGACGGCGCTATTACTACAGTGAGAGATCGAACCGACACTGTTTGTCGGCCATAACGGTGCACGAAAGTTTTTTCGTAAAATTTCAAACTCGGACGCCTCACGATTTTCAAAGAGCTGTGCCAAGGCAGCCTTTGCAGCCAGTCTACCTAGACAAAACTCGCGCATCCTCTTATCAGATGCGCGCTCCCCGAGAAGCTGCTTTTCACCTTCACTGATTTTCGAAAGCAACTCCTCGGTCGAACTCGATATACATTCGTCTCCTGAAGCTGAAAATCCAACACTGCTCGGCAGGTGAGATGAAATTAAATCTATTAGTCCCTGATCCATTTAGGCATCAACCTTCTTTCCAGAAGTTATAACATTTTGGAGAAAGAGAAGACTATCTGGAATCTCCACATCATGTTTCTCACCGCGAGATGCCAAAATCCTATTAAAATCTGGTAGGAAGCTACCTTCTAAAGTTTTTTCTAACACAAACGCAACACCAAATGGACATGGAATTTCATAAAAATTAGAAAACACAGGATTGTTTATGTCCTCTGCAAAGACATATAATATCCTATCCGCTTCAGCAGAATAAAGCTTCACAAGAGATTCAGATAGACCGGCG
>CAYYIQ010000285.1:0-3627 GCA_964472005.1 uncultured Bdellovibrionales bacterium | reverse complement strand
ACTGACCGGGGAGAATTAAGGGTAGGATGATCCTAGTAACTGTGCCCAAGGCTAATAAGCAGAATGGGACTGTTACTGAGGCTGGTGGATTCCTTACCTTTCTACCGGTGTGTCCAAGAGTTACTCGTGGAATCATCGCGAGTGTTGCTAAACCGATGCCACCAAATGAAAAAGCGTGGATTGCTAAGAATGGGGAAATGTTAAAACCACTTGAAGAAAGAGCGAATAAAAGAAAACCAAGATCAATCGAAATGAAAGACAAGTATAACCCCCATAATAATGGTTTGCTCCAAATTCCAAACGTATGCCAAAGAAGTAATCTATAAGATGTTAAAAGAAAAAGTAACCACGTTGAAACCATTAACACTTGTGCATTATTTGTTCCGAGATCATTTATAAAAAAAGTGATAAATAAGGCTAGACTTGGATTTGAAATCCATTTCGGGTTTTTAATTTCTACCTTTGAGTCAAGCCCCGCTTCGACAAAGGCAGGAAACACTCGGCTGCCGATAGTAAGAATCAGGCCGATAATTAGATATAGTCCGCCATAAACTGAAAGTCTCACATTGAGACCACTTGATAAGCTTGAAGCATAGAATCCGAAATTGCCTAAACCGAGTAAGAAGACTTTTGAAAGAATACCAATCTGTTTGTAACTTTTTGCCTTTAATATCGGTCTTGCTAACTCGAGAAAAAGTAAGGAAACAAATAGGAGATCAAAACACATTGCGGCAATTATAAATGTTGAGCCGAAAAACATCGCACACCTAGCGATCAACCAGAATGAGAACATCAATGCCAATAACCAGCCTTTCGTTGTTCGAATTCCTGTCCAATTCGCAACAGCTGTTAAGAGAAACCCTGCAACTATTGCGAGTGAGTACCCGTAAACCATCTCGTGAGCATGCCACTGAGAGACTGAAAAATTATGGGTTGGAAGAATCACACGTGAGGAATAGATCGCTGTCCATAGAGCGATCGAGAGAATAGAAAAACAAATTCCACCAAAGAAAAATGGCCGGAAACCAATAGTAAAGAAAGGGGTGTTTTTTACAGGAGCTTTCTTGCTAATATTAACGATGGACATCTATTAGACCTTTATTTGTAGAGTCTCACGATTACTTTTAGTGGTGACCGGAAGAGTGGCAGCTAACATTTTCATTCGAGCTAAATATTGGAGCGCGGTAATTGATCGAGATAAGGGCCGCTACTATCAAAATTACACGAGAAAGATATTTGATCTGCGGGAAAATAGACTTTGCAAGTAAAGAGCCAAAATTACCAACAAGTACTAAAATAGGAATTGTTCCTAACCAGAAAGTTGTTATGAGCATTAGGGCTCTTCCAATAGTCTCTTGAGAGCCGGCCATCGTAATATAGATATAAAGCCAGCTGCATGGAATTAGGCCACTCGTTGCTCCAATGAGATACGCTGAGGTATTGCTCTTCCGAGAATTGTAAGCGTTGCTTATTTTGCCAAGGTAAGACGAACCTCGATATATAAGTTTGCGGTAGAGGTTTGAATTCTTCGTTAATAAATTATTTAGGACTGAAAATTTTTTAACAAATGGGAGGTCTATCATTAAATCTATAAGCAAAATCGCGATGCAAATATATAACGCAAAGTTTTTTATGAAATCAGCGCCAGAAAATTTCTCTATCGAATTGGCTCCATAGAAGAAAACCAAGGTTAGGGAGGAATAAGTTATGAGCCGTCCGAAATGATAGAAAAATGAATTTTTAAGTAGTTTAGTTTTGCAGCGATCTTTATTTGATACGATGCAAGCAAAACTCCCGCACATTGAGCCACAGTGAAAACTTCCAGCAATGCTGCTAGAGAAAATAAGGGCGAGTGACATTAAGAAGTTTGAATCCATATTAATGATCTTTAAGCTTAAACGAAAAGTTTAGTTTAATTAAAGGTTGGGAAAGTTCTTCTTCGCAAAGCTCAATGGCAATTGTGAACTATTCTACAATAAATTTGTCAAAACGGAAATTCGTACTAATAAGCTTGTTGAGGAACCTTTATAATAAGTTTAAAAATTGAATTTAATTTCCAAAATGAAGCCTAGTATACAATCAAAACATTTCTGTGCACACTGTGGTAATTTGTCGCATGGTCAGATCGTTGAAGAAGGGGCGTATTTTTGTTGCAATGGCTGTAAGTTTGTTTGGTTAGCTCTTAAGTCGAGTGGATTAGACGAGTATTATGATGTCAGAGAAAGACAGTCTCAAAGTGGTTTCATTCCTCAAGTAAAGTTTACTGAAGGATTTCTCTATTTTGATGATCCTGAAATACAGAAGTTAATAGTAAACAAGACGAATGAAAACCATTCTTTCGTCTTATTGAAAGTTCCAGAGATCTATTGCGCTGCCTGCGTTTGGCTCCTGGAAAAACTACCTAATTGCAAGAAGGGTATTTTAAAGGCTGAGGTTAATCTTGGCGCAAAAACTCTTCGAGTTGATTATGATCCGACTGAAGTAAAACTCTCGGAAATCGTACGTATTGTAAAATCTTTTGGGTATTCGGTTCATATTTTTGAGGACGAAGGCAATAACGGTGCAGTACCGAATGATGAGCTTTCTCGATTAGCTGTTGCAATATTTTCAGCCATGAACTGCATGATGATAGGGGTCTCTCTGTATCAAGGGTGGTGGACTGGGATAGATCGACAGATGAAGTTCTTCCTTGAAATCGTGAGCATGGTAATCGCGTTTCCCGCAATCACGTATTCAGCAAAACCTTTTATACTTCGAGCACTTAGCGCAATTCGAGTTCGGCAGGTAAGTTTAGATGTGCCCTTAGCTTTTGGGATAGTGGCAGGATATTTATTTAGCGTTTTCTCAATTATTTTTAATCTCGGAGAAGTCTATTTTGATTCTATTACGGTTCTAATAGCTCTACTGCTAATTGCAAGATACGGGAACTCATACACATTAGCTAAGTTTAAAAAACGTGGGAACTTTATGAAAAGTATTTTCCCTGATTATGCTTTTGTTCAAAAGGATGGCTTATCTGCGACTGAAACCTATATAAAAAATCTTGAAGTTGGTAACATTTGCTTACTTCGCTCAGGTAGTAGAATTCCAGCAGATGGAAAATTAATTGATGGTTCTATATTGGTTGATAGTTCTCTTCTAAATGGAGAATCAAAGCCAGCGAGTCTATCGAGTGGTGCAGAGGTTTGGGGTGGAACTGAGGTCCTCGAGGGGGAGGGCTTAGTTAAAGTAGAAAAACTTCAAAAAGAATCGCGATTTTATTCCAGCTTAACAAGTCTAAATGAGCATGTTGAATTAGGTGTTGAACTATCGAAGAAAATTGATCGTAGAGCTTCTCTTTTCGTCGCATGGGTATTGGGGGTCACTAGCATTAGTTTTGCCTACCATTGGTGTTTTTCAGGCTTTGTTGAGGCGTATGAGGCTGCATTAGCTGTTGTCGTTATCAGTTGCCCATGTGCTTTGGGAATTTCAATACCGTTTGCTTTTACAAGTGCATGTTTAAAGGCGTCAAAGGAAGGGATCTTTTTTGCAGCTGGAGGCGTGATCGAGAAGATTACAGAATGTACGAATATAATTTTAGATAAAACTGGGACTTTAACTAAAGGTCAGCCAGAAGTGACTGATATA
>CAYYIQ010000284.1:0-3637 GCA_964472005.1 uncultured Bdellovibrionales bacterium | reverse complement strand
TGTTTGAAGAATTCTTTCTTGAGCTTGGTGCGACACAAACAGTTCGACATCTTCATTCTTATACCCAGAGGATTCTACGATATCCTTATTTATTTCTGCTAGTTTTCTTACAGCTAATTTAAAAACCTCTCTCCCCTGCATTGTTAAAAAATGATCGCCATTTTCTAGGGTTTCGGCTGTCATTTTATGTGCTGTTCCTTGTGGTACACAAAGAATATCTGAATACTTTCCATCAGCCCCTAATTTTGAACTAATAATCCCTCTCTTCGGTTCCCCATCCTTAGACGTTTCCTTTCGCAAAACTACCGCACCTGAACCATCACCAAAAAGTATACATGTTCCGCGATCCTTCATATTAAGAATACGACTATAGACCTCAGTACCGACAACCAAAGCATTTTTACATTGGCCACTTTGAATCAATCCATGCGCAACACCCAAAGCATAAACGAATCCCGAACACACAGCATTTACATCAAAAGCCAATGCATTCGAACAACCAAGTCGCTTTTGAATCATACAAGCGGTACTCGGGAATATATTATCAGGAGTTACTGTCGCACATACGATTGCGTCGATATCACTAATTTCTAAACCAGAGTTTTTTATGGCATTTAAACACGCTGGTTCCGCCAACTGGCTAGCAGAGACATCTTCAGCTGCCCAACGCCTCTCAACTATTCCAGTTCTATCCCTAATCCATTGATCACTAGTTTCGAGATATTTCTCGAACTCTGTATTCTCAACAACGCGTTCAGGCACATTGAAACCGGTACCCGCAATTATACTATTTATTTCCACGATGGATCCTTATATTTTTTTCTAAGTTGAAATTAGACTTTAGAAAGGATGACTGAAGAATTAGTTCCACCAAAACCAAAGGAATTTGACATCGCATAATCGACATTTTTCTCCCGAGCCGTGTGCGCAACGTAATCAAGATCGCAACCTTCATCTGGATTATCAAGATTTATCGTCGGTGGCACCGAAGATGTTTGAATCGTCTTCGCTAAGACCACAGCTTCTAACCCACCAGCAGCACCCAATAGATGACCGACCATTGACTTAGTAGAACTAACCAACAATCCATTGTGCGCATGATCGCCAAAGGTCTTTTTAATAGCGAGGGTCTCGTTTGGATCGTTTAATGGTGTCGAAGTTCCATGTGCATTGATATAATCCATTTGCTCTGGACGAATCTTTGCACTTGCAAGTGCCATTTCCATACATTGAACTGCACCTTCACCACCTTCTAGCTGACCTGTGATGTGATACGCGTCACAAGAAAATCCATAACCGATCACCTCGGCATAAATTTTCGCTCCACGTTTTTTTGCACTTTCATACTCTTCCAAAACCAAAGTACCGGCACCTTCCCCAATCAAGAAACCATCTCTATCTTTATCAAACGGCCTACTTGCCTTTTCAGGATCATCATTTCTCGTGGTCAACGCCTTCATCCGACCAAAACCTCCCAATCCTAAAGGCGTGATCGCAGCTTCTGAGCCACCAGTCATGATAACATCTTGAAGCCCGTCTTTAATCATTCGATATGCTTCGCCCACAGCATGCGTACCAGAGGTACACGCACTGGTTATAGTATAATTGATACCTTTTAATCCAAGATCAATTGCAACGTTTCCTGGAGCTAGATTTGAAATCATTGCTGGAATTAGAAATGGTGAAAGACGTCTTGGTCCCGCGTTAAGGAGTTCTGTGTGATTATCTTCCAAATACCTGAGACCACCTATTCCAACACCGAGAATAGTTCCAGCTTTCGTTGGATTTATCTCATCAATCGAAAGACCTGAATCCTTCCATGCTTCACGAGCTGCTGCTATCGCAAAAAGCGAGAAGCGATCATACCGTTTTACAGCTTTTGGTTGAACGTAATCTTCGGGATTAAATCCTTTTACTTCCGCTGCGATTGTACTTGGGTATCCTGTTGGATCAAATTGAGTAACTCTCCCAGCACCGGATTTCCCAGCTAGCATATTTCCCCAACTTTCATCTACGGTAAGTCCAAGGGGAGAAATCATTCCAATGCCTGTTACAACTACACGTCTATCGCCCATATTACTATTCAACTCCATATTTCATTACTAGAAAACTACTGCCGAAATTCCAAAACCTCACGTAGGGAGGATTTTTTCAATCTTCCTGTCGAAGGGATTAGTTCAATCAAAGATTTGGAAACGGCTTCAAAATATTCTGGGATCGCAGGAATATTATTTAAAATTTGATCTAAATGACTGTCCTTCAATCTCAAATGATGTCTTTCAAGTAAAGATTTTAATACTGGCTTCAATTCTTCTTCACTTGGATAGTCTAATGCGTACACTTCCCCGGACAACATTCGACTTTTTAAATGGACGTCCATCATATTTTCTGCAGGCAGTTTTTGAGATTCAAAAAAGATCAATCCACCATTGGTTTTGATATCTTGATAACAATCAACCACCTCGGTCGTTTCTTTTAGCTCGTTATCGGTAGAAAAAACTTTCCCATCGAGATCGACCTTGAAAACTTCCGTTTGAATTTGCTTATCTGCACAAATCTTGGTCAAAATTTCGATAAAAAATGTTTTCCCGCACCCCTTAGGTCCGTAGATAAAAAACACGCTCCCACCTATATCATCTAATCCATCTATGAAAGAAAGCGCTTGTTTGTACGGATTAGAAACCCCAGAGTGCAATATGAAATAATCCTGAAGCTCTTGATCGATTGGATGAAAATTGAAATAGGTTTGACTCATACTAGCAACCTACGACTACTTCTCTTGCGTCGACAGCTGGGATTCGTGAGAGAGAAACCCCTAACGAGCGAAATTTTTCGACAATTGATTCATATCCCCGATCTAAATGGTGAAGTTCTCTGATTTGAGTCGTTCCTTCCGAAACTAGCCCCATTAAAACCAGTCCAGCAGCAGCACGTATATCCAAAGCCTCAACTGGTGCAGCACTTAATTCCTTCTTGCCATTAATGACAGCAGTTCGTCCACTAATTGCAATGTCAGCTCCGAATCTTCGGTACTCTGCGACATGACCGAATCTACTTTCAAACACTGTCTCTTTAATCCGACTTTCCCCAATAACATTACTCAAAGCAGCAAGGAAAACAGGTTGCACGTCAGTTGCAACACCTGGATAAGGTTCTGTTTCAAAAGAAATAGGAAGGCACTCTTTTGGCCCAACAATTCTTACAGAGTCAGCAGAGGTGACAATTTTACAACCCATATCTGTCAGGAGCTTTAAAGTTGCATCCATATAACTTGGATTGATTCCCCGCACTTTGATATCTCCGCCAGTAATAGCCGCAGCGAGCATGTAGGTCGCGGCTTCAATCCGATCACCAATTACATCATGAGTAGCTCCTTGTAATTTGATCACTCCCTTAACCGTAATGAAGTCGGTCCCTGCCCCTTCAATAGTAGCTCCCATCGCAATTAAAAAATTGGCAAGATCAATAACTTCAGGTTCTTTTGCAGCACCTTTTATTGTTGATGTGCCGGGAGTTAATGCCATTGCCATCATCAAATTATGCGTTGCGCCAACGCTTGGAAAATCCAAGACGACGTCCGCTGTGGACAATCCACCAAGAGCTTCACCATGTACGATTCCATGATCCATCCTAAACT
>CAYYIQ010000283.1:0-3657 GCA_964472005.1 uncultured Bdellovibrionales bacterium | reverse complement strand
CATAAAGATTATGAAGGAGATTTTTTCTTTTTCAGCGGCGCTGATCATGGAAATTCTTTCGATGAGTTAATTCAAGCAATTACCTCAATTAACGTGGGTGCAGCTTCCGTGACTTTGGTAAGTTTAGCACTTTTGATCCTTTGGAATTCCAAGTTCATTAGTCAAAAGTTAAAAGTTCTTCCTGGCCCATTACTCGCTGTCATTGCCGGAGTCGGAATCAATTATCTTTTTTATCATTTTTATCCTTCGATTTATCTAAGTGCTGAAAACGGTCATCGTGTTACGCTTCCAGAGGATATAACATCCATTTCTGGAATTTTGGCCATGCTACCAAGACCAGATATTGGAGCATTTTTTGAACTAGAGGTTATTATATGTGGAGCCGTTATTGCTACTATCGGAAGCCTAGAAACTCTACTTTCTCTTGAGGCTTCAGATAAATTAGATCGCAAACGCAGAATTTCGAGTACGAATAGGGAACTATTTGCACAAGGGGTTGGTAATGCGATGTCCGGTTGCCTCGGTGGCATTCCAATCACCTCGGTGGTTTTAAGAACCACGGCTAATATTACCTCAGGCGCAGAATCAAGAATGTCTAGCTTCTACCACGGACTACTATTGTTAATTTCTGTCTTATGGCTTTCCAGTTACATTAATTTAATTCCTCTTTCTAGTCTAGCAGCGGTGTTGTTAGTTCTTGGTTATAAGTTAAGTTCACCAAAGACTTTTAAGGATCAATGGAAAGCAGGGTTTGTACAGTTTTTTCCTTTTTTAATTACGGTTCTAGCAGTTGTTTTTACTGATTTACTAACAGGCGTTTTGGTGGGTAGTTTATTTGGTCTATTCTTTGTGTTGAAGTCTACCTATCATTCGGCTGTCACTGAGGTTAACCAAGATAAACATTATTTGATAAGATTCAACAAAGATATTTCATTCCTCCATAAGGCAGAATTAAAACTCAAATTGAGACGAGTGCCCAATGGTTCATTTCTTGTCATAGATGGTACAAAAGCAAACCTGATTGATCATGATATTCACGATACATTGAGAGATTTCAAAGAATCGGCAAAATTTAAAAATATTACTATTGATTTTAAAAACATAAGAAATATCGATTAATATGGAAGCACACAAAAAATTACTTTTATCTAATAGAGCTTGGGTTCAAGAAAAAATCGGTTTACGAAAGGATTTTTTCGAAAGGATGGTTGACGAACAAAAGCCAGAATTCTTGTGGATCGGATGCAGTGATAGTCGAGTGCCTGCTGAAGATATAACGGGGACAGAACCTGGAGAAATTTTCGTACATCGGAATATCGCGAATCTGGTAGTGCACACAGATTTTAATCTCCTAAGTGTTTTGCAATATGCAGTAGAAGTTCTTGGCGTTGGACATATCATCGTATGCGGCCATTATAATTGTGGTGGTGTTAAGCATGCGATGACACATGATCACCTTGGTTTAATCAACAAGTGGCTTCATTATATAAAAGATGTACACAATTTAAATGCAGATGAATTGAGTAAAATCGAAGATAAGCAGGCGCGTTTAGATCGAATGGTTGAATTGAATGTAATCCAGCAAGTGCGTAATCTTGAGGCTACAGCTATCGTTCAAAAAAGTTGGGCAAAATCTAAAATCCCATCAATTCATGGTTGGGTATACAATATTCGAAATGGACTAATCAAGGAACTTGTCACTTCAACATCTGATTCAGTAATAAACCCAATCTACAAATACGATTTTTCCGAAGAGCAGTTGAAACATTTTAGTGAAGAAACTTAATCAACGTACTATTCTTCGAAAAGCAGTTTAATAGGAAGAATTGATACTTTCTATAAGTTTTTCCGCGTTCCGATTTAACCTGAAAACTGAGTTGTTAAACGATTATAGCTGGCTAAGTAGCTATAATTGCGGAGTAATTACGTGTCTTTAGTTCGAATTGGATTCTTCCGATGTTAGTAGGTGAATCAATATAGATATCTTATCCAATTATGTTGTTTAAATAGTTGGGTTCATCAAACGCGTGCGATATGCAGAATGAAAGAGTTTTAGTTGTTGTTAAAGACGAGGCTGTGCGACAGTCATTGCAAGCGGTCTTAAGGGACCGACTTAGCGGACATGAATTTCTGTGGGTCAAGGATATCGAATCAGCTGTATTTAACATTGAGAAAGAGCAGACATTTAAATATATTTTTCTGCAGCTTCTTGCTCCCCATCCGGAGATTTTGAGATTTATTCATACTGTTAAAAAGTATGAAGCGCTTTCTCCTTCGAAAAAAATTCTATTGGTTCCCGAAGATATCGCCAGCGAAGATCTGCTTTCGCAATATCTTTCACTTGGTTTCTCTGGTGTTTTGGTAGAGCCTATTTCTATCGAGAGTATTGATGAAGTTTTAAATTTATCCCAAAGGTTAATGTTAGGTGGTTCAATCGCACGTTTGACGGTCGCCGCTGGTTTGCAATTTAAAGCTCATTTAATCAAAGATAAGAAAATGAAAGAAGGTGGTGGGTTACTTCAATCTGTCATGGAGGCATGTAAGATTTTTGAGACCGAGAACCCAGGTCAAACAGTACACAGTGTTGCGAAAGACCTTTCATCGCTTTCATTAGAAGATAGACTAAAAGTTAATATATCGACTATGTATAGCGGCGTGAGCGAAAGAGTTCGGAAACTCGTTGATATGAGTTTACAGAAAGATAAATCCTAACTAGGTAGTTTGTCCCAAAAGTTGCGACCCAAACTATTGTTTAATAACTATTTGTAAATATCGAATTAATAAGAGCTGTTGCTTTTTTTGCTCTAACTTTTTTGTCTGATTCAGGGACCTGTGAGCATGTACGTTTATTGCGTACCTTTTTTAGGGTCTATCTTAAGTCTTAATTTAAACGAGTCATTTCCGGTGGGTTGGTAATATCGATCTTTCTATAGTATTTTGTCGACTATTACTTTTAAAATAAGACATCTTGGAAAAAATCGATGAAATATAAAATTTCTTCATCTAGCTTTATTGCCGCTTCAGATACATTCGAAAAACTACCCTCAGCCAATGGTCCAGAAGTTTGCGTTTTAGGTCGCTCTAATGTTGGCAAATCATCGCTGATTAATAAACTTCTTTCAAGAAGAGATCTTGCGCGAGTAGGAAAGACACCAGGCTCAACCAAACTAATATGTATGTATGAAGTACTTTTTTCAGAAAACCGTTCAAACGCTAAAAAAATGAAAAGGGGAGTCCTCTCCGACTTGCCAGGATTTGGATATGCTAAAACTTCTAACGTAAATCGAATAAGTTGGTCAAAGTTATTGACTTCATATCTTCAGGAAAGAGAATCTCTTAAACTTGTTATTTTGCTGGTTGATGTAAGGAGAGATCTCGGAAAGGAAGAAAAGGAAATTATTGAAGTCGGCAAAGAGGGTGGGTTAGCGATTGCAATCACGAAGGCCGATAAAGTCACAAAAAATGAATTGACTAAACGTAAGCAGTATTTCCAGAAAGAAACTGGTTTACCAGATGAGGCGATTTTTGTTACTTCGTCAGAAAGTGCAACCTATAAAGCAGGAATGGAGTCACTTAGAGATCTGATCTGTTCGTTTTTCCTACCTGAATAGATTCAAAAATGTTTTCGGTCATTATCCCTACGTTCGATCGCTGTTC
>CAYYIQ010000282.1:0-3677 GCA_964472005.1 uncultured Bdellovibrionales bacterium | reverse complement strand
GGAATACCGGTGCTTCCAGGAATCACAATTAAAAAGCAGGAAGCCTTAGTTGATATTACCGGAGCATGTAAAATAGTAATGCAAACCGAAGGATTTCAAAAATTTCCTTTGTTTATTAAGCCCGTAAATTTGGGCTCAAGTGTTGGTGTGAGTAAAGCTAACTCAGAAGCGGAGCTCGCAGCGGGCTTGGCAAAAGTGTTTCAGTTTGATTTGGAAGCCATTATTGAACCTTGCATAACAAATTTGATGGAAATTAACGTCAGCGTGCTTGAACGGGATGCTTCAGGAAATGTTAGTCAGAATGATGTATCGGTTGTTGAAATTCCAGTCGCAAGTGGAGAATTCCTTTCGTATGAAGATAAATATATGCGGGAAGGGAAGGGCAAGAAGGGACCTAGCTCTAATTCTTTGGGGATGGCAGGGTTGACGAGAGTTATTGACCCAAATAATCTTGAAAGTCGTTTTCGTGATGGTGTTCAAAAGTATGCTGGAGAATCTTACGAAATCCTGCAGTGTAGTGGGGTAGTTAGATTTGATTTTATGGTTGATCTTGATTCAGGTGAATTATATTTCAACGAATTAAATCCAATCCCAGGTTCTCTATCTTTTTATTTGTGGGATAGATCAAACCCAGCTCTTTTACTTTCAGATGTTTTAGATCGGATAATTAGCGGTTCGTTAGCTAGGTATTCAGAAAAGAAACAATTGAAAAGAGATTTTGGTTTTAAGGCACTAGCTCCACACGCATAAAATTCTAAAAGTATTAATAGATTCTATTTTTACGTGCTGTTCGCCTTTAAGATTTTTCGGCGGGATTTCTGTTGATTAAGAGAGCCACAAGAAAAAGGAGACTTAAAGCCAAAAATATTTTGCCACTATAGCTCACTAGTTGGTACAGATCTCGACGCGCTTCAGCTTTTTGTCGCAGTGCTAATAATTTTGGAGAAGAGTCTGAGGCGTATTTTAGTCTTTGTAATGGCGAGAGATCTTTCGGCTCTTCTTCGATATCCTGTTGGTCTAGTTCTGTTAAGAGTTCGTGATACTGTTGAAGCTTAAAATGACCTACTAACATATTCCCGACGCCAAGCGCGATTAGGAATAGTGCTGGAATTAAGAATTTTAACCGATTCATTTTGGTAAAATAATTTTTATGCTTTCGTTTGAAGCTGTCAGTATTAGGTGTAATCTTAGCAGTTTCATTTGTGATCTATTTAGTTACCCTAGAAGATCTATCATAAAGTATTAAATGCCCGATAGGAAGCATTTAATAGGTGAAAATTTGGTAATGCTTTTAGAGCTTATTGAACGATTCGCTCTTTTTTTAGTCAGGCTCGTAGTAAGTATAGAATAAGATGAAAGTTGGAAATTTTAGATGTCCAAAGGTGTTTTTTGTTTTACTGTGTTTAAAAATTGTAACTTAAGCTATTGGGAATAGGATGATTGGTGAATAGCCGCGGTCTCAGCGACTTGAATATTCAGATCTGTTTTATTGATGATTTCACTATAGCAATCTGCTAAGTTGGTCGAGCTGTTTAGTATGGATTCGAGTTTATTAAAGGGACGGAATTTTATGAGAGAAAAGGGCGCAACAAACCTTAGTTACATGCTAACTATTTTAGTCGTGTTGGCAGGTGTCTTTTCCGCGTCTCAAATTTTACCATTTTACTATTCATACTACGAACTTCTCGGTGAAATGGATGCGAAGGCAGTTAATGGTAGAGAGATTCGAGATCAACAAATAATTGAGGGTGTGAACAGGGTTATTAGAAAAAACAATATTCCTGCGGACATTGAACTTCTTAAAATTAATCGACTCGAAGATAAAATCATCATAAGCTTAGATTACGAAGAAGTATTTTACGTGGACTTCGGGAGTGGCTATGACTATGACATTTGGGTCTTTAAATTTAGTCCTCGGGTGGAAAAAAATATTTAACTTTATTGTGAAATAGGAAATTTGATTTGATGAATGTGTATTCTTCTATACTTGAAGCAATTGGTTCTACTCCATTGATAGAGCTGACGGTTGGTGTTGATCCAAAAAAGATGGCCAGAATTTTAATGAAGGCAGAGTACTTGCAACCTAGTGGCTCCTTAAAGGACCGCATGGCCCTAGCAATTATCGAAGCCGCAGAAAAAGATGGGAGCTTGAAGAAAGGAGGTACAGTTGTTGAAGCAACGGCTGGGAACACTGGAATCGCCTTGGCAATGGTCTCTGCAATAAAGGGATATAAGTCGGTATTTGTTATGCCGGATAAATTTAGCGCTGAAAAAATTAATATGCTTAAGGCATTCGGTTCAAGAGTTATTGTAACGCCAACGCATGTTGCCGATGATCATCCTGATTCATGGAAAGAAGTAGCTAAGAAGATTGTTTCAGAAACACCTAACTCAATTTTAGCAAACCAGTTTTATAACCGAGTAAATGTTGAAGCTCACTATAAAACAACGGGCCCAGAAATTTGGGAACAGACAAATGGGAAAATAGATTATTTTATTGCAGGAGCTGGTTCGGGTGGAACTATTTCTGGTGTTGGTAAGTATTTGAAGGAAAAAGCCAAGGAACACAATAAGGAGGTCTCAATTGTGTTGATGGACCCCGAAGGTAGTAGTTATGCAGATATTTATTATAAAACAGCACCGAAACCTAAGAAGGGCTGGAAGTTAGAGGGGATCGGAAATGACTTTATTCCAGGATGTTTAGATCTCGAAGTCGTAGATGAAGTTCGGACCGTTACGGATAAGAAAGCTTTCTTCTATGCAAGACGATTGGCTCGGGAGCAAGGGCTATTTGTTGGAGATACTTCTGGGGCAGGGGTCAGCGTTGCGCTTGAATTAGCGAGAGAGGTTGGACCAGGTAAAACTATTGTATGTTTACTTTGTGATTCAGGAAATAGATATGTTTCAAAAATCTATAATGATGGTTGGATGAAGGCTAACGGCTTTGGTACTTTAGGAGTCGAGTTAACAGACGCGTCTATCAGTGAAGTGGTAAATTTTAAAAATGGTGATGTGCAATTTGCTTCTATTGAGGACACCATTTCGGATGTTATCGAGGTCATGAGCAAAAAAGGTATCTCACAACTCCCTTATAAAGTTCACGATCAAAAATACCTGATGATTCATGAAATGGATGTTTTGGAAGCATTGTTATCAGGCGAAAAAAAATCGAGTGATAAAGCAGTCGAGATAGCAAAGCCCATTCAAGGAAAACTCCTCATGGGAGACGAAATTGCTTTGGCTGAACCTTTATTAGAGGATGATAATGTTGTCGTCGTTATCGATGATAAACAAGAAATTTCTGCAATTTTAAGCAGAATCGATTTTGTTAGATATCTCAGCGAAAATAAAAAGTAGCGTTTAGACTTAAATACACGATTTGCTAGGTTAATGTTCTTGAATGGGAAGATTAGCGGAACTCACACGGTGTCAACATCAAAGTTTGTCCTGGATTCCTGCCTTCGAGTCTGTCCGAGTAATTCAGGTTGGATTTTTTTCCCGTCATCCTCGCGAACGCGGGGATCCAGGTGATTGAAAACGTTAGTTCTCCTGGATCACCGCGTTCGCGAGGATGACGGTTTTGTCCCAATTCATATTACTCGGATAGACTCCTTCGCAGTAATGACGAAGGTATTGGGTCTTTTGAAGGTGCGTCTGTGATCTTTGGGAGGGTTTAA
>CAYYIQ010000281.1:0-3693 GCA_964472005.1 uncultured Bdellovibrionales bacterium | reverse complement strand
GACGCTGCTAGACCGTTTTGTAATCCCAATGATATTGTTGATGCCTTACGGAAGGTCAGTGATAACTTGGGAGTCGTCCTCGGAGTTCCGGTCGTAAATACTATAAAAGTAGTCGATGATAATCAGATTATCAAGGAGACTTTAGATCGGAACATGCTTTTCGAAATTCAAACACCTCAGTCGTTCCCTTTTGCAGGTTTACTCAAAGCCTATGAAAATTCTTCTTCAAATTCTCATTTTGATGATTCCCAGGTTTTCGAAAATGACGGAGGTAAGGTTCTGATTTCAGTAAGCTCAAGAGAGAATCTTAAATTGACATATTCCTCAGATCTTCTATATTTCGAGCATATACTCAAAGAATTGCATCCAAGACTTCCAAAATAACCTCCTAAGTTCAGCTATTTAACTTTAATTTGAATCGTTTTTTAGCATTTCTGCGATTAGATCAAGTAGAGCTGTGATGATTTTAGGCATTCTAGCGAATTAAAATTTAAGATTTTCAATTTGCAAGTCGATTTGTAATTAACAAATACAGTTATTTAAGGTTATATCCAAGGAATCTGCAGATGACCCAACAGAGAATCTCTAATAAAATAGAATCAGACATCTGGGAAGTCTCTGGCAACGAAGTCGGTGCCAGCATGATGGAAGCTGGGGTGGTAATGGCAGTTTTAATTCCAATCATATTTTTTTCGTTGTATTTTTTTCTAATTTCTCATCGGCTAACGACAACTCACTATTTAATGCAAGACTCTTTAAGAAAGACGTTGAGCGCAGGTCCCACACCGACAAATGGTGGTACCTATGACGCTGCAAGAAATGAGTATATGACAGGGTCTGCTTTAGCTAGAAGTTTAAAAGAAAATTTTGCAACGTTCGGCTACGATTATCACGTAGAAGACTTTGTCATGAAGAATGGAACTACGTGTTACCGTCTTGTTGGGGCTGGAAACTCAGCAGCTTTTCAGAACTATGTGAATGCGAGCAAAGGTTGTTTCGCTGATGCCGACGGCACTGCAAGTCCAATCATGCCTAATTCGTTTATATCTTTGGAATTGGATGTAAGACTTACTCCGCAAAATAGAAATCCATTTGTATTTATGGGTATTGATTTACCTACTCCCAAGGTAATCGTTGGCGCAAGAATAGGGGAGCTTTAAAATGAGTAGAGCAAGTAACAAAGAAAGAGGTGCTGTCATGCTAGAAGCTGCGATAGCTATACCTATCTTGATCTTCGTACTCTTACAGGGATTTGAGTTGACGAGGCTTGCGGAACTACAACTTGTGAAAAGAGACATAACAAGAACACTTGCGCTTGCTAAAACTTGTGCAAACAAGCAATCAACTATTTGCCAAACTGATCCTGCTTCACAAAAAATATTGTGTTCTGCCAATTTACAAACGCCAGCAAGAATTTGTCTAGAAAATACTATCGCTGAAGTTAAAAATTATACATTAAGCCGTTTTCCAGGTTTTCAGGTATATCTCCATGCTTACACTTTGGGCGATGATCCTGCGACTCCAGGAGAAGATATTCAAACGCGGATCGCAAATGTATGTCCAGATTCTAACCCAACTCCAGCCTTGGCAAATTTAATGGTTCACAAGGTAGTTGATACGCCTAGACCTGCAAATTTTATTCGTAGTTATGGATTTGATGACCCCGAAAAAACTGATGGCCCCATGATGTCCGATCAACCAAATAGCGATGCATTCTTGAAAGCAACTTCGGACGTCAATGTTGGAGTTCAACTTTGTCGAACTGGAAGTGTTTATATCGTAGAATTTACGTTGGAACGTGAGTCTCTGTATTCTCTTAATTTATTAGGACTGATCTTTCCTGACACTGAACCAACCAATCCAAAATCTAAACATTACGAGGTTGCAATATTTTAATGAATAAAGTTTTTAGAACTAATAACTCCGAAAAAGGATTTGTACTAATACTGCTACCATTTGTTTTGGTCATAATGTTAGGCGCTCTAGCGTTAATGATTGATCTAACAAATATTTACTCTGCAAAAGTAAAAGCAGAAAATGCGGTAGACTTAGGTGTATTAAGTGCTGTCCAGTCCTTTATTACTGAACGCTCGATACAAGTTAGGCAAGGCTTTGGTGCAAGCGGTGGACCACAGGTAGTGTCGCCCACAGAAAAAGAGTATATTAAATCTAGATTTGGACAATCTGTTCGCAATAATCTTCGAAAAAATGGAATTTTATTAAATGCACCTTCAGGTTCGGGTAGTTTAAAAACTCATTTAGCAAACACTGACCTAGAAGGGACAATTCAGTTTACACCGATAGGATCAGAGAACATTAGAGTCACTGGAACGGTCGAATTAAGTCAACCGTTGTTTTTTGGGGGTGTTTGGGATCATATCGCAGGTAGTCCAGTTACGAGAGATCGAACAGTTCGAGGGATGGCTTCATCGGATCTACTCGGATCCGTTTTTGTTTTTGTGTTAGATCTATCTTCCTCTCAAAATTGTCCATCTAATTCTTCAACTAATTGCGTCTGCAATACTGCAAATCGAGCAACGGTTGGAGGAAATTGTAGGACAGAAGCACAAACTTTTGGTGATGGGTTACTTCGAATCGAGGAGATTGTTAAGGCAACCAGAGCTGTCGCTTCGAGTTTAGACCGGAGAAGAGATCGATTGGCAATTATTGTGTATAATAACGCAGCAAAAATGCTAATCAATTTTGGTGTCGTGCCAGCTGCTGGCGATCCAACACCTCCGGGATTTGATATGGCCGCGCTCAATGCTGCACTTAATAGAATCGTACCGTATGACGCACCAAAATCATCTGACAGCATATTTCCTAATGGTAATACGAACATTTCCGATGCCTTAATTACGGCAAGAGATGAATTGGTAAGAGCAAATTTAACTACTGATGAATTTCGAAAAAGATTAAATGTTGTACTTTTGACTGATGGCGCTCCAACTGCGATGAGAGTTAACTTAGCTTCACTGAAATCATCTCCGGACGTCGCCGCATTACCAGCCGTAAGTAAATTACCGAATGACGAACTACCACTTGGACGAAACGAGTTTTTAGCATTTCAATTAACAAGAAGGGACGGGTTAGGAAACTTTATCAACTTTATGAGTCCATTGGTTGAAGTGCAAAGGTATAAACAAATGATTTATGCGGCAAATGGAGATCAGCCATATCCACTTGCTCCATTTTCAGTTACGGGAAATACTGATTTCCCAGACTCCATGTTGCCAGACTGTCATCTAAATGGTGGAGGAAATGTACATAGTGAGTATTACGATTTGGATAACGATGTTCGTTATGCAAAATATTTCGAATGCATTTCAAACTGGCAGCAAGCAGCCGATACCTATACTCCTGCAGATAAGCTATTTCAGGGGGCAAACTTTAGTTATAATCCAAACAATACTAACCCGGGTTCTAGCAGAGACTTTAGAAAGTTATTTTATTTATCCACAATCCAAGCCGCTAATAGCCTCGCCAGTCTTAATGTAAGGTTATATACCCTAAGTTGGGGAACAAGAGAGACCGTACCTCCGAACGCTGACATCTCCAATATCTTTACCTTAAATGACGTTGCGACCGTAAAAAGTGAGTTCTTAGTGAATATCTCCAACGATCCAACAAGTAGCCAATATTCCGGTAGCAATGAAAACTACTGGGACCGCTCATCAGATTCGGGTGAACTTA
>CAYYIQ010000280.1:0-3711 GCA_964472005.1 uncultured Bdellovibrionales bacterium | reverse complement strand
ACCGTCATCCCTGCGAAATGAATTTGGGTCGAAACAAACCGTCATCCCTGCGAAAGCAGGGATCCAGGAGAACTCATGTTTTCAGTCACCTGGATCCCCGCGTTCGCGAGGATGACGGGGAAAAATTACTCGAACAGATTCGAAAGCGGGGATTTAGGAGGATTACTTCAAACTGCAAGACCACTGTTTTGGTAGAAATAGCGGTCGTTGAATATGTAGAACTCGTACAACTCCTGGATCCCTGCCTCCGCAGGGATGACGGCTGTTGTACGTGCAAGATGAAATGAGAGGGAACGTATGTTTTGAGATTACCGCTTTCGGGTCTGTCCGAGTAAAATGAATTTGGGTCGAAACAAACCGTCATCCCTGCGAAAGCAGGGATCCAGGAGAACTAATGTTTTCAGTCACCTGGATCCCCGCGTTCGCGAGGATGACGGGAAAAATTACTCGGACAGCCACCTTCTCAGGGATAACGAAAATTACGGATTGAGCCCCAAATGATTAATTTGGAGTGTCTGCTTCTATAAAGATTATACTAATAAATGTCATCCAAAGAACAATGCTTAGGAGTAGATGGGAGATTTGAATATAGTTTGGCGCAAGGAGTAAGACGTTTGTAACGCCGAGTATAACTTGGGCAATTACAAGAACGATTCCCAATTTAGGAATGTTTCTCAGTAAGCTTGAATACTTACTTACATCGTTTTTGAACTCAAAATTAATAAATAGCGAAATTAATTTTACCGAAAGAATTAACGCTAAGATCGGATGAAAAATTCTAAGTCGAATTAGAAAATGAGAAGTAATTGAAAGGTCTTCCCAGAATCCTTCTACTAAAGAATTGCTTGGGAAAAGTGTATCTCCTAGGGCAGTTACGGCTCCAAACGCTCCCACTATAAGAAATAAAGTAATTAGGAGTAAGTGGTTCTTAGCTGATTTTCTAAAGTTTGCCTTTGAGATGTTTAAGTTTGGAAAGGATGAGGTAAGGCTACATAGGGTCAGGTTATAGAGAAGCGCGAAGCTATTAATTAAATGAAGGGCTATTACAAGCGCTCGTGCAACTGAGGAGTTGTCTTTGACCCAACCGAAGAGCACAAGACCTGCGCCGATTAGGGCTTCAGTCGTGATAAAGAAGAATGACCAGAAAGCGGCAGTTTTGAAAAGTGAGTAGTCTTTTACCCTTCTACTCAGGAAAAAGAGGAGGGCAACTAGAATGAATGAGAATCCACTTGTGAAACGATGGGTGTATTCTATTAGTTTTTCATAGTGCACATCGGTAATAATGATTTGGCCATCGCAAAGCGGCCAATGTTCGCCACAACCAGCCCCTGAATGAGTAACCCTCACAAATGCTCCCCAGAGGATGACGATGATAACAATTATAAGTGTTAAGTTTGCCAAATTTTTGTATTTCAAGGGTATTTTTTTGTTGGGTATGCTTTCCATAGGGCGCTGTTTGATATATAAAGCAAGGCGTAGCTAGTGCGAGAAGTAATTTGTACCGTCTAAGTGTATTTTTATCTTACTATTTATGAATTTAAAACACCAAATTAAAAATGATTCCGTTGATTTAAGTTCTCTCCATCCAGGGGATAGCGGATCTGTTGGGGAAGTTACCAGCAATCATCGAGAATTGAAATTTAAAATTCTGTCGCTCGGCCTAGTGAAGGGAGCTCTAGTTAGAGTTCTTAATATCGCTCCTTTTGGCGATCCGATTACTATCGAAGTTAAAGGTAGTAAAATTTGTCTGAGAAAAAACGAAGCGTCGATCGTTAAACTTTCAGAAGTTAACCTTGCCCCTCAAAAATAGTTCGAACTTTCCATGTTAACAAATGAGATTACTCGACCACAGTCCAAGGACGAACGAGTTTATCGTATCGTATTGGCAGGAAATCCTAATTCCGGTAAGACGACTCTCTTCAATAAACTGACAGGCTTGCGTTATAAAGTTGGTAACTATCCTGGAGTTACGGTTGAAAAAAAATCGGCAAAACTTCTTTTTGAAGATCAAGTTGTTAGCTTAACAGACCTTCCTGGGATCTATAGTCTCGGAAGTTTCTCCCAAGATGAAATAATTGCTACTCGAAGTTTATTTGGCTCGCTAGATGAGGGCAGTAAGCCTGACTTGATTATTGCTGTTGCCGACGCAAGTAATCTAGAGAGAAATCTTTATATTATTACCCAATTAATAGATTTGGGAATTCCAGTTATTCTCGCATTGACGATGCTAGATACTGCGGAAAAAAATGGTGTTCATGTTCACTCGGAACTACTTTCAAGAGAACTTGGAGTACCCGTGGTGCCTGTTCGAGTTAAAGAGAATAAAGGTTTAAGCGAATTAAGAAAAGTCGCTTTGAAATATCTTGAAACTCGTACCCTTTCATCTAAACGTTTATCATGGCTAAATGATCAAAGTTATTTTGATGCAGCTAGTAGAATCGGGAAAAAGGTAAGGGAGTTTAAACCGTTCCTGTCAGAGGCGGTTGAACTGTCTATTGGAATGACTTTATTTTCAAATGCAATGAGTTCGACAAATCAAGAACTCAATTCTGTGATTGAAGATGAAAAAGAAAAATTTCGTAAAGTATCTAGCGATCCCGAAAGTTTTGAAGCGTCAAATCGTTATCTTTGGGTCAATCAGATCTTTAAGAAATCTGTCCAAGTTAAAAAAAACAAATCAACCATCAGAGATCTAATAGAAGGTCTCCTTGTTCAACGAGTTGTTGGTCTAGTTTTTTTCGTGCTTATCATGAGTTTGATCTTTCAGGGTATTTTCCTATGGGCTGAAGCTCCAATGGAATTTATTGAGTTAGCAATGGGTTGGCTTTCAGAAACGTTGGGTTCGATCTTACCTGACGGGCTTCTCAAAAGTTTAATTCTTGACGGAGTTATCGCAGGAGTTGGGAATGTTATAATTTTCATTCCGCAAATTTCTATCTTATTCTTCCTTCTAGGTTTACTTGAAGATAGCGGCTACCTCGCACGAGCGGCTTTTGTGATGGATCGAGTAATGCGTCCGTTAGGTTTGCAAGGAAGATCTTTTATTCCCTTACTTAGTTCATTTGCATGTGCGATTCCTGGAATTATGTCAGCACGAACAATTGCTTCGCGCGTAGACAGATTGGCGACGATTCTTGTTGCTCCTTTAATGAGTTGTAGTGCTCGTCTTCCTGTTTACACCGTTCTTATCGCAGCGTTTATTCCGAAAACCTTAACTATTTTGGGATTCTCGGCGCAAGGGCTAACCCTTCTGGTCATGTATAGCCTTGGAATTATTTTTGCAGGCTTGATTTCATTTATATTAAAGAAAACTCTATTACGCGGAGAACCATCTTTGTTTTTAATGGAAATGCCTCCTTTAAGATTTCCGGTACTTTCAACGGTTATTAGAGATGTTTATGATCGAGTACTTACCTTTATAAAAGATGCTGGTACCATTATTTTAGCTTGTTCAGTTGTTCTTTGGTTCTTGGCTTCATTTCCGAGAGACGTTAATAACGGTAATCTTGCTGACGTTCAACATAGTTACGCCGCACAAATTGGGAAAACGATAGAGCCAGTTATCCGTCCAATTGGTTTTAACTGGGAAATTGGAGTTGGTGTCATCGCATCTTTTGCAGCTCGCGAAGTCTTCATCTCTTCACTAGCAACAATTTATAACTTGGATTCCGAAGATCAGTCGCCAAGTTTGATAAATGCATTAAGAAATAA
>CAYYIQ010000279.1:0-3728 GCA_964472005.1 uncultured Bdellovibrionales bacterium | reverse complement strand
TCGGCGATTCGTAGGACCGATGTTTAAGAAATTTAAACACAGACTTCGACAAGCTCAGCCGAGCGAGCAAGCAGAGCAAACAGAGAGGGGCAGTATTTCTACCTACCTAACACTCTGATGGCTCTGCGCACCCTGGTGGCTCTAGGCGCTGAAGTAGCGATCTTTTAGTTGCACAAATGCATTCTCCGCGCCGGCTCTTAAGTCGTCTACTATTTTTTGTTGGCGGTTTCTTAGATCTATTCTTTCTGACCATGCCTTGCAGATTGTTTTTGGGAATTCTGGTTTTGAGATGTCTTTTAGCTCTACGCAATAGTCTTCGCAGCCTAATAATCGCATGTAACCTTTAACCTTTGGCGCGTACACTAGACCTAAAATCGCAGCACCGGCACCGGAAGCAAGAACCAGTGAATGGAAACGCATTCCGATTAATAAATCACACTCTCGCATTAAAGCTTGCATGTCGTGGCTGAGATATCGAGAATTGTCGACAACAACTCCACCTACCTTATTAGCAAATTCGCTCGAGAAAGCTTCGTCCATTGGTGAGCAAGAAAATATAACTGGCTGAGGTCTAACTCCACTTTCCGCTTCAATTGTTTTTAATGCCTCGGTTACCGCATCCGCATAATGCACAAGGAATAATTGTTTTTGATCTACTTGCTCTTCTGCTGTTAACCATGAATCGATATACGGTGTGATGTTTAATCCGATTAGTGGCTTTTCAAGATCGAGGTTATTTTCTTGAGCTAGTTTTTTTGCTGCATCTTCCCCTGAGACAGGGTTAACAAAAGCTGCATCGCCCGTTACCTGAATTGGTTGTGTGACGCCTAACTCTTTAGCAAGGCTTGCGCTGTCATTCTCTCGCATGATGACCAGATCACTAAGTTGAATTACCCACTTAGCAAAAATCTTACTTAACTTAGAGGGGAAAGGTCCGATTCCACAGCTAAAGCAAACAATTTTACATCCAGCTAATTTCGCAAAGGGTACGAGGAATATTAAAGTAATCAAAAAGTTGTGCGGGCTAAATAGCTTTCTTCCGAAAATAATACCATCGCATATTAGAGCGATATCGCTTTTTAACAGGCAGCGAAAAGTCGGAATCCCAAGGAGCCGCATACTAATAGTATGGGGTCTAACATCCACACCCTTTACGTTATAACGCTCACCATAATGCTTATCGATAAAATCAGGCTTAATACTTGGCACCAATACTTCCACATCGGGAACATGCGCCGACAATCGATCCAAGATCGCAGACATAATAGCCGCGTCCCCAAGATTCCGACCTGAATTATTTCCCAACAACGTTACAATTGGCTTCTTTTTCATTTCTTAAACCTAACCTTAGACAAAAATTTAGTAGTAAATTGATTATTTAGAGAGGGATAGCAAAAATGATTAGAAAACTCCATAGGAGTGCAGGGGAGATTGTTTTTTGGGGGAAATTTAAACGCAGAGCAAGCAGAGCAAACAGAGAGATAGGAATTGATTAGAATTTCATAACGCCAGCAAGCCGGGCCAGACTATCCTTCCGAATCCCTCTCCCTCTGTTTGCTCTGCTTGCTCTGCGTTTAAATTTCCTAAAAAAACTACTTACTCGGAGTATTAACCTCAAGTATCATTTGGTTTTGCATCTCGCCGTTGGGGACGATCATCCATTTGCTGTCAACGGCTTGGGATTTGTTTGCTTTGGTTTTGTGAAGGAGTTTACCTTTCCATTTCCCGGTGGTCTTTAGTGTTTTATTTATTACATCTAATTTCTCGGGGAATTCGGTTTGAAAGACGTCGTGAGTAAGCTTACCTATAAGCTTGTCTTCATCAAGTCCGTAAAGTTTTTTAGCTTCGTTATCGAGGCTTTTAACCTGCCCATCAATGGTTCGTAAAATTGATGCTGGCTTATTATTTCCAGTTGGTTGAATCATTCCCGATTCAAGATACGAGTCTATTATATCTATTAACTCTTCGACTAATGATTTTTGCGGCTTAAAGCCTAAAATTCTTCTTGCTTTTGCACTGTCGAAATTTCTGTTTTTAGTGAAAAAATCGACTCTTCTTCGGAAGATCGGTGGATTAATTTTAAGAGGAGTACAAATAGTTTCACAAATCGAACCTAAGATCTGCATAGGTTTAACTGGGAGGTGCAACTTTGGCTCTGCTACACCAAAGAGCGTTGAAACGATAGTTACAAGCTCACGAAGTTTTAAAGAAGTTCTGCCAGAGATGATGAAAGTCTCACCATTTGCCTCTTCGACTTCGGCTGCAAGCCTGAACGCATCAGCAAGATCACGTACATCGATAAAGTGAACTAGAGCATCACCTGGTCCGACATAAAAAAACTTGTTCTGAGAAATCATTTTGAAAAGTTTTAACAGTCTTGTGTCGCACTTTCCGTAAATCATTGCTGGACGAATAATCGCGCCAGAAAGTTTCTTATTTTTAAAGTATTCGTTTACAAGGTTTTCGCCTTGAAGTTTGCTTATTTGATAATGGTCTCCCGGAGCGAAAGGAGTATCCTCAACGCAAGGAGGGTTCTTAATGTCACCATGGACTCCCACGGTCGAACAATGAATGAATTTTTCGATGCCTTCCTCTACCCCGGCATCAAGCATGTTCCGAGTTCCTTCAAGGTTTACATCATAGTATTCTGAATCAGGTAAACCAGCCTGTCTAAAAAGAGCGGCGATATGAAAAATTCTTTTCACACCCGTGACAGCTTTTTTTATTGAAGCTTTGTCTTTCAAATCTCCAATAAAAACTTCCGCACCAAGCTTTTCTAAGCCTTCTCTTTGAGCAGGATTTCGGATAAGACCACGGACTTCAAATCCATGACTCAATAAGTTTTTTACGACCTCAGTTCCAACAAATCCGCCGGCACCTGTAACCAATACTTTCATATCGTAGTTCTATTAAATTAGTTTATTAATGCAAAAATCTTTCTATAGCGCTTTTTGAACTAATTATCACTTCGGTACCAGGACCGCAAGAGGAAAGCTCAATAAAATCAACATCTTGTCCTATTTTACGCTCTTTAAGAATACAGCTGCTAGCCTTCAAAAATGGCAAATAGTTAAATTTAATAACAGCATTATCACTTTTCATTCTTATTTTTAGTATGCCGTCTTTCTGCGTAAGGACTTCTCCATCGCCTTCATAAAAGTAGTTGTTCTTGAAGTTCTTTACTTTAAACATTTGGAATTTACCTCCCTTCCAAACCTCTTCAAAATATTGAGGTCGGGCGCGGAACCACTTTCTCCAGAAGCGTTCCTGAGAAATAACCACCGAAACGTTCATTAAATCATAGTATTCAAGAACTCCGGCATCCTTCCTTTTACGATAGCTCTCTGGAATAACGTCATCGTATTTCCATTTGTCGTGTTGAAAGCTTTTAGCAATCAATGGAGAATCAGACCATTCGGGTAGTGGCGCAAGGTGCCCTCCATTTAATTCATGCAGTGAAAAGCCTGCAAATAGAGTCCGCCCCCCCTGACTATTCTCCTTAATTTTTTCTGCCAGTTCCATAACAAGCGGACCGGCTACGGTATATTTCTCCAAAGATCCGTTAGAACTAACACGCCAAAGCCAATTTGGAGCGACGACAAGGACAAGTGCTGCGGCTGCAGAAGACGTGAAAAAATTCCTTTTGCGCGAGATCAAATATGCTAATAGCGATGATGCTGGTAAAACCAACACAAGTGAGAGCGCCATTATCATTCGATCAAGCTCTA
>CAYYIQ010000278.1:0-3754 GCA_964472005.1 uncultured Bdellovibrionales bacterium | reverse complement strand
TGAGTCCATGAAATCTTGGAGTTTTCCCCTTCACACATTCCACGCTTAGTGACAAAGTTATAAATACCGCCCTTCCCTTCATTATCTCCAGGATACCAGTTTTGAATAGTCGAATATTTAATCGTAGCATCCTTCAACGCCACTAACTCAACGACAGCAGCATGAAGTTGATTCTCGTCACGAGCTGGAGCAGTACAACCTTCAAGGTAACTGACATACGAGCCTTCATCCGCAATAATTAATGTTCTCTCAAATTGACCTGTGTTTTGAGCGTTAATTCTGAAATATGTAGAAAGCTCTAATGGGCACCGTACGCCTTTCGGAATGTAGACAAATGACCCATCCGTAAACACTGCAGAATTGAGACATGTAAAATAATTATCTGTGTAGGGAACAACAGACCCTAAATATTTTTTTATTAATTCAGGATGATTTTTTACCGCATCAGACATGGAACAAAAAATGATTCCATGCTTTTCCAATTCCGCTTTATACGTTGTTGCAATCGAGACGCTATCGAAAACGGCATCAACCGCAACTCCTGCCAATCTCTTTTGTTCGATCAACGGAATACCGAGCTTCTCGTATGTTCTCAAAAGTTCTGGATCCACCTCATCAAGACTTTTGAATTTCGGAGTGCTCTTTGGAGCGCTGTAATAAATAGAACTTTGATAATCGATTGGTGGATAGTCTATAAAAGCCCAATGTGGCTCCTTCATTTCTTGCCACTTCTTAAACGCTTTTAATCGCCACTCAAGCATGAACTCTGGCTCTTCTTTCTTCAAAGAAATGAATCTTATAATTTCTTCGTTAAGACCAGGAGGAGCGCTATCAGCTTCAATGTCTGTGACAAATCCCCATTTATAATCTTGACTAGCGAAATTTTCTAAAACTTGTGTATCAGTTTCCAAGTTTACACACCCTTTTAATGTTTAATTATCTATTAAACTATATCTTAATAGTTAATAGTTGGAAAGCTTTCCAAAAAAAATTATTATAAATATTACACTTAGCACTACTTTTGCCCAAGCAATGGAATGTGGCTGGGACCTGAATATCTTTTTATAATCCTGCTTCGCTGAAACTACATTTCCTTTATACACCTGCTGGTGATTTAACATATAGCATGAACTACTTTAAAATTTAAATAGCACGTGGGGTTTTCCCAAATAAGAATGCGCCAATAAATACCATACGCTGAGAGATCACGGTCCTTATTCCGACAGCACACGCCACACATTTTATCGATCTACGCCGCAATTAATAAGGGTTAGGCCAAGCCTATGAAAAAAACTTAAGTGTAATTCCCCATAAAGCTTGTCACATTCACTCCGGTTGACCGAGCCATATAAGATCGAGAGTATAGGTTGATACAAATTATTTATAAGGTCCCTTGTTACTTGCGCTGAGACGCAAACTACTAGTACAATTGAAATTCTTAAAAAAAGTAATTTGAACCAGTGAATTTTCGATATCTTCATTGATTTGAACTTAAGGCAGATGCTTAATAACCCCGTTGCAACATTCTATTTCAATAAGTTATGAAATTAAATAAATCTTACGTTTTCCTTGCGTTAATCATATCTCTAGCAAGTTGCGTTGCTACAGTTGGCCCAAGCATAAGCTTGCCAAAGATCCCAGCACCTGTCGCCGAGATGGCTCCATTCCTTGCTGGCAAGACGCTCGCTGTTGGATCTATGAAAGATCTTAGAACTCTCGACTACAATACGACTGGCCAAGGTCTAGTGACTCCAGGTGGGGATGTATCAAGAACCGTCGAAACTGCCGTAGGTGACTATTTTAAGTCTGCTGGTGCTAATTTAGATTTCAATGCACCGGTGGCTGTATCAGGTGAAGTTAGAGAATGGCAATCAGCATACGAAGGGTCGACAACTGGATCATTGAACAGCACGGCAACAATCTACATAGAAGTAATTAATCAATCCTCAAAAATGAAGATTTTCAGCGGTACTTTCACAGGAACTCGATCAAGCCATTTTCCGATTGTTAGACCGGCAGACATTAAAGATTCTCTTGGATTTGCGATGGTTCAAGCAATCGAACAAATTATGAAAGATCAAGGGTTCGTCAACGCTCTATCTAGTTTTTAAGTCACACCTATTCTATATATTTGATTTATGAAGTTCTTAGTTTTTGCAACTGATTTACCGCCTATAGAAGGCTATCCTACTTCAGGAACAGCACTTAGAACATGGAACATCGCCGAAGGGTTAAGAGACCTAGGTCACGAAGTCGTCGTTTCAAGTCCCTCAGATGCAGTTGATGGCTTCCTTAAGAAAAACCCTAGCGTGAATGCAGAATTCCTAAAAGATCTTGATGCAAACTCATTCAATGCATCAAATCAAAGCTCTCTAGTTGCTAATCATCATCCTGATGCGATTATTTGCGGTCATTGGCCAGCATGGACCACAGGTAGAAAACCTGCCCAACCTTTAATTCTTGATTTAGCGGGACCTCATTTATTAGAAAGACACTATCAAGGAGATGAAAATAAAGAAGGCGGGATTGTAGGAAAATTATCTGCTCTTTCCTGCGCAGATTACTTCATTGTATCGGGTCTTAAACAAAAATTATATTTCCTAAGTTTTCTCTTGAGAGCTAAGATCGAAAATCCTGAGACTCGCATTTGCACTATCCCGATGCCCTTACCTCCAAATGAAAATTGGAGTAAAGATTCTTCGCAAGCTGATTTATCAAACTCATCTAACCCCGCGGCAAACGAATTCAATCCTAAGTTTATTTTTGGCGGAATTTTTCTGCCGTGGCAAAATCCAACCTGGGGACTTCGTTTTTTAAGTGGAAAACTGAAAGAAAAACAGAATGGTCATTTAACTTTAATAGGCGGAGCTCATCCCCACTATCCAATTGATTCTAACGTTTATCAGTCTCTATTTTCAGAGCTAGAAAGTAACCCTCATGTTACCAGAAAGCCATTAATGCCGTATGACAAATTCCAAGAAGAGATGTCTAACAAAGACATCGCGATTGACTTAATGGATTGGAACTTGGAACGTGAATTGGCAATCACTATAAGATCTTGCACTTACCTTTGGTCTGGCATTCCAGTTATTTACAACAATTACTCAGATCTCTCAAAATTGATCGCTAAACATGACGCAGGCTGGTGCGTTGAGCCTGGCGACGAGGACGCGCTGAATAAGATCATAAATCAAATTTTTCAAACCCCTGAAATTTTAAGGCAGAAAAAGAACGGGGCAATTAACCTAGCAAAAGAAAATTTCAATCGAACTCAACATGCCCAGTCGATTTTAGATCTATTAAATCGACCATCCACGAGGAAAGCCGTGGCAAAAGATATCTCTATCGACTCAGGTGACAACTGCAACATCCCTATCGATAGAAACAGTACCCTCACACAGACATTTGTTTCCAGAATATCAGGACTGAATGAAGTTAGATTCTTAATTGGAACTCATGGCAAAGTCTCAGAGAATTCACTGAGGGTTTGCGTCAATGAAACTGATACGGATAGAACCATTAAAGAAATAACTTTTGCCAAAGAAGACTTATCGGATAATACTTGGCTTAAAGTTCAATTCACGCCAGAATTCGAATCTGCAGGGAAAAAGTATAGTTTAAAGCTAGAGTCAGATTCGACAAAAGAAAATGCTGTAATAAGTCCGTGGACGATTTCTCATTCCCCTTACCCACTCACCGGTTTATTTTTAAATGACAAAAAACCACATCTAAAACAACTTTTAGATGTATATTA
>CAYYIQ010000277.1:0-3777 GCA_964472005.1 uncultured Bdellovibrionales bacterium | reverse complement strand
CTCCAACAGCTCCACCCATTCCATCACACACTAACCAAACGGACGCTTCGCCAAATGAAAAACAGGCATAACGATCTTCGTTAATCTCTCTTTCACAGCCGATATCGCTTACCGCAGCTGGATATTGCGTATTTATTAGATCATCTTCTGATTCTTCCATGTTCGGGCTCTCTTCCCACATGCTATTTACTCATATGTTATTCAAATTTCGTTACTATATATAACCAAAACCTTTTCTATGTTAGGAATTAATCCTTTCAAAAAAGCAATTGTCACCTTTCCACCGACAAACCTACCAAATAAAGATAGGTTAACTAAGAATAGAATTAAGGCAGTTTACCTATGACAAGAAACGATAATTAATTTTTAGCGTTTCTCAAATCACTAAAGCCTAAACCTAATTCAACAGTCAGTGCAATCTAAATTCGCTATCTCTCTTTGCTAAAGTAAAGAAAGAATGATTACATCTTACTCACAATCTGCTCTTAGTTCTGATAAAGTTAAATAAACTTCAAACCGAAAGCTGTTTAATTAGTATCGAACTTTTTTAAAAATAACTTTTGTACTAAATTTAACGCGGAATTAGATGTCCCAGCTTAGGCGACACCCCAAAGAACTGAGAAAATTCAATGCATTTCAACAACTTAGACACAATCCAGACAACTATTCCCTTTGCAGACCTTCTCAATGGCCAATCTACATGGCATTCAGGCGATAAAAACTTTCCACTAGCGACGATCAAAGACACTAGTTTGAATCTCATTGAGACTAATAACTGGCTAAATAAGGAAGTTGTTGAGGTAAAATCGATATCTCACGCAGTCAAAATTTTAAAAGAAGTTCAACGGAATTGGATAAATACCCCGACTCTTCTTCATAGACGATCTAGTTTAATTCAAAAGTCACTTCCAGTAATCAAGGATAAGCCGATAAAGTTTGGAAGTGAATTACCAAATTCCCCACTCGGCCATTGGTGCCTATTAGAAGAAAATTTAATGATGTATTCATCCGCTTGCACCTCTAAGACACCAAACGGATGCTACATATTTGAAGAAAACAAAGTTTCCCCACCGTCTCGCGCCTACCTAAAACTTTGGGAAGTTTTTACAAAATTTAACATTAAAATAGATAAGCAATCGATCACACTAGATCTTGGATCATCTCCGGGTGGATGGACATGGGTTATGTCGGAACTAACATCCCATGTATATTCCATTGATAAATCACCACTCGAAATCAAAAACATCTCTAAAAATATAAGTTTCTTCAAAGAAGATATTTTGCAATTAGAGTGGTTAAGATTTCTTCCTAAAGTAGATTGGATAACTTGTGATGCGGCACTCTCACCTGAGAAACTAGTCCCAATATTTCTAGATATCTTAAAGCAAAAGCCAGATTTAAAATTTGTTTGTACACTAAAGCAAAAAGGTTTAGAACTTTCTCCTGCGACAATTCAAGCTTCGAAAGTTGCAAATACTAAGGTCGCGTGTCTCTACAACAACAAACACGAACTAACATGGTTTAAGATCTAAGATAAGCCTTATATTTTTCAATAGTTCGGGATAGTAATGACATACAAGATGTCTTTACTCGCTCTTTAATAGGCGTCGACCTTGCAAAAGAGTCTGTTCAAGTAATTCAACAACTAACATAAAACTTTAATTTACATTCAGCCCGCCAATTAAGAAACCACCTTTATTTTCGCGAAGGAGTCTGTCCGCGTAATATGAATTTGGGAGACAGGCGTCATCCCCACGTCTTCCCTGCGTCATCCCCACGTCTTCCCTGCGAAAGCAGGGATCCAGGAGAACTAATGTTTTCAGTCACCTGGATCCCCGCGTCCGCGAGGATGACGGGAATTTGTATTACTCGATTGCCTGGAAGGCGGAGTGCTGGAATTACTGAAGAGACACAAAAATTCAGTATTACTCGGACAAGCTCCGATGCAGGGAAACCCACGGCCAGTCATCCCATGCTGAGAGCGTACATAAACGTCGAATTTAAAATTCTAATCTTGAAATTCTAGTCATTGCTTCTTCAACATTTTCTCGGGAATTAAATGCAGAAAAGCGAATATATCCTTCTCCACACTTACCGAAACCAACGCCTGGGGTACAAACCACCGATGCCTTGTTCAAAAGCATATCGAAGAATTGCCATGAATCCGTACCCGTTTCGACCCAAATGTAAGGTGCATTATCTCCCCCAACACATTTTAGACCTTTCTTGGTAAGTTCTTCTCTAATTATTTGAGCATTTTTCATATAGCCAGCAATTAACTTTGCAACTTGCTGTTTTCCTTCTTCAGAATAAACTGCGGCAGCAGCCTTCTGTATCGGATAAGAAACTCCATTAAACTTAGTCGATTGTCTTCGTAACCAGAGAGAGTGAAGCGAGTGCTTTTCACCATTTTCAGAAAAACCAAAACATTCCTTTGGAATAATGGTGTAAGCGCATCGAGTACCTGTAAAACCAGCTGTTTTGGAGAAGCTCCGAAACTCAATTGCAACCTCGTTAGCACCTTCGATTTCATAGATAGATTTTGGCAAATTTTCATCTTGAATAAACGCAAAATATGCAGCATCAAATAAAATAATCGCCTTATTTTGCCTTGCATAATCAACCCAAGCCTTCAATCTCTCTTTTGTAAAGACAGCACCAGTTGGGTTATTTGGCGAACAAAGATATACCAAATCAAGCTTCTCACTTGGCGGATTTGGTAGAAAACCAGTTTCTAATGAGGTATTCAAATATTTAATTTTGTTATAACTACCATCTGAAAAGTTACCTGCTCTTCCCGCCATTACATTACTGTCTAGGTAAACTGGGTACACTGGATCAGGGATTCCAACTACCGAATCTAACGAAAACAATTCTTGCAAATTCCCGGTGTCACATTTTGACCCATCGCTTACAAATATCTCGTCTGGTGAGATAGAAGGCGAAATATTCTTGAAATCATTAGCCGCGATCAATTCTCTCAAAAAACTATACCCTTGCTCTGGCCCATAGCCTTTGAAACTTTCTCGTTTGCCCATTTCATCGGTGGCGGCATGCAAAGCCTGCATGCACGCCTCTGGTAAAGGTTCCGTAACGTCTCCAATCCCCATTTTGATAAGTTTCTGAGTTGAATTTTTCGACTCAAATTCTTTTATTCTTTTCGCGATTTCTGAAAAAAGGTAAGAGCTTTTTAGTTGTAGATAGTTTTCGTTAATTTTCGCCATGACTTCTCTCTATTTTATTTTATAAATTTACCTTTCGATATAATTTGAACTGAGACATCCCAAATTATATCGATAGCTCTTGAATCTAAATACGAAATTGCTTTCCGTTTCGACTTCTACCAATGGAGCTTCAATTTTTGTGACATAGTTCGACAAACTCACCAAAAGTACTCGATGTCCCATTGCATATACGTCTTATCTTAATATAAATCACATAAAACGGAAATCCTGTCTAAATTGAGTTCTAAAACAACAAAACTTAGCACATTAAAAATATCAAGATTTCAATGCGTTAAAAATCTTAGTTTAATCGGATAAAAACTTTTCAATTATTTCTTGCCAGTTAGAATTAGGTTGAACAAGCTGGTCGTTCTCCGCAAGACGGTGATAAGTATCAGAATCATTCAAAAGTAAATTTACAGCACTTGCAATACTTTTAACATCCGGTTCAGCAATTAAACCGGAGTTAAACTTTTTCACTGTATCTTTAACATGACCGCTATCACTTGTTGTTACAATTGGTTTCTTAAATTTTGCAGCTTCGAAAGTAACA
>CAYYIQ010000276.1:0-3791 GCA_964472005.1 uncultured Bdellovibrionales bacterium | reverse complement strand
AATTAGCAAATTTCGAAGGTAGCTTCTCGTGGTCTGGATCTAAACCAACGCATAGTGAAGATCCTGTTTTCTTAACGACCTTTTTCAATCTTTCAGTAAACGACATTTTAGAGTTCCTCGCCTTCTTGATTAAAGAACCATTCTTTAAAACTTATACCAGTAGCACGATAATTTTTAAGATAGTGCCAAATAATTCCATCGATCGTTTCGTGACCAAGGAAAAAGCTTTTTAATTTTCTTTCCCAATAGAAAAAACCATATTCGGATGACAATTGTTTAGCGGCGTCTTCAGGCGGTTCTTCGTCTTTAAGCATCAACCATATTGCGGTCACAACGCCCGATCTATGTGTTCCACTGGAGCAGTGAATGAGAACAGGTCCTTCGGTTTTCTCGCTAATCTCAATTAGCTTTTCAAGGCTTTGTTTTTGTCGAGTATTACTGCCAACCATTGGGATCCATTCATAGTTGGCACCTAGCTCCTCTGATAAGTTACGTTCTGAAAAACCTTGATCTTCAAGTTTAGCCTCGTCTCCGCCTTTCCTTAAGTCTATTACGGTTTTGATATTGTGTTTCTTGACGTTCTCGATAAATTCCTCTTTGTCCAGGGTCGCACTTCGATAAAGCAGCCCAGGAACAACTTCGTGAAAATTATCCTTTGCGAATAAATATGAGAAGGAAGAGGTGAACCAAGTGCTTTCTGATATCAATTGACTACCAAAGCCAATAAAAGTGAAAGTTACGAGAAGAAGTAAGACTCCCTTCCCGAGTAGTTTTCCAATTTTTTTCATTATCAAATATTATAACCTGCGAGATGAAATATATACGATATTGTTACTAGCTTGAATTATCCCTGTTTTTTTAGAAGGTAAATTTCCTTAGAAACTTTTAAGTTTTGGTTCTACGTCAAACTTTTAGGAAGACCCTCAAATATTCTTAGTGGTGGAACATTTCGCAACTCAACTTCGGATCGTTGAATGTCAAAAAATTCCCTCATTTTTCGTTTTATATCATTTTTGCCCCCCGAGAGTGAGACTAAAAATTGGTAAACTAGGAAACTCCCGCCTTCTTGAATAGATTTCTGCGTTGCAAGTAATATTTTGTTTTTCAATTCAAGTGGAAACATTGAAAAAGGGATACCTGAAATTATATGGGTAGCTTTTTTGCTGTCTATCTTGCCCAAATTGACTTGCTGTAAAATTATCTCTTCTACGTTCTCCGCAGAATCGTTGACGATAATAAGTCTAGGGTCATCAAAATTTGTGGTTAATACATTTGCAAAATTGCGGTTTTGTTCAATCGCAATCAATTTAGCATCGGGATGCATTCTTTTCAGAAGTTCTTTTGTAATTACACCACCGCCAGGACCATATTCAACAATCAATCTTGTTTTCTCAAAATCAATAGTGTTGATTAATTTCTTAATTCCAAAGTTAGAAGTCGGAGTTATCGATGCAACAGATGGATCTTTAAGTAAACTTTTAATGTATGCGCGCGTTCCAATTTTTTTCATGACATATAATTTATTATTATGATTCTTCTATAATAACTCAGAAATTAAATAACGGAAATTAAAGTTGTAAAACATATTACAAATTTTGCCTTATGAGTGAGTCGAATAGCTGAATTTAATAAATGCTTTCCTATCGTTTTTGTATGTTATAAATGGTGTTACTTGATTTTCAACAATAACCATAATTGATTGAGTACTCTGGAAGAAATACTGGTAACGTTGTCTAATTTGGGTTTAGAAGCAGCGACGGTCTTAATACAAAACGTTAGCGATATTAGGATTTTCCCTGTTACTGCGGGAATTCCAGTATTGTGCCGCATCCATAATTTGAGATAGTTTTTGTAGTATATAAATAGAAATTCAGAATGAACTAGGCTCGACGTTGAAGTTCCTCCGGTATGGAATGCTTCAGCTTCGCAATTTATTGCAGAAACCCAATTTTTGTCGAAAAGTTCCATGCAAAAATCAACGTCCTCGTGCCACGCGGGATAAAACTCTTCATTGAACCCATTAACTGTGTCGTAGGCTGTTTTTCGAATCATCAAACAGGCTCCAGCAAGTTGTTCCACTTCGTAACACCCAATTCTTTTATCAAAGCCATTCAATATTTCAGAATTGTCTTGGTAATGTTGGAATTTCAAAATAGCGTTATTTGGGAAGATTGATTTGACTCCTGGGAATTGGGTAATAAGGGTTAGCAAACGCGGGAACCTTTTCACTGAATAAGAAATTTGAGGTTCGTTGGTAACTTTATCTATTAAAATCGGCGACACAGCTGCAAGATTAGTGTGTTTTTCAAACTTTGAAAGGTTCGAGAGAATCATATTTTTCTCTAAAACTATGTCAGGGTTAAGTACTAGAAAATAATCCGAGTTGTTATTTGAGCAGACGTGATTAATTGCACCTGAAAATCCAAGATTACGCCCTGGCTCAATAATCTCCACTTGGATGTTTAATTCCGAGTAAGTCTTGTATGATTCTTTGAATATTAAAAAATCTTTGTCGTCTGGACTATTGTTAACGATCTTTATGCTTAACTCGCAATTATCCAAGTTTGAGTCGATAAGTGAGTTGTAACATTCCTCAACTTCTAACCCTTGATTGTAGTTTATTATTATTGCCGTTAACTTTTTTGATTTGGGTGCGGGCGTATTTTGGAGAGAGCTCTCGCTTCTTAACGCAGGCAAAAAGGCATATTTTTTATCGAAGTAGTTATTGAAAGAAAACAAAGAAGTCGTTGCATGCTTAAATATGTAATTTCGTTTTGCTAAGGTTCGATGTCGTAGGTTGAAAGCTTCTTTTAAGCCAGGAAGTGATGTTCTTTCTTTAGTCAGGCATCCAATAATAACTAATGCATTCCTGATAGAAGAAAAGGGGAAGGTTAATAGGAACAATCCAAGAGAAATATCATTTCCCTGGAACAAAAACCTATTTCTCACGCTCATTCTGTTAAATCTTGAAGGAATAAAAGATCTATTGTTCGGACGGACGAAGCGTTTGTGATAACCAATTGCTTGAGGAACATAAACGGTTTTCCAAGAGAACCACTGCATTCTCAAGGCAAGTTCTGCGTCTTCTCGGTAGACAAAAAAATCGGAATCAAAAAGTTGGGATTCTTTGTTTTTTAAAAAGTCTTTAGGAAAGCTTATCGCGTCAATACATTCTTTGCTGATAACAAAACAAGCGCCACTGCCTCCGATTGCATATTGTTGTGAGTTATATTTATCAGCAGCAGGAATTTTATTGTCATCAAAGTCTTCGGTGCGATCGAGATGACGTAAGGCTTTAGTAAAATACATCCCCGCAGCATCGATGCTTGAAGTATCTTTCTCAAAGTTTTTAGTAGTTCGATAAAGCTTTGGGGTGCTAATTCCAATTTTCCTTTCGGGATCAAGTGAGTTTGCAAGCATCTCAATACAGTTCGTTTCTAAGAGAAGATCCGGGTTTAAAATAGCAACGAAGTCACAGTTCCTTTCCTCAGCATACACCGCTCCATAGTTATGACCTCCTGCGAAACCAATATTCTCTTTTAAGCGAATAATCTCAATGTCACGACCGAATTTTTCTTCGATCCTTTCGATTGAGCCATCCGTAGAGCAATTATCCAAAATTACAAAACTTGCAATTAAGTTCACAAAATTTGAAGCTAGAATTGAATCAAGACAGGCTTCAATAGTCGCTCCATCATTGCATGTGACGATCTGACACTGAATTTTTTTAGAGCTGATTGGAATTGTCAAGATGATGCTGAAGATGTTTGCAAGCATAGAGAGTAATTCCC
>CAYYIQ010000275.1:0-3797 GCA_964472005.1 uncultured Bdellovibrionales bacterium | reverse complement strand
GTTTGTTTTGGAGCTCTTGAATATATTCAAGCAAAAATATTTGCGCCTCGGATGTGCCACCGATTATTCCTCCACCATTTAGGTAGGGTGAAGAGATAAGGGCTGACCCAAAAAGGAAACTATTTACGTGAAATAAAGGGCAAATAGAAATCGCTTTACCATCTTCTTTTAAGACTAGGTAATAGGGTTTATGGCCGAAGACTCTTTGGATTATCGTCCTCCATTCCCAGCGGAAAAAGTGTCCTTCGTAGTTATTATCTTCTAATATTTGATTCCAATCTTTTGCATCAGAATTTTCGGCAATAACTATTTCGTACATAAAATCTTTAAACTTATAGGACCTTGCATGTAACAAAGGTGCTGAAAGGGGTGTTGTAATTAGTTGTATTTACTAACTAATTATAAAAGTGAAGTAAATACCGCAAACTACCAGATGAGTCATAACAGTAAGAGATTTAATTAATCAAGGCTAAACAAGTGTTTATCAGAAATTTTACTAAATTTGAGCTATCTATCACCAAGTTGGTTAATACGGTGTTTGTTGCCTCTTTTCTTATCACGGGAGCGGGCAATTTTTCAAACGTATATGCCGATGATTATAGTGTTGATAGCGCGATTCAAAATTCTGCCTTCCAAAAATCTCAAGCGGCCAATTTCTTTTTAAACAACGAGGGCAATCAAAATTTTTTCTCGAATCGCAATTTATCCTCGAATACGATTTTTAATAACCAGGGAGAGCCTTCATTAATCACCAATTCCGTTATTGAGAAGCCACCTGTTGGACCTAGCGTTGTTAATGAAGCGATCGTTGCGGAAACTCCGGAGGCTAAAGTTGTCGCTCCAGAAGAATCAGAATCAGCGAGAGCAGCTCAGAATATAGATGAGTCAGTTCTAGCAAAAAATTCAAATGTAGATCCAAGTCTTAGAGATGTAATGGAGCATTCGCGTAAAATTCGTGAAGCTATCTTCGGAGAGGAAGCTGCAAGCAAGCTTCCAAAAGGAATTAGAGAGAAACTTCAAGGGAAGTTTCCAGAAGCTAATCCTAAAAGTACGAGGTTTTAGAATATGAAGTTAGGAAAAGATGCATCAGTTCAGCAGTTGGGAGTTGTCGCAGTTGCGGGCGTTATGATTTTTCTCAGTGTTATTGATGCGATTAAAGGTCCATCTGACTCTAGCGACAAAAAAGTTAAAGTCGTGGCTAGAGACGGCTCGAAGTATTTAAATCCAAGGTTGTCTTGGTATGAAAAAGTTTTCTGTAGAGGTTATCAAAGATCTTTAAACTGCGGATTTAATTTCTATCATCCATTGAGAGGAAAGTTAGAAGCTCAAGGTAAACGGATAGTAGAAAAGGAAGCTCCAAATGGAGTTGTGGTCTATCGAGGATATCTCAAGGGTGACCGCGACGACGAAGGAAAAATTGAATTTGATCCAGATTTTTAAAGTAAAAACTTGATGAAATAATGATGCGATTTTTAAGCTAACGAGCATAACAAACAAGAGAGCTTAAAAATATTATTCGGAATAGGTTTTAAGTTTTTGGTTAGTGTTGAATGTAGTGAAGTGTTTAGGTGTAATATGGAAGCGAAAAATAAAATGATAAATAAAATTAGTAAACGATACAATGAGTCTTGTGTGAAAATGTATTTCTTGTCTGACGTGCATCGGGCAACGGTATTCTTTTTGGGATTGTCGCTAGTTGTATTTGCGACTCCAGAGAATGCTTTTGCAGGTAGTGGAACGTATGGACAGGCCTGTAATAAACTACTTGGTTTGATCGAAGGTGCTTTTGGAGCCTTAGTTGCTGCGGCAGCTGGTGTTGCTGCAATTATTGCGGCGGCTCTTGGTGGTTTCAAGATGGCTTGGTCACTCGTCGTAGTTGCGATCGGTTCATTTGTTCTTAGATCGTTTATCACTCTATTTAACGGTGTCTGTGGTTAATAGATAGATACACGTTTAATTTAATGGAGCGATATAATGGAACTAACAAAGACCTTTTCTTATCTTAAAGATAAAACTTTATCCTTAAAAATCTCACAGGATTTTTGGAAAAGGTCTTTCGAAGAATATGTCGTTGATAACAGTAGGGCGATTCTCTTAGTTGTTGGAATATGCCTCTTAAATACTGGGCTTATTAATATCTCAAGAGCCCAGTATGATCCTGAGCCAACCAGCGCTCAAGACGAACAGCCATTGCAGGCCCAAGATCCAGAAGGTGTTTGTTGTGTTGCGGCATTTGCCGAGCAAACTATTACATTAGGGCCAGAGGGAGCAGTTACATTAGGACCCGAAGGTTCTGTGACTATCAATAACGCTGAAGGTGCAATTGCTTTGGATGCGGAAAGGGCAATAGACGTGGCGGCAGAAGCAGCAAACGATCTGAATCCAGATCCGCTTCAAGATGAAGCGCCGGAAATTGCAGCTGACGAAATCGCCGAGCCTTTAGAGGCTGATTATGATGATGCACTAAATCGGTTCGCAACGGGAAATATTTTAAGATTTATCGAAGGGGCATTTGGGGCATTGGTGATGGTTGGTGCTGGGTTGGGTGCAATTGTCGCGGCAGCTTTTGGGGCCTATAAGGCAGCAATCTCTCTCTTATTTGTGGCGGTTGGCGCATTTATACTCCGAGCAATAGTGTCACTATTTTTTGGAACTAATTATCCAGCGTATGATTTAGATTTTGTAGGTGGGCAGGGTGTATGATGATGATAAAAAAATTGAGAGAAAAATATTTTAATCTTTCTCTTACTGTAAATAGTTTAATAGAGAATAACCATGTAGCTGTATTTCTACTGGTCGGTACATTAGTTCTTGTCTCGACAACGACGAATGCGGATGCGCAAGGTTTTGATGGCAAAAAATATGGCGAATTGTGCAAACGCGTTCTAGAGACTGTTGAAGGGAAATTTGGTGCGTTGTTAACCGCGGCTGCGGGTCTTGGGGCGTTGGTCGCTTCGGCTGCAGGTGGTTTTAGGATGGCTTGGTCATTGGTTGTTGTTGCGGTGGGTTCGTTTACATTGCGAACGTATCAAGAAATTTGGTTTTCACCATGTGGAGGTTAGGGATGAGGAAGTTGGTGTTGATATTGGTGTTTTTGTTGCTCGCAACGTCGAATGCTTATGCACAGCAAGGCGGAGAAATTTTCAAAGATGCGGCTTGTAATCTTTTAGATCAAGTTCTGACTAAAGATTTTGGATCCCTATTGACTGTTTTAGCCGGACTGTTTGCTTTAGTTAGTTCGGTAGTAGGGGCATTTAGAATGGCTTGGGTACTAGTTTTTGTCTCAGTCGGAATTTACATTTTTCCAAAATTTGTGGAAATGCTTTTTCCACTTGGATGTTAAGGGAGAGCAAATCGAAATGAATATAAAAAGACAATCAAAGTACAATAAGTTGCGTTTTAACAAATCTACCATAATTTGTTTGTTCTTGATCGTATCTGCGCCGTTTGATCTCTACGCTTTAGAGAGTGTCCGATTTGCCATAGAAGAATTGTGTCAACACATTGAAGGTAATTTAGGCGGTTTGTTGATGGTTACAGCCGGAGTCGGTGGAATGATTTCCGCGGCATTTGGTAACATGAAAGCCCTTTATTCGTGTATTATTACTGGAATTGGTGCATTTACTGCGAGTGCGCTGTTAAGTTTGTATTTTCCGGAAGCATACGGGATATGCTCTGGTAATGGCGGAGGTGGCGGCCAAGGCAATAGAGCTGCGGCAAAGAGCTATTCCGCAACCAGAGTTTCTAAAATTAATGAAATTGACGCATTAAATGGCTTTTTCCGACTTGGTACTCCT
>CAYYIQ010000274.1:0-3818 GCA_964472005.1 uncultured Bdellovibrionales bacterium | reverse complement strand
CTAAAATAGCGTACTGACGAAAGTCTAACAAAGCTGCTTTTCATACCGCAGATATTTAGCCCTACTAAGAAATAAAATACCAGAACCAATAATATTCTTTTTTCTACTTCTTAAAAAACGCATCGGGGTTTTCGAATATCAATGTCTTTTTTTCTTGATCTGCGACGTATCCTTGTTCTTCTTGCACAACCTGCGCACCTTCTGGCACAACTGTTGACACTTCGACATTCAAACCTTGATCCATCTCTGTTAATTTATTTACATCCTGAGCATTTGCACCCTGCTCTACCGGATCAACAAGCGCATTCCCAGCGTCATTTGGGCTGACCGTAGCATCAACAGGTTTTTGAATGTCTTTCTTTGACGGTGGGATTAAAACTTTCGGTTTATTGGTTGACGTTTCGTAAACTTGTTTACCATCAAGTTCTACCTTTGCTCGCCCTGAATAGCGCATCGAAATTGTAATTCTCCGATTTGCCGGATTAAGGGGGTTAGATGTATCTTTCGGCCTTGCGTCAGCATACCCCACTACTCTCGCTATCTGACCTTTTTCAAATCCGGTAGATTCTAAGACACGTCTTGCTGTATTCGCACGATCTGTTGATAGGTTCCAATTATCGTATTGACGACTACGACTACTTTTAAATGGATTACCGTCTGTATGTCCTTCAATATCAATCGGATTAGAAACCTTGCTAAGAATCTTCCCAATTTCTACAAGCTTAGATTGCGCCTTATTGTTTATGACGGCTTGACCCGAAGCAAACATCGAAGATTTCTCTGTGTCCATAATCTCAATAACAAGACCACGTTGATCGACCTTAATCTCGATATCACCTAAAACACCTTCCGAACTTGGACTACCTCTTTTTTCTTCAATTGCTTTTTCAATTTCGGTCTTCAACTCCTGCAATTTTTCTTCTGCAGCAACTTCTTTTGAGTTTTCACCTGACTGTTGTTCGTATACATCATCTTTGGTAACACCTTTTTCAGATTTACCCTGTAACTTAGGAGCATAGTGAAACTCTTTACTACCTTGGCCTGGATCATATAGATCGCGCACTCTTCCTGTCTGCGCTTCGACATCATAAATCCTTTCTGAGGCTTCAATTTGCGCGTTACCATCAGACGGCGGAGAAAATGCGTCTGGAAGAATACCACCTCCTCCCATTTCCATCGGAGTTCCTGATCCCTTTTGAAAAATACCAGGTTTTCTAAAATAACTAGCAATTCGTTGTCTTGTAGGTTGCGCAGCTGAATTTACCAGCCAAAGAACCATAAAAAGTGCCATCATCGCTGTCACGAAATCTGCGTAAGCAACCTTCCACGCACCACCATGCGCTCCGCCGTGACCAGAGACTTTTTTAACAATAATTATGGTTTTCCCGTCAGGACCCTCTGGCATAACTCCTATCCTTTACGAACTGCCTGGTTGATTTCTTCCATTTCTTCAGCAGATGGACGCATATCACTTTCAATTGATTTTCGTGCGAATTCTAAAGCAACTGCTGGAGGAGAACCACCCGCGAACGAAACAACGGCGGCTCTAATAGAATTAAGTAAAACATGCTGATCATGAAACATCATTTCTACCGAAGATGCTAAGGGTTGCATGTAACCATAACTAAAAAGAATACCAAGAAAAGTTCCAACAAGCGCAGCAGCAACGTGGTGACCAATTTCACTCGGTGGACCATCGATATGTTGCATCACGATAATAATACCAAGTACCGCAGCAACAATTCCCAAACCAGGAAGAGCATCAGCAGTTTTATTGATTAATCCCGGGATAATTGAAACTTCTTTGTGATGAGTTTCAATTTCAGTTTCCATCAGCTTATCCAAATCAAAAGCGTTTACAACGCCATCAACAAACAATCTCAAAGCACCAACTAATAAATCCATCGCATGATGGTCATGAGCAATCTTTGGATATTTATTGAAACGTTCACTAGCATGCGGATCTGCCAAATCCTTTTCGATTCCTAATACACCTTCTTTCCTAATCACGTTAAAAATAGTCAACAAAAGGCCCATCAAATCCAAATATGTCGCTTTGTTTATTCCACTTCCTTTGGTGATAGCTTTAGGAATACATTTAAGGAGTTTCATAAAAACAGGAAACGGAGCGTAACCAATTAGCGCGCCTAATGCAGCTCCAAGAATAACAACGAACTCAGACGGCTGATTTAAAACCGCAAACGGTCCATGCGCCATCGCAAAGCCGCCGAATACCGACGCTGTAACAATGATAAAACCTACGATAAAATTCACTTGTAGCTACTCCTATCAAATTTAAATGAGCTAAAGCACGAGAGTTCTCCCTCGATATTAATGTATAGGAACATCACTAAAAACCACTATTATGGTGCGCCTTTGAAATATGTTTCTTTCTCTCTCTCTATTTAAATTTCGTTAGAAACTAAAAACAGATTAATAGAATCAAACAGATATAGTAATATGATGAAATATAATTTTTAAAGTTGCAGGTTTATTTACTATAGTGTGCACGATTTAAATTTCCTCATGAGAAAATTTAAACTAAAGATGGAAGAGGGTTCTAAAATCGACTTGAATCCATCTGAAGATGAAGACGTCTTAAACCAACTATGATGGTTTAAACATTGGTTTCATGTTCGTTAAAAAAAGTTACAGATTTCAGTTAGAAAATTGCTTCATTGTTAATTAAAATAAGGATAGAAAATGTCAGATTCGAAACAAGCGACACTTACACTCCCCGAGGGCACAACTATTAATCTTCCAGTTGTTGTCGGAAGTGAAAACGAAAAAGCTGTAGATATATCCTCTCTGAGAGCCAAAACCGGCTATATCACTTTAGACGATGGATATGGTAATACTGGCGCATGTAAAAGTGCGATAACTTACATCGATGGTGAAAACGGCATCCTCAGATATCGAGGAATCCCGATCGAGCAGCTCGCCGAAAAAAGTACTTTCGTTGAAACAAGCTTCTTATTAATTTATGGACATCTTCCAACTCAAGAAGAGCTAAATAGTTTTTCTTCTGACTTAACAAGACATACATTAATCCATGAGGACATGAAAAGGTTCTATGACGGATTTCCAAGAGACGCTCACCCAATGGCGATACTCTCTTCCGTTGTCTCAGCTTGCTATACTTTCTATCAAGACTGGGAAGATCCTAGAAATGAAGAACTCCAAAAACTTGGTATAATTAGACTAATGGCAAAACTGCCGACGATGGCAGCATTCAGTTATAAGAAATCTATAGGTCAGCCATTTATCTACCCGAACAATGGTTTATCGTACTGCGCAAACTATTTAAACATGATGTTTGCCACTCCAGCGGAAGATTATTTCTTAGAGCCTGAAATTGTCAGAGCTTTGGATTTACTTTTGATCCTTCATGCTGATCACGAGCAAAACTGCTCAACCTCAGCAGTTCGACTTGTCGGAAGTAGCTTATCTAATCTTTACTCATGTGTATCGGCAGGAATTTGCGCTTTATGGGGATCTCGTCACGGAGGTGCTAACCAAAGCGTTATCGAGATGCTTACCGAGATAGTAAAAGACGGTGGCAATGTAAAAAAATATGTTGAACGAGCTAAAGATAAAGATTCCAAAGTGAAGCTGATGGGATTTGGCCATAGAGTGTATAAAAACCATGATCCTAGAGCTACGATCTTAAAGGAAGCTTGTCATAAAGTATTAGAAAAAATTCCATTAAACGACCCGCTTTTAGAGATTGCACTTGAACTTGAAGAAATAGCATTAAATGATGAATATTTTATTTCGAGAAAATTATATCCTAACGTCGATTTCTACAGTGGGATTAT
>CAYYIQ010000273.1:0-3833 GCA_964472005.1 uncultured Bdellovibrionales bacterium | reverse complement strand
GAAAATTTCATTTATTAAGAAAGTCTATTGTAATGCCATTGACTCTGAGGAACTACTTTTAGTTTCACAAAACATGGATTCCTATAAAAAATCTCAAGAAACACTCGATTTAATCAACGACTTTCTCTTCAATAAAAACCTCAATCAGGACAATGAACCAATCGACTCTCGAATTTCAGAAGTTTATAATTCCATCAAAGCCTTGCATCCATAACCATCTGTTTTATGGAGATTGCCGCCTCTTGCTCTTTAATGAATGCCCTGAAAACATATCACAAGCATTAAGTAGCTGATGACTGCAATAGGTTACGCAGAACCTTAGATCGATTTAAAGTTGTAAGTTTAATAAAGCTGAATTTTGCTTATTTGAAATCTCTTTTGAAAATCCAGCAAAGAACGAGTCTAGCGACGAACTAGTAGTCACAAATCAGTTTCGGCTATGGCGAAAATACCCATCTTAGTATAAATTTGCTGTAAGTAAGTTCATGCTAAGATCGATAAATACCGAGAGAAGCGTACTTAAACCTAAATTAGAATCGAAACCTCCTCAATAGTTAATGGAGGAGAACGTCTTAATTAGCTTAAAAAACTAGAAATCGGCTGCATCAAAGAAGTGACAAAATATACTGACATCTTTATTATCTCTGTTGCTCTCCTTTTTGGAATTATGATGGAGAGCAACATCAGTAGAAACGATCTTCAGAATCAAACCTCCCTTTACGTACAAAAATTTAATTCTATCAATGGTCAAACCGTCGACATGTCCCAATTTCGAGGGAAAGTTGCACTTGTGGTTAATACTGCAACAAATTGCGGTTTTACTTCTCAATATGGCGACCTCGAAAAACTTTATCGCAATTATAAAGATAAAAATTTTGTTGTACTAGGATTTCCTAGTAACGACTTTGCCAAACAAGAACCACGCTCAAACGAAGAAATTGCAGAATTTTGTAAAGTTAATTTTGGAGTTACCTTTCCATTGTTTGAAAAAGCTCCTGTCACAGGTCCCGATAAACAAACTTCGTACAAGATACTGACGGAAAAATCAGCAAAAGAACTACAAGGCGAACTAGGCTGGAATTTTGTAAAGTTCCTAATAGATAAGGATGGGATGCCTAGGGCAAGATTTAGCTCGATCACTCTACCCAATAGTAGCCTTATCACAAGTCAAATTGAGAATCTCTTAGAAGAATGATTATTGGCGTAGGTGCAGTCACAATCTCGACTATTTTTGCAACAGCAAAAGACTTACTAAGTAAGAAACTTGCTGGACAGATGAATGGCAATGTATCCGCCGGCACCTCCTTTTTGTTTGCACTACCTTGGTATTTAGTTTTACTGCTTTTGGCTGAAATATTAGGCTTTTCACCTTTCGAATATCAAGGTCAATTTTTACTTTACGTCTGCATTAGAGCGATTACTGATTCTTTTGCAGAACTATTTAAGATGCATGCTTTGGGTCAAGGCGAGATTTCCTTTATTGCTAACTTTTTCTCATTAACACCATTGTTCCTTATTTTTCTTGCTCCAATAATTACCGGTGACCACATTTCAAATATGGGTTTAATCGGACTTGGAATAATTGTCTTAGGAACTTTGTTTTTACTAAAAGCTCCATCAAATACTATCCCATGGAAAGGTGTCTTTTACGCTGTAGTATCTGCATTTTTTATGAGTCTTAACATTTGTTTTGATAGACTCGCTGTGAAACAAGCAAATCCAATTTTTTCAGGATTCATGATGACATTACTCTCATCTTTTATCCTGACTTGGCCAATGCTCAGAGTAAAAACCTGGAAAAGTGAAATCAAAAATTCTTATAAACTTCTAAGCATAAGGGGTTTGTACGAAGTATTATTCATGTCCTTAAAACTCGTTGGACTGAAATTTCTTGAGCCTCAATACGCATCTGGCATTCAAAAAATGACGTTAGTACTTTCCGTTGCAATTGGAGGTAGAAAGTTTAACGAGAAGGATCAGGCGAAACGTATCTTCACATCGCTTCTCATTCTTCTAGGTAGTTTGATTATCGTCTATTCTAAGATAATGGAAAGCTAGCTTTCCAATGAATAACTAGTAAGTGTAAACCCCGCGTTTCACTTTTCGCCCTACCCAACCTGCCTCTACGTACTTCCTTAGGAGTGGACAAGGACGGTATTTATCTTCTCCAAGTTCTCGATGAAAAGTTTCACAAATAAATAGACATGTATCTAGCCCAACAAAATCTGCCAAAGCTAAAGGACCCATTGGTTGATTTGTTCCCAACTTCATTGCTAAATCAATATCCTCAGGTGTCGCCACGCCTTCCATTAGAGTAAAGAAGGCCTCATTAATCATCGGCACAAGAATTCTATTAACAATAAAACCTGGCTGATCCTTTAGAGCCGTGATCGGTGTTTTGTTTAGTCTTTTAGTTAGAGCTACGATTTCTTCATAGGTTTTTTGACTGGTCTGAAGCCCCCTAATAATTTCAATCAGCTCCATTAACGGGACAGGATTCATGAAATGCATTCCAATGAACCGGTCGGGTCGTTTAACCGTAGCCGCAATTTTTGTTATCGAGAGCGACGATGTATTAGATGCCAGAATTGCTTCTTCTTTAACTCTACCTGAAATTTCTGAAAAAAGTTCTCTTTTCAAATCGATGTTTTCGACAATAGCTTCAACCAACAAATCACCTTCAATTTTCTTAGGTAAGACTTCCAAAAATTCAAGGTTATTTAATGTCGAAGACTTTTGCTCGTCTGTAATTTTTTCTTTTTCAACTAGCTTTGACAAAGATAATGTTATCGAAGATTTAGCCCTCTCTAACTGGCCGCTGAAAGAATCGTAAAGCTGTACCTGCAACCCATGTTGGGCCATAACTTGAGCAATACCAAGCCCCATTTGACCGGCGCCAATAACAAAAGCTTTATTTATTGAATCATTCATCGTTATCCCTTGCTTTAATCTTACTTAGAAAACTGCCTATTCCCTCGCCCATTTTAGGGATGGTAATTAAGCCCGCGATACCACTAACAACAGTGATAATTAAAACCCAAAGTGTTGCAAACGCAACTGTTGATTCCGAACTGATACCCGCAGGACCTAAAAGATACATACTTACGGATTCTCTAACTCCAATTCCATTGATCGACAAAGGCAGTGCACTCGCAACATTTACAAAAGGAATACTGATAAGGACAGTAGAAAAATTTAATGGCTGTAGAATGATTTCGAAAATAAAATAGGCCAATGAAATCTGCGTCAGATGAAACACAATCGAAACAAGAGTAATTTCAAATAGTGCCTTTTTACCTCTAGGGAAGACACGAAGACTTTCTTCGATTTTATCGCGCTTAGGTGTCCACGAGGGCAAAAACTTAATGAATGCCAACGGACCAATAAACCAACCAGTGATTAACATTAATGCGGACGCACCTGCTATCAACAAAGTATAATTAGTAATGTATGCTGGCCTAACTACAAGAAGCGCAAATACACCAATTGTTAGAAGGACGGTAAGACCATGAAGCCGATCGGCAACAACAGATGCAAATACGCTGGTACGTCTGCCCTTGTCACATGGCAGTGACAAAACCCTCGCTACGTCACCTCCAACAGTTCCTAGGCCAAACGAATTGATAAACATTCCTAGAAAAAAAGACTTGAAAATTTCTGTAATTGACGGATAAACAGAAACTTCGGAAAGAATTCGTCTCCACTTGTAACAACTCAACAGTTGACCAGTTAGATAGAGGAAGCAACAAAAAATAAAATCAAACAATCCGACCAATGCAAGTCGATCCATCAGACCATAAAAATCGATTTTGGAATATACCAGCACTAACAAC
>CAYYIQ010000272.1:0-3859 GCA_964472005.1 uncultured Bdellovibrionales bacterium | reverse complement strand
TCCTTCTTTTTCCATAACTTCAAGAATACGGGCCGCCCGATTATAACCAATACGAAATACTCTTTGCACCATTGACGTTGAAGCCTGACCTTTCTGAAGAACTAAATTGACGGCTTCATCATACAGAGGATCATATTCTGAAATTCCTCCACTCGACTCACTGAAGCCTGCTTTATTTTCCTGTTCTTCTAAGGTTTTCAATGTCTTTTCTATTTGGACATCGTAATCAGGTTCACCTTGAGTTCGAATCCAACCCACAACGTCGTGCACTTCTTGATCAGACACAAATGGAGAGTGTAATCTTTTAACCTTTCCGACACTTGGAGACATAAATAACATATCCCCCTGACCTAGAAGCCTCTCAGCTCCGGAAGTATCCATAACGGTGCGAGCATCTATCTTACTAGCGACCTTAAATGAAATTCGAGCAGGAAAATTTGCTTTAATCAAACCAGTTATTACGTTAACGCTTGGTCTTTGCGTAGCAAGGATTAAGTGAATTCCGGCAGCACGAGCTTTCTGAGCTAGTCGCGTAAGCAACTCCTCAATTTCTTTACCTACAGTCAACATTAAATCAGCTAACTCATCAACAACGATTACAATCCTTGGCAATGGCTCGAAACCGGAGACAACTTTCGTAGTATCCTCTGGAGCAGAATTTCGGTCGATCATAGCCTTAGCAGCAGTAGTAGTTAAAACGTCTTTTTCTTCTAAATTTATAAGTTCGTTCTTTTTCTTTTTTGTGTCGTTTTTATTGCGCCCTTCCCCTTCTCCAATCATTCGATTGAACATTGCCATGTCACGAACGCCAAATTCCTTCATCAATTCATACCGGCGTTCCATTTCCTCAACCGCCCAATATAGTACGCCCCTCGCTCTTTTAGGATTTGTAACTACCGGTGAAAGCAGATGTGGAATACTTTCATACGTACTCAGTTCTAACATTTTTGGATCAATTAAAATCAACCGGAGGTCACTAGGTGAATTTTTGTATAACAAACTCATTAATAAGGAGTTTATGCAGACAGACTTTCCTGTTCCAGTAGCACCCGCTATTAGCAAGTGTGGCATCTTGGATAAATCAGCGACAAATGCTTGCCCATAAGTATCCTTGCCTAAGGCCAGAGGTAGCGGAAACGGCTTGACAAGAAAATCATCGCTTTCGACAATATCCCTAAGTCTAACAACTTCTCTTTCTTGGTTTGGAACTTCAATTCCGACAGTCCCTTTTCCAGGCACAGGCGCATATACTCTTACGCTCTCAACCTTTAAAGCTAAAGCAAGATCATCAGCTAAATTAATGATACGTTGAACTTTAATACCTGCAGCGGGCTCAAACTGATACTGTGTAACGATCGGTCCTGGATGTACTTCAACAACCCTTCCGCCTAATTTGAAATTTCGAAGTGAGACTTCTAAACGCTTGCTATTCTCAAGCAATTCGTCGTCCTCGGGCCCATCAACGGAAACCCCCTCCATGCCGACTAAAAACTCTCGCCCTGGCAACTGGTATTCTGAATAATTTACGGTCTTATTTCTAGTTACTAATTTTTGTTTTCTATCTTCAATTTTTGCTTTCTCACGTGAGATTAATGGCACATAAGCAACTGGTTCGTCCTCTTCCTCCTCGTCTTCGTCATCGAAGTCTTCCTCATCTTCGTCAGAGAATTCCAAATCATCGTCTTCATCGTACTCATCTTCGAAAAAATCTTCGTCATCTTCGTCTTCCTCAACGTCCTCATCTTCTTCATATTCATCTTCGTCATCGATGACTTCTTCCCGTGCTCTTCTCACATTTGTAGTTCTTCTAGCTTTACGGAGTTTCTTCTTGCGAGAAGTATTACCAATCGTAAATTCCTCCTCATCGTCACCCAAAACGAACTCTTCATCATCTTCAATTTGATCAGCAGGACCACTCGTCCATGAGAATCGTTCTTTTGTTAGTACTTTTGTCGCTTTTCTTACCGCATTATTACCAACTTTTGCACCGACATTTAAGATAACACCAGTATCCTTCGCTGCAGACTTTGCACCAGACCAAATTAACTTTATTCCAGTAAAGTAATGATACAACCTAATGTTTACAAGAACTCCTAAAGATAGAACAATCGCAGCGATGCTCACCAGAATGGTTCCAGCTTTATTGACATAGTTATCTAATGTTACAGCAATGACCGTTCCAAAATATCCTCCACCGTCATAACCAAACAAGATGCTGCAAAGAGAAGAAATTGACAACGTTAGCATCAAACAAAAGAATGCAATGATAGTTACCTTATACGGACTCAAAAGATTCTGAGGAGCCCCCTGCCTTAATATCAATCCTGCGATAAGTACTACGCAAGCGACAAAAGAAAAGGAACAATAACCTAATCTATCTACAAGATGATGCGACAAATGAAACCCGATAGAGCCCATCAAGTTGGCCACTGGTTTTGCGTTCGCGGGGTCGCTAATTCTAATAGCGTCAGTCAAGTTAGAGAAGTATGAAATTAGCGAAAGCAAAACAAAGACCGCGAAGAAACAAAGAAGTATTGCAAGCCCCTCCTTAAACAAAGAGTTGGTTTTAGCTTCTTCGACCTCCTCTTCGATCATTTTTTTTCGAGGAAATTTCTTATTTATGTTTCGCCGTGCTTTCGCCATATTTTCTACTACAAATCTTGTCTATTACTTTGACATAAATCTTCTTTCTAAATCCTTACTTAACTTCAATGCAGATGCTTTAAATGAATTCTTTAGTAATTCATTAGGAGTCTTAAACGATAATCCTTTTTCTAGACGATCTCCCATTTGCAAAAGATTGCTTGTTAATGCTTCTTCGTTACTTTGATATGCAGATGACCAAATAACCTTATTCGCCTCAGAATTATACAACCACATTCGATATCCAGCTGAGCTTGTCCTTTCTGATCCAAGCGCTCCACCGGTTCTGTTATCTTTGTAATCGATCATAACAAATAGCACACTAGAAATCTTAGTTTTTTCAGACATTTTTACTGCATGTTTAAAAAGTCCTTCCTTAGTCATTCCATTGCTATCAAAGTTAGATGCAAAATCATTATCAGGTAGCTCACTAAAATCGAGATCTGTATAGGCTTCAAAAATTTGAAAAACCATATCAGTATAGTTTTCATCAGGAATGGCCAATGTTCGTTCAGGATCGGTTATGACGCTTCCTTTCCCACCTCTAACCAACACAGGCAGAATAAGAATTTCGTCAACTTTGGCATTATTAAAGCCCAAATACTCCTCAGACGAAACATCATTTGCTGACGTTTTATGGGTAATTGTAGTAGTGGTACAACCTGCTGTTATAACCGCTATTAAGACTAATATACTATGTAAATGTTTTGAAGTTATCATTTTCCTCATATTTTCTATTGACTACTACGATCTATTCTATATCTTCACGCATCATGTAGCACTAAAAGATTTAAAAATTCTATAAGTGCAGGAAAAAAATTGTTTTTAAGGGAGTCACTAAAGCTATGATTAGCTCATTTAAGAAGTTAGACGAGGCGTTACAAAACCTCATTGAAGCGTATACAGAATTAGAAGAAGAAATTTCAGTAAAATCTGGAGACGACGAAGATGCGTTCTCAAACGCAATTATTGAAGCATTGGAAACTAGTATTGAAAGTGCAATTGAAGAACATGATTTCAGCACTGTAGGTTTTGCAGCTGTTTTATCCAATTTAACAGAGGCATTACAAGAACTAGATCCAGCTGCATTCGAAGACGAAGACGATGATGAAGAAATCGAAGAAGAAGATTACGACGTAGACGATACAGATGTTGACGATATCGACGACGAAGATTTGGAAATCGATGACGAAGATGAGGACGAAGACGAAGATTA
>CAYYIQ010000271.1:0-3862 GCA_964472005.1 uncultured Bdellovibrionales bacterium | reverse complement strand
AGCCATCATTAATGTGCTAAGGGGGGCGAGTGCGTTATTATCGACCCGATCCCAAAACGACTTAGGCAGTGGGTCACTCTTCAGTTTCAATCCCTCGTCCATCATTTTCACCAGAATCGTTTGAAAACGCATTAGCTCTCTTGTTAATGTTGTGTTGTATAGCCGAACAGCGAGCTTAGACCCAACCTCAGCATCTGGAGCACTGCTTACTCCATCGCTAACTAACGCAATCAATGGTCCATTTTCGCCAGTCCAAATTCGAGATGGACCCAGCTCAGGTGAAACTCGCATTGCGTCTTGATTGTTTTTCCCGATCAACACAGTACTTTGCCCAAGGTGGGCACTTCCAGGAATAGAAGCACTTGCTACTTGAATTTTCACTTATATGTCCTTTCATTAAAACCTAATTGAATGAAAAAAAGTACGATACTTATTCTTCATTAATTAATAACTTGGTTAAAGTGACAATAGCTTAAAGCCCTTTCACCAATACTTTTACCTCTGCCCGTTTAATGATTTAAAGATCGTAAAATTCGTAAAACTAGGTTTACTGTAAAAAGATGTTTGCAAACAAACCTGGTCTCTATGATCGGAGACCAGAAAAGGGGCGTAACTAGACACGCGCGGGGCGTGATGTATAATAGTCTAGTAGATAAATCAAATTACCTAAGGGCGCTTAACCTCCGATAACTACTAAGAAAATTCGCTCCATGCAAAACGGTGTACTAAAAGATCTGGGCTTGAGCCCCTCCGAAATCAAAGTCTATCTCTCCCTATTAGAACTAGGAACCGCGAAAGCCGGTGAAATAATTAAAGAATCGGGATTACAAAACTCAGTAGTCCACTCTACGTTAAGCCATTTGGTCGAAAAAGGACTCGCTAGTTTCGTTTTAGAAAAACGAATAAAAATATATTCCTCAACTAACCCACAAAATTTAATCCGCTGGATTGACGAAAAAAAAGAAAGATTCAAACAAATATTACCAAGCCTAATTGCAAAGCAATGCGTTAAAGAAAGGCAAGAGGCCGAAGTATTCGAAGGGCCACGTGGTTTCAGATCAATGTGTTACAACTTTATAGAAGGAGTAGACCCTGGAACTGATTATTTAATTTTTGCTTTCAACAGCCCATTGGAAGATCAAGATCGAGAAATATACAGTTTTTACCGTGAATTTACGAATGACAGACTACGCAGAGGTTTAAAAATTAAAGGCATTGCCCCACTGATACGAAAAGCATTGTTCAAAGAATTAGATTTTAATCTCGAACAATGGATTTTTGTAGATTTCCCTACACTAGAAAACGTTAGTGTGTGTGGGAACAAGATAATTATGACTCCCTGGCAGTATAAGCCGGTATCGTTCATGATTACATCTAGACAACTAGCAGATAACTATCGCGACTATTTTTTTAGTATTTGGAATAACCATCACCAACTCCAACAAAATAAGTCAAAAAGTTAAAGCGAATACTTGCAAAGTCGGCGGAATATCTTGTTTCCAAAATATTCCGCCGATTGAAACCTTCTTTTCGAAATCGATTAACTACTAGTTAACCAGTGTCAACAGGCCGAGGTCGAATTGAGCCTTGGCGAAAGTGCTTGCGCCAAGATCATTCAATGATTCGTCGAACTTTGCAATTCGAACGAGTGACTGGAAATCGATCGAATCCACTGCTTCGCGATCGTCGAGTTCATCGCTAAGTTCCCGACCGTCTGTATCGAAACTTGTAATGAAAAGATCTCGCATCGTTTCATTTCGAAAAGCAACTGCCAGTTCATCAGCGGCACGCTCTGTGCCGTCGATAACAACAACAGGAATTCCGTTCAACAAAGCAAGAAGCGCTTCATCGATCGTGATATCTCCCCCATTACAAACGGTAACAGCGGCATTGAAGCCGTGCTTTCCAGCCGTCTTCATGAAACGGATGTATGACCGTAGATCGCCTGACCAGGTCAAGACATCTCGGACATTTTCCTGAATCACCATCGTCGAGTGCTGAGCAGCATCGAGACCAGTCTCGTACTTATCGACAGTAACGCCTCCTCCCTTCTCCCCACTACGCAATGTCATGCGAGCGGTTCGGGGGGTCGTCGAACCGGAAATGCACGGAAAGATCCGTGCCAAATATCCGGGAACATTCGTGACAGCAGCGATATCAGTACCGCCGCTGAAGCGGAAGCCTTGAAATACGTATTGCTGACTTTCGCTCTCATAAACACAACCTCGGGCATAGTACCCAAAGAGAGTGGGCATGAGGTCTTTAATCCGTCCCTTGCATCCGCCTGCATCACGGACGACAACACGACTCGGAGCGCGTTCAAGCTCGCCGAGCAACATGAGATCCAACTCGCGATCTGAGGCGTTAGCGACGTCTAAATAAGTGTCGCTGTTATCTGGGTTTGGAATAACCAAACCACGTGATCCGACAGCTTCGTAGGACAAATCCGCGGGAAGGGAAAATTTCGTCATCTTCATACTTTCTTTCTTGGGACACCAAGCTCATCGAGCTTGGCATGGATAGATTCCACATCGCACGCCGCGCTGTGGACATTCGAAAACTCTGACCTGAAGTTCTTATCATTGACAAGTTCTTCTGTAACCCGACCACTGTTTTCGATAAGTAGTACGGGCCAACCCAACTTCGCATGCGCATTTATTTCGGACCGAGTCTCTTTCCCTCCGTTGAACGAAATAAGTAACGAACCCCATCGACGCCTGCGCAGGCGTTCTAGGACGGAAAGACATTCTTTCCATTCATGTGACCAATCACTCGGATCATCTGAATTTACTTGCAGCAAAACTGCCAAAGCTTGATATGGAACTATTCTGGTGAAATAGCCATGTTCCGCTTCAATCGCAATAATGTTACCAAATTCTTCGGTAATATGAAGACAACCAACTCTTGGCGTAATTGCAAACAGCGCCATAGTGTCGTCGTCTAAACAACTTTGTTTCGCCCACAAAGGCACTGACATAATTGTGGGGATAACTTCGTGAGGCGGTATCAAACTTCGAATTTCAGTACCTCCAAAAAGAAATGCACCACGGCGCTCTTTGAAGACCTCTCCCAATATCGGAAGTTTATCCCTGTCTATCGATTCGCCGAAACCAGAAATTCCAGTGAACCTAACTGCAAACGGCGGTAATCCGGCTTTTGCAAATTCAAAAGCCTTCTCAACCGACTCCTCGCTGCCAGATTGGATTAGGGCCTTCATGGCACGCTGAAGCCAAGGTGGTATTGGCACTACCATAGTATGCTCCCTAAAAAAACATTGAAAAAACATTGCAAGTATACGCTTGATTATTAACAAGAATAACCAAGCGCTACGTAATCAATCTACCCTTGTTAAATTTAAAATATACGTTTTATGTATAATGAAATATAAACAACTGTTTATCTAGCTGCCTCAAATTGACAGACAAAATTGAAAGAACAATAAAATTAAAAAAGGATGGTACAAGAAAAGTCTCACAACAAATTCTTCAAACCAAATCACTTTGCTGACCCGATCAAAAATCAATCGAAATTATAGACCGTTATGAAAGATATCACGGGAAAGTGTCATTAGAATAGATGTCCTAATCGAATAAATCTAAGGCGCACTCAATTCTCAACCCTTCAAGCATCTGGATAACAATTATGTCCGATCTCTATTTTATGAAGTACCTAAATTTACAGAAACTTAGAAGCATTTACAATTAATAAAAAAATAGAGCTGTTCTGATGCTTCCTCTGACGTAAGCACTTTTAGAGCCCTTAGTTATTCAAGATGAAGTAGACATATAGTTATATTAACAGAAGAAGCCTTATTTCAAATGCTAGGCGCAATTAGAATCAGCAGTTGCTTGCCGGAGCAAAA
>CAYYIQ010000270.1:0-3922 GCA_964472005.1 uncultured Bdellovibrionales bacterium | reverse complement strand
CTTCCAGAAGGTCTCTATAAGTTTTTAGAATGTAATTTATTGGATCTGGGTCATTTGCAGTCTGCCAGTCAATTTTTTCCATTCTAATTTTAAATGTATTGTCTCGGCTGCGAACGCAGTAGACAAAAAGGATTGGCATGTTGAATTTTAGAGCGATCTTTATCGGACCGATAGGATGACTTGCGTCAAGCCCAAAAAAAGGCACAAATTTCGACTCTAGATTTACGTCTTGATCAATCAGCCCGCAAATAATTTCGTTGCTTTTTATTGCTTTTAGAAGGGCTGTAGAAGTGCTTTTGTTGTTTCTTAGAAGTGCTTTAACTCCGTAGTTTACTCTAATCTGATTGACAAATTCTTGCACATGCTTGTTGTTAGCTGATCTAGCTAAGACGCACATTTCTGTCCCTTGAAATGAGAAATATGCAGTCATCAAGTCAAAGTTAGAAAAATGTCCACCTAAGCAAATTGCGGCTTGATCGTTTGCTAAAAGCTCGTTTACAATTTCAGTATTTTCGAAACTGACCGCACCCATTTTTGCAGCAATGGTTTGAGGCTTAGTTTTAGTTAGTGACGATTTAAAAATTTTTTCTAAGCGTAAGACTTCAAAAACAGATAGAATACTATTTCTGTAAGAATCTTCCAGGATTGGTTTGTAAGATGTGGTTCCGAGTGCGAACTTGATTTGAGCTTTCGCTATTTCTCTTTCTCTTTTCAAAAAAATGACTAAACCCTTGGCTACCACAGTTGCAAAGGGCCGTAACAAGGATTCTGGTATTGCGTTCACTAAGTTGGAGATGAGCGAAAAGTATTTCATTTAAGAACTAATTAAATCTAGATCGATCAGTAGATGATAAAAATGCCTTATAGCAAGTAAAGCAATCTTTTAAAATATAGGTTGAATGTTGAAAAGTAACAACCAGTCGAGGCGCAGCTGCAGTATTTCTAACAGACTTAGATCCAAATTTTAATTCGAAAACAAATTTTAAAAGAATTAAAACAACTCTTCTTAAGTCTCACTAGTCTTTTAAATTCGGAATTGTTGGTTATTTTAATGGCGATATTTTATTTATATGAAAGAGCTCTAGGAGGCTTTGATAAAATACTCCCATCATAATTCAAAGTAGATTGTCTCACGGTATAATTTATTTTAATCAGAGAAAACAAAACTAGGAGCTGTTAATTTCGTTTTGAGTCGATTTCCAATGGAGGGCTTAGATTGTTCTATTTTGATGAAGTTGCAGTATGAATATGTTTTGAGGTTCCATATATTTAAAAGAGAAAGGCGGGAGTTTGACCTACATACTTGAAATAGGAGTGGGAGAGTTTTTCTCTTCTTTGGCGCCCTTACTATTCTTATGATAAAAACGATCGAACTAAATTTTAAATATGAAATTGAAATTTTAACAGAGAGCTAACAATTTTCTGACATCGGTATGTAAGTGAATGACAACAAAAAACCACGTATCAAAATTGATTACTAAAACTTTTTTTCTTAAATTTATAATTCTAGCTTTTTTCCACCTAGGGTGCGAAGGAGTCGAAACTAATGGTAAAATTGTAACTAAAGTTGAATCGGGTAGAGGCGAATTTTTTGGCAGTCATGATGTTGTGCCTGACTTTGAGCTTCCCTTGCATCAGTTAGATCATAAGACAAATGAGTTTAGAGAGGTGGGAGTAAGGAAACTTTCTGCTTTTAAGGGAACTCCAATTTTAATCAACTTTTGGGCGACTTGGTGTGCCCCTTGTATCAGAGAACTTCCTGATCTCGTTAAGTTGAATGAGGAGCTGGAAGGTAAGGTTCAGATCATATTTGTTAATACCGACCCAAAAGCTAATCTTTCGGAAGTAGAAAAAATCATAAAAAAATATGTTGTCGTAAATCCAGTTTTCATGGATCCAGAATTGGTGACGGTCGAAAAATTTCATATCTCTGGTTTCCCAGAATCTTTCTTAATTGATGAAAAATTTGAATTTGCCCAAATTCAAGATCCAGAAGAGGGAAGAGAATTAGTTAGAATAATTAGCACACGAGACTGGAAAAGTGCCGCGATGCAAAACGCAATAAAACAGAGCCTAAAGGACGCAAATGATTCCTGAAATTTTTAGAATTAGCATATTTGAAGATTTTTCCATTCCTATCTTTAGTTTTGGTCTGATGATGTTGCTCTGTTTTTTGGGGTCCATGATTTTGTTACAATCATGTTTGAAAGAAGCCGGCGAAAATCCCATGTTAGCGGAACCTATGGTTACTTATGCTGCGATTGGTGGTGTGATTGGCGCCCGTTTTTTTTCGATCATCTCGTATCCAAATCAACTGATGGAAGATCCTATTGGTGTTATCTTTAGTAGTGCCGGTTTTGTTTTTTACGGTGGTTTTATTGGCGGATTTATCGCGGTTTTTATATTACTTCGTAAAAATAAAATTCCATTTCTTAAATTTACTAATATAGTTGCAGCACCGTTAGCATTTGGATACGCGATAGGTCGAGTCGGGTGCCAGTTGTCTGGTGATGGAGATTATGGAATTGAAAGTAGTTTGCCATGGGCAATGAATTACATCTATGGGGTAATACCAACCGCTAGTACCGTACATCCCACTCCAGTTTACGAATCTTTAATTTCATTGTTTTTAGCGATATTTCTGCGCTCTACTTTTTTAAAGAATAAATTAAGGTTTGATGGCCAACTATTTGGATTCTATTTGATAATTTCTGGTGTATCACGGTATTTCATTGAAAATTTGAGAGTTGAACCAAGGGTGCTTAGTGGGTTTAGCCAAGCGCAGCTCATTTCAATCCCTCTAATCTTAATTGGAATATTCTTGATCTTCAATAAAAAGGCATCAAATGTTAAAGCTTAATGCAAAAAGGAAATTCTACGGGATTGTTATTCTCAGTGCGATCGCCATCATGTTTATTCATCTTACTGCAGAGGTCCCAAAAACTAGTGTGGATGGTGAATTCTCTAGTCTTTTAGAGAAGGTCAGGACTCTTGGGATTAAGGAAAGGATGACTGAGGTTCGAAGAATTAGAACTAACAGTCGATGGCTTAAGTCTGATTTATCGGAACTCATCGGCTATTTAGAACTTGGTCAGGATAATAGAGGTGAGCCACTTACTATTAATCAACAAATTAGTGCGATAGAATCCATCGAGAGTGCTGGGCGAGAAGCCTCTGGCGCAACTTCAGTTATACAGAAGATTCTGGCAGAATCAGAATCTGTCAAAAAAAAGAAAGTGCTGTTACTGACTATGATTAGAATAAAAAGTGCCGAGGAAAGTGTTTTAGAGTCACTTAATCACATTTGTACTTTAGCGAAGAACGACGCAGATAAAGAATTATGTCTTTATCGCCCATTGGTAAAATATCGATTTGGGATAGCGCAAGAGCTAAATGATAAGAATCACTTTGACGAATTAAAAACTGATCTATCAACAGCAATTGAAAAATTAGTCCCCGATGAAAAAGAAGTAGATTCTGACTTTGCAAATCATTCTTTTAGTGAAACCGAAGATGAAATTTTCTTCAAATCGTCGTTAATTGGTTCTCTTAATGATAAAGCTAAAAATGCATTATACTCTATTGCAACATCCACGTACCCAACGGAAAAGCGAATTATTGCGCTTAAAACTCTGCTCGATCAGCTTGAGTTGTCAGATGAGTTGATAATGAAAATTTCTGAGTTGATGCAATACGACAATAAATATGAAATCAGAGAAGCCGCATTGTTGGGACTAAGTCGTATCGATAGTGAGAAAGGTTTAACCCAGGTTCACGCTTATGGACACAAATTTTTATATGGCGAACCTAGGCCTAGTAAAATTGAACCACATCCGTTTATTAAATGGGTTTTAAATAAGAAAGAGGAATAGTTATGCAAAAACAGTGGGTTCATATTTTAAAAAATCCAATTAGCGCTGAA
>CAYYIQ010000269.1:0-3967 GCA_964472005.1 uncultured Bdellovibrionales bacterium | reverse complement strand
AAATAAACCATCAACAATACCTGGCACAGGAAACCCTCCTAATAGCAATCCACATTAATTAAAAAACTACTCTAAAACTACCCTTTATACACCGCTCCAACATCAGCTATTGCAACCTCTTCACTCCCAACAAGTAACCTTGGCTCTGGTTCCATAACGAAACCAGATACCGAACCAGTTGATTTAGAATCAATATTTGAAAATCTTCCATTTGCCCCGACAGCCACAACCTTAGCTTCATACTTTCCATCAGGGACGTCTAAATTTTCTAAAGCAAGGATTTGTTTACCTGCGGCTAAAGCTCCGTCATGACTTAAGCTTGACACAACAGTACCTTCGGCATCCATTAGATCAATCCTTAGACTTTGAGTCCCTGCTGGGATATCTACTAGTAGATTTGAACCACTGCCATTTGAAACTCTAGTTAGATTGTCGTTGAATGTTACCTGATTACCAAGGTATGCTGCCATTTCACTCGCACTACCGTTCGCAGCGCTAGTACTACCGACCTTATCGTTAATCTGTACCAACTGTTCAAGTTGACTAAATGTTGCTAGCTGAACAGCAAACTCTTGGTTTTCCATTGGATTTAATGGATCCTGGTTTTGTAGTTGATGTACAAGCAAATTTAAAAAGTCATCCTGTGCGATTGATGCACTCGCTAACTTAGCATCAGTTTTCGATGCAGCAGCTGCATTGTTAGTGCTAGTCGTTTGAGTTGTACTATCTTTAGTAGTCCCAATCGCTGATTTGTAATTATTTATTCCGCTTGTCATTTGCTATCGCTCTTTTTTTGAAAGTATATATTAAGCTACCCAACCTGATTCTTGTACAACGGTCGGTTCGGTAACACTTCCCCCAATCAACTCTCCAACATCAACATGTTTCGAAAATGGACTTTTGTTCCCTTTTGAACTTCCATTATTTGAAGCATTTTCCTGATTACCTTTGAAAATATTATTCCAAGATAAATTCGGATTTGGTTCACTTCCCACTTGAATATGCACACTATCGGGGGTGAAACCTAAAGCTTGTATTACTGCATTCAGTTCGTGACTCTTAGTCTTAAGTATCTGTTCTATCTCTTTACTTTCCGGAACTAACTTAGCGTATATTTCGTTATTCTTGTGAGATACCGTAACTTTGATTTCTCCAAGATGCGCTGGGTTAACTTTAACCGAAATAGTATCATTCGTTTTGTTAGCCGCGGCCTTCATCAATGCTTCTTTAATCTTGTCGATGAATTCTTGAGCTTTTACATCTCTTCTCAAAAATGAAGCTTGAGTTTTTTCCGTACCTAACTTTTCACCACTTGAATCTTTTAATCCTAAGGACGAAATTACTTGAAAATCAGGTTTTGAACCAGAAGTTAATTGAGTGTTAGTATTTCCGAAAGCAGACTGCTCAACTCCAAGTAATAGTCTAGCTAACAATGCATCCTTAACTGAATCCATTTCATTACTATTCTTTTCTACAACTGGATTAACCTTAGGAGACTCACTATTTGAAGCACTTTGACTTGGAGTATTAGATAAATACTTTCGTATTTCTTCCAATGATTCATCTAATTCGGCAAGGTTTTTATCCGAATCTACTTTAGTAGAATTATTATCAACTTCGCCTGCTTTTGATGAAACTTTAACATCTTCCGAAACACCAACCGTTTCTTCTGCAGAAACCTTGTTCAGATCATTCTCTAAAGTCTTATAATCTTGTGTCTTATCGGCCTCAGGTGAAACTTTTGCAACGACTTCTTCGACAACCGCGGTTTCCACTTCTTCACTTGCAACTGGCGCCGATTCATTTACTATTGCTTTATTTAAGGCTTGCTTAGTTGTATTTTGATCTTCAATAACATCCTGACTATCTAATTGAATCTCTTCTTTAGTTTCGCCAGATTTGATTGTGCCGACAACTTGTTCCGCGTCCGCTACTATCTCCGTGGCCTCGTCGACTGAATCTGTTGAAGATGCAACTTCTTGAGAAGGTGATTTTTCCTGGAGGTGAGAGGCGTCAACCTTGTCCGAGGTCGAATTGTTTATACTTCGAGCTACTATCTTTTCTTCGTCTGCAGAGTCGTCATTCTTACTATAGAACTCGTCTTCGTTCGCATTATCTAGGTCATACTTTTCTGAGTTGTCTTCGTATGATGGAGTGTTTTGGTTCTCTTGGTATTCAGCAGCCTTCGCTTCCACAGGTGCAGACTGGGAGATATTTACTCCGCCAATTCCGACTAACCCCTGTAATAATGCTAAAAAAGCGCCTTTCACGTCATCACCTTTTTTTTCAGTTTCCAAACTTTTATCTGCCAAGTCCTTAGTTACACCAGGAATGTCAGAACTTTTTACAATGTTTTTTATAGAACTCACTCGTTTTCCTCCCAGACCCCATTACTACATTCTCTTGACCTCAACGCCACACAACGAAACTTCTTTGCTTAACATTGCAAAAACTCAGCCAGCAGCAGCAATTCTACTCTCGCAAAAGAATCTCCAAGAATTCAGACACTTAGGAATCTGCCCGGCTAACTATATGAGGTAATATTTGCCTACCGCACCTCTCTAGTAGGAATAGTTTGCCTTTGTTTAATAGCAGAGGAAAATTTTGCTTGTCTCTGAGAGAATCTATAGAGTTTGAAAGGTCAGAATGGTGGTAGGTTTGATAGTTTGATCAGAGTCAAAAGTGCGAAAGTGTGCCCAAAACAGGTGATAATAGCTGTCAGGTGTACTGTTAAAGATGCCCGACAGCTATCAAGTATTCGTTGTTTATATTACTTTTGAGCTGCGTACCGTTTAGATACTTCATCCCAATTAATAATATCAAAGAAAGCAGCGACATAATCTGGTCTTCTGTTTTGATAATTGAGATAATATGCATGTTCCCACACATCCAGTCCCAAAATAGGTGTATTGCCAGCCATAAGTGGAGAGTCTTGATTAGGGGTACTCTCTACTAGCAATTTTCCATCTTTTGAAAGCGAAAGCCAAGCCCATCCACTACCGAATCTTGTCGCAGCTGCGTTTGAGAAACTTTCCTTAAACTTATCAAATCCACCCAATTCGTTTTTAATCGCGTTTTCTAGTTCTTCTGACCGTGTACCTTGAGAAGGACCAATTACTTTCCAGAACAAAGAATGGTTAGCGTGTCCACCACCATGATTTTGCACGGCTGACCGGATATTTTCAGGTACATTCGAGATATTTTTAAGAACATCTTCGATCGCCATTTTTTCAAATTCCGTTCCAGCTACTGCTTCGTTTAGTTTGTTTACATAAGCTTGGTGATGCTTCGTATGGTGAATTTCCATAGTCTTTGCATCAATTTTTGGCTCTAATGCGCTATATGAATAATCTAATTTTGGTATTTCAAATGCCATTTGTTTCTCCGTTTATTGTTTTCTTTTTAGAGTTTTAGTACAGAACCTTCTGCAAAGTTTAAAGTATTGAAATGGACTACTGTCCGTTTATTCAACCCGAATTCGTAACCATGCTTACTTTGAACTTATCATCATTCAAGATAATTTCCCAATGCTCAAAGCATTCTAAAACTATTCAATATAATTTTTTAACCATGAGTCATGAATCGGTACAAGAAACTGCTCGAAACCTCTCGTAACTTCATAGGTTGCATTGACGTCTACTAAACTGTGGTCTGCTGTAATATGATTTTGCTCATACATTTCTTTAATATTTAACCTATCGACAAATTCTATCTCCTTTCCACTGTATAATGGTACCATATTGCGATCTGCCAATTCTTTTTTGGATGAATTTATGATTGATGATATTTCTCGATTCAACTTATCAACCGAGCAGCCACTCGCAGAAATACTATTTTCATCAAGATAGATTATCAATAATTGATCATTTAAAATTACTACGTCCGCCGAAAGCTCCTTCCCATGGGAATCCCAAGATTTAAGTAGGGTACTTAGGGAACCAACAAGTGTAGATTTATCTTCAGCGCT
>CAYYIQ010000268.1:0-4017 GCA_964472005.1 uncultured Bdellovibrionales bacterium | reverse complement strand
TACGCTTGCAAATTATGCAGCAGGCAGCAACTGCTGTACTGGCTCAAGCTAATATTCAACCTTCCTTCGCATTGAAACTCTTACCGCCGATTGTATGATTATTTTTACTATTACTAACCGTATTTTATTGAGAACATTCGGAGCTTACTTTATGCATCTCTTTACCGACTTAAATCATCTTAAAAACATGCGAAACTTTTAGTCTATCGTCGAAATGATTAAACAAAAAACTAATACAACGATATCTGTCGCAATTATCTCGCATAATTACGGACAATACCTTTCACACGCTATTCAGAGTGTTGTCGGGCAGACTGTAGCTCCTCTGGAAATTTTGGTAGTCGATGATGCCTCTACTGATAACACTGAAGAGGTCGCACGGCGCTTTAAAAAACGAGGTGTGTCTTACCTTAGAGTTGATCACTATAGTCCATTATTATCACGCCGTGCAGCTTTAGAAGCAACGGTAGGCGAATACATTTGTTTTCTTGATGCCGATGATCTTTTGGATCCCGAATACCTCGAAGAAGGGGTACGGTTGTTTGACAACGATGATAGAATTGGGATCGTATATTCGGATGTCGAATACTTCGGTGATTTGGAGGGGCGGTCATGTTATCCGATCTCTTCAAATGACGCAGACATTTCGGTGGAGAATTATATCCACGCTGGTGCGTTAGTACGACGCGATGCGATCGAAGTTGCTGATGCTTTTAATCATGGTGGACCGGTTAGAAGACATGAAGATTGGTCTAGTTGGCGGAAGATTTTGAGTATGGGATTCGCCGCGGTAAAGCAAAATTGTATTTATCACTATCGAAAACATGAGAAAGGGATTTCTGCTGACAGGCACTATTTTCAGGGTGATTATAGCTATTATGAAGGGGCGGCACTATCGCAAGAGGAGTTAACACTATTCACTCCACTTGCGGGACGAACTGATATATGGGAGCAGTATAAAAACTTTCTGGAACAACAGAGTTGGCCTCACAGCAGAATACGCCTTGTACTTATGGATACGAGCAATGATCCGCTATTCTCTAGGATGGTGCGGTCTTGGCTTTCGGCTTGTGATTACGGCTCCACAGAATATGTGAAGTATAACCCAGGTCGAAAAAATCTGGCTGATGAAAAAAGAATAGATGAAGAAGGTAAAGCCAACAACGAATTATTAAAAGACGTTCGTATAGCCATGGCTAGAATTTACAATCGTGCCAAAGAATCAGTAAGCACGAACTACTTATGGATCGTTGAGGATGATGTAATACCTCCTTTGGATGTGTGCGAAAAAATGTTTCGATCTTTCTGTCCGCAAACGGTCAGTGTCTCTGCTCCATTTCGCCACCGTTATGAACAAGCATTCGTTGCATGGGATTCTAGTTTTAAGCTTCTTACAGGAGGTGAAGGTGTTCAGACTATAGGTGGCAATGGATTTGGTTGTGTATTGCTGCGCTCTAAGGTGTTTTGTAAAACGGTTTTCACTTGTTCAAATGAATTTCCCGATTTTGATCAAGCTTTTTATGCAAAGTTGGACAATACTCAACTCGCTAAGATTAACTGGGATTTGGAATGTCAGCACCTTTCTCCATTTTTTGAGCGCCCAGTAGAGAATGAAACCCGTCCAATAACACCTCTTAATGAGGAAGAGTTTGATTTTGAATATTACCTGCAAAGAAACCCTGATGTTTACCGAGCGGTACGTGAGGGACGATTTGTGGATGCATACCAACACTATTCTCTTCACGGCTGGGAAGAAAATCGCCCGGCTCGGGCTCTTGAACGAAAGGATGCAGAGAAAAGCGAACCCAACCTTCGTCGCTTGGGACCTAAGGTATTAACTTTGTAGAAGTGTATTATTAGTTCTATAAATGAACTGCCGGTGCTCGACCGCATTTTATAAAGAATCTAGTATGTTGCAGATGTGATTAATCTGTCAGAAGTATTTAATCAGTGAAGAACTTTTTAACCTGCGATTCTTGCCTTGGATAGCAATATTTGGTTATCTATTCGTGGGAAAATTGGAGTAGGTGTTTTGTTCTTGAGTTATTCTTAAGAGCGAAAACCTGTGTGTATAGGTTTTTGAGTTCGTTTCTCTAAGCATCCGGAACTAAAGCAATGCATTCCCGAATTGCGGACCTTGAGGTCAAAAGGGATAGGCGTAAGGTTCGAATGATTTTGCAGAATCCTTATAAGGGGTTCAGGGTTGATCATTTGGATGAAATCTCTTTGTTTGAAAAGACGAAGAAAAAAGAGATAAAGAAGATCGATTTTTCTGGGGATTTCGTTAAAATCAAAATCAAACAGATTGGAAAGATATGTCCAGATAATCTTCGTGAATGGCTGAAATATTTCGTGAAGCAACGGATCAAGAAAGTTTTGATCCGATGCGTTAACATTGAGCAAGCAAAAAAGCTTGATAAATGTTTGCGGAAGATGCAAGCGAAACTTACGGTTGACAATCAGACTAATCAATATGTTTTTTTGCAAGTTGCTTAAGGAGACTTGCGAGGGCGTTTTGTTTACACACAGACGCTCTTAACCTATTTCGAGGGCACATTCTAACATCACACCACTCAATTACTATATTGTTATCGCCGTTTGTCTGCTCTGAGAGATTCATTCCTTGTTAGATCAGTAGACGTTATCAGGATCATTGAAATGATACGTGTGAAAAAGAAAAGTGGGTCAGTAATACTAACCCACTAGCGTGGACAAAGTTACGAATCTAAACCTTCGAGTGAGAAACGCGGAAATTGTTCGGCGTATGCCAACAAATCATCGTCTGTCATCTTAGCCCGAACAATTTTTTTCCAATGTAAGTCTTTATCCCGTAGTTCCCAAGGACAAAACGAACGCATCCAGCCATAATGTTCAATTTCTTCGTTTGTTTCGGGGTTTACCCGAGAATATTCCAAGAGCTGACAATTTTTAACTCTGTCGCTAATTCGGCTGGAACTAAGTAGCTTCACCATTTGCCTGTCGGTGAAGTTCTCTAGTTGATAGCGAATTGTTAAAAAGCGTTCGCCGTGACAAACTGCGATAACTGCATCATCTGGATGTTCGCGGTGAAGCTTGCCAAAGAATAAATAATTTGTCACCAAGAGATGACTCAGAGATTCTCCGTTAGGCTTTCTGAGATGGATAGGATCTTTCTTCATTGCAGCTTTTACACGGGCTTGGTCTTCCGCAGCTAAGCTATTAAAATTACCCCAGTCTCTTTCAACAATAAACGGTGAGCGTCTCCACTTAAGCCCCAATCTTAAATTTCCGGCAGTTTCTTTTGCTCGGACGAAAGTTGAAACATAACCAGCGATCTCAGTTCCTCCGATAAAAGGACCTTGGAGATAGTTTTGTAACCATTCTCCGGCGATCTTTGCCTGTTCTACTCCCTTTTCCGTGAGGCGAAATTGATGATTGGGAACATCCTTGAGTAATTCTTGAATAGCTGGGTTTTTCTCCATTACATTGCCTTGTGATTGGCCGTGACGAAGGACGATAAGATGTCGAGGCATCATTTTAAACTACCTTTTCCTTTCGAAGAAACGTTGTCTGATACATGAGATTTAAAAAATTTTGCTATCTTCAGTCGAGCGGATGGCTCATGTTCGGGAATTTTATCCGGTATGAACAACGAAAAGTGTCAGTACCAAAGTAAGTAAATCTGACGGTGGTCTGTTTCGTTGCGTTACCGAGTGCGGTGAAAAGCGATGTCAAAGTTTCGATGATAACTTCATCTGAAAATGCTTCTTGGTAGGAAGGAATTTCACCCTGAATCGGAATAACCGGTTCTGAATATTTCATTAATATGCTTTCTGTCTCAAACGCATATCTCAGAGTTTCAATTGGACCAAAGCAAGCACCTAAAAATGGAAGGCCCTTGCTGTGTCGCAGGTCAACCCAATCATCCCAAGCTTGTTCAAGATCAAGTGGACTGTATGCGATGTCTCCTGAATTGTATCCAGGTTTTAAACCGACAAGGCCTCGAAAATTTCGGCCGATTGTGGTGGTGATTTCCAA
>CAYYIQ010000267.1:0-4023 GCA_964472005.1 uncultured Bdellovibrionales bacterium | reverse complement strand
AATTAACGACCCTTCCATCTTCTTGGAAATTCGACCATGTTTATTACAAGTACAAATAACTCTTCTGTTCCAAATCGCCCAACGAGTTTCGCCAAAATGATCCTCAACCCCACCCATTAACCCCAAGGGCCACTCTGATTTATTTGTATCACCTTCACTCGACCAATTCGGAATATCCTCCGGCCGGAAACAATAACTTCCTCGCTGCCCACTATCGCTACGATTATTTTTGCTTGAAGCTCCCATTTTACCATCAGAGTCACCGCTCTCTTGTTGAGTTGGATAAATTCTCTGAATCTTATCAATAAAAACTATTTTGGACTCATTCTCTCCGGGAGATTTCTCCTTTCCGACATACCTTTCAACACTTGAATTTTTTCGCTCTTTATAAAAAGTATATTTATCAATTCTTTTTTCCGAGGTATTCATCTTGCCCGCCTCGGAAGACTTTTTACCAAAAGCACTTGATTCAGAACCAAACCAGATCGCAGCCATGACCGCTCTTGCAGCATCCGCTTGCAGTATTGGGGTTCCTTCGGCAACAACCATTGAACCACTAAGATCATAACCACCTGGCAAACAATAATCTATAAACTTCTTATCATCCTTTTGCTGAAAACCTACTTTTTCTAGCTCGCCATAAATTTCGTTATTTGAACCCATTCGCCATGACGCACATAAACTATTTTGATAGTCCAGTTGGCCTTCGTTTTTGTACTCATTAATTTGTAACTTTGCTGGACTTGTATATTTATATCGCTCTTCATCCACATCTTTCCGAATCTCTGGATATCTCGCCATTATCGCATAAATACCCTGATCATAACGATTTGCGATAACTTTCTTTTGCACTGTCGGTAAATCGATCCCGTTAAAAAAACAGTGATCGTTAATATCATAGCCCTTTAAAAAATCTTTTCTAGCGTTTGCTGCACGCCAAAACGCATTAGGCCTCATTGAGCTCGGATAGCGTAATTCACCATCTTGTCTTAAATGAAATTCTCTTGGTGACCTATGGTAGTCAGGATCTTTAAACTTTTCGGAGTCGCTTGCTGGAATTCCCATTTTTTCAAGTAATTCAACCTGAGCTTCCTTTCCCCGAATGTCATCATTTTGTTCCTTGTCCTGAGTTTTTCGTCGGTAATATTCGTCCTGTCCGCGATTTTCTCCGACAATATCAGGATCAATCATCTGGGCACCCGCCTTATTGACGCTAATTTGATTCTGCGGCCAATAGTATGAGTAGACCTGCCATTCCGTGTTTTTACCGTAAATCAAATCTAAGATAGGGTCTTCTGCGCAATTTTCTTCGCAAGCATCAGCGTAAACTTTATTCTGCGGATCTTCTGTGCCCTTTTCTGTCGCAATAATCCTTGGCTCAAGGCATGATCCAAATGTTTTTTCTTTCAGTATTATCTTGCTATCTGTCTTGTACTCATTCCAAGACTTACTCTCGCCTAATTTTCCATCCTGCTTATCCAACGGGTTCCTCTCTGGCCCATCATGCCCAAAACGAGTTTCCTTATCTTTCTGCTCGGCGGCAAATTCTGCAATTTCCTCACCATGATCTTCTACATAGTCATTTAAAACCTTGTAGGCACGATTGATATTTTTCTTTACAATTTTTTCAGGTTCAGTCCCTTGCGAAGTATCAGCTTCATTTTTATTTTCGTAATCTTCGTAAGACGTATCTTGCGCGACAAGAAACTCGGGTACAAGCAAGCAGAAAAAAAACAAACCTGAGCGCAGAACTATACTTCGACCAACATGTCGAACTTCCCTCACCCACTTTAAATCTCGAAAAACCATAAACAAAAATATTTTAGATATTATTTAAGTTATTGATAATCTTAAGATATGCGTAACGTAGAATTTTAAATCTTCTCTCCTTAAATGCATTTATTACATCTAATCGTTAAGAACCATTGAAGTGTTTTAAAGGAATTTTATTAATTTTAACTACTTAGAAGATCTCTTAGCACGAGTTGGTCAATATTCTTTATTGAGTATTAGTGTTTCGGGAATCGTGCGGAAGCTGAGAGTGCTGAAATTGGTTATGATCGAATGGGTTGTTCGAGAATTTGATTATTTTAGGCGACTAAAGAGACACAGAGAAAGGCATTCGTTTCTATAGTGGGGCACTCTGGAACTTCAGAGTGCTTACGACAGAAACGCTTACCTCCCCCTCTGCGTCTCTGTGCCTCTGTAGTCGCCTAAAATAAATCACTTAATCCCAAGCATTTTCCGCGTATCCTCAAGCTCGGTGAGTGCGAGCCGTGCGACAGTTGTCATTACGCCGCAGAGAATTAGAGGCGTGGAGAACAGGGCGATAAGGAAGCCTGGGAAGAAATAGTGAAGTTTTAAGAAAGCCAGATAAGAACCAACAAACCATAGTCCAGTAAAGGAAGTTACAAAAATTACAGCAGAAAGAGGCTCTAAGAAAAAGATACCAAGGATTAGAATAAATAGAAGTAACATTATAGTAATAGATTCAACCTCGGGTGGAAGTCGTCTAATCCAAGAATTATCTAAAAGGTTTCCCGCGATAGTCGCATGAATTTCAACTCCATACATATTTTGACCCGGCGCAGTAACTTTAAAGACCTCCTTATTAGTAACCCCTCGCATCGTCAATTCGCTATTATAGCCGACAAAAACTATTTTATCCTTGAAAAACTCTTTTGGCACCATTCTCTTATCACTAACTAACTGCCACACAGGGAAATTTTTAATCGTTCCAGCAGGACCATAAAAATTGATTATTCCTCTATAATCTGGAGTTACGATATTTGACTTAACGAGTTTCGTCAGAGGTTTCAACAGTGGAAATGCATCAAATTGACCCTCCTCGCTGGATGTCGCTATCCCGAGATTTGATGTTACCCCAAAGGCGCCATTTACGGTTAACGGCAATTCCATTGCAGCAACCTCGCTAATTCTTTCATCAGATTTAAAAGTGTCGTCTGTATTTTCAATGGGTGGTGCGGCGAGTACCGCTGGCCCCATTTTTAATGCTTCAACTATTCGCAGCGTACCCTTCTCTTCTAATTCATCATAAGAAGCTTTCAAGTCCAAAATCACAACCTTTGGTTTGTCCTTTTGGATTTCAATGAGCGCCTCGCCTAACAACTCTCTAGGAAAAGTTCGTTTGGCTGATAGTTTTAAAGTTTTAAAACTTGTGTCATCAATATTAACTATCGCGATCTCGTCGGGCGAATTTTCGATTCCTCGTATATTGAAGAATAAATTTAAAAGACTCTCCTCTTCATAAGCGCGCAGCGGAACCTCATGAAGCTCTACTGCATTCCATGCACAGACAAGCACGGCTGCAAGCAATCCAGAAAAAATTCGACGTTTGATATCCCCCTTATTTTCTTCGTCACGCGAAATTTTACGAAAGAAAAATAATAACTGAGTAGTTCTATATCCCATTGAAGTAGTCTATTTTATAAAGGTAATCTATTTAATTTATTAGATTCTAGTCGACTTCTTAAGGGTTTAATATTAATCGATCTTTTTAAATATAAAACCACCTATGTTGTAAGTAACTATCAATAAAGAACTTTCACTTAAACTAAAATCACTGTTTTACTTAAGTAATATTATTAAGTTGCCGAGTATGTATACATCAGTAAGAATTAAAGCTTTAAGACTCCAAAAGTCCAAATACCATTTTTGACAACAGGTCCGCTAGAATGAAGATTATTAATTTCAAGACCGGAAATAGAAAGAACGCACTAAGCCAAAATGAAAGGGGTGCGACAATGTTAGAGTATGGCGTAATGGTTGCCTTAATTGTCATCACTAGCATCGCGGTCGTAACAAGCCTAGGACAGAGCATAAAACGAAACGGATTTGCGGTTATACTAGCTGCGAGTGGAGATGTAGAATAATTAAAACTTAAGCTGAAATATACAGAACTCCTCGCAAAGAATCCTGTATAAAACAAAACATAAAAATTATATTGAATTAATTTTTCTTCGGCGCTTGAATGCTGCGATAGCCCCTCCAATTCCAAACAAA